>NZ_JAFCMA010000001.1:0-440065 GCF_018130125.1 Bradyrhizobium sp. AUGA SZCCT0177 | reverse complement strand
CTGCGCATAGACGTTGATCACCAGCGCCGCGAGCAGGATCAGGCCCCGGATCAGGATCTTCAGGAAGCTGTCGATGTTGACGTGGTCGAGGCCGTTGTTGAGGACGCCGAGCACGAACAGGCCGACGACGGTGTTGCCGATGCCGCCGCGGCCGCCGAACAGGCTCAGGATAAGCCGAACAAGAAGGACCCTCCGGTCCTAACCGTAACGGCCCGCTTCCAGCTACACCACAGCCCTTTGCCCCTGCGCGAAGGGGCTAAGTCCCAGCCATTGCTGCATCGATTTGGCGATCGAGCTATCGCCGGTGACCTTGATGCGGCCGGCCTCGACTTCGCTGTTGAGCTTGGCGACGCCCATCCACACCGCAGTCATGGAGCGCAGGGGGCAGCTGACATAGAGGTCGACGTCGTAGCCGGGATCGGTGAGGCAGAGGTCGACCTTCTCGCGATCGACCACCAGCCACCATGATTTCCGGTCGGGCCGCATCTCCGGATAGATGAAATTGATGGTGGTGCGGCGGGGCGGCAGCGGCGTCGGTTGCAGGTTGCGCCGCATGTCCCACATCAACAGCCCGGGATCGAGATTCTTCAGCGACAGCGTCGATTCGACCCAGCGCTGTCCCCAGAAGCCGAGCGCCATGACGATGCCGCGCAGATCTTCGCCCGCTTCGGTCAGCTTGTAGTCCACCACGCCGTGCTGATTGGTTGGCACGGGGACGATCACGCCGGCCTCTTCCAGCTCCTTCAGCCGCTTCGACAGCAGTGTCGGCGACATCCGCGGCACGCCGCGGCGCAGTTCGTTGAAGCGCGTGGTGCCGCAGAGCAATTCGCGCAGCACCAGCGCGGTCCAGCGGTTGCAGAAGATCTCTGACGCCATCGCCACCGGGCAGAACTGCCCATAGCTTCCGCGTTCGCTTTTGTCGGGCAACGGGGATCTCCTCATGCACGCGCGGGGGCAGTACAGATACTATACCGCTCTGGCCTGCCGGCGGCCACATGGAAGCGAATAATCCAGTGTTTACAGTGGGCTCTTTTGCTTGCGGGGCATCGCCGCCGCGGCAGTACACTTCCTGAACTGGAGGGATCTTGCGCCCGGGCCTAGTTTCCGGGGCATTAGACATCTCGCGTACCCGCGAATGTCCCAATGAATGGAGGGATCACCATGAGCAGCAACGCAGCACGTGCCGTCGATGCGACAACGCACCGCAGCCCCGTCGAGATCGCCCGCGAGCTCGGCCCCATCTTCGCCGAGCGCGCCGCCACTGCCACTGACGAGGACCAGTTCGTCGCCGAGAATTTTGCCGCGCTGAAGGAAGCGGGCCTGGTCGAGGCCGGCGTGCCCACCGAACTTGGCGGCGGCGGCGCCAGTATCGATGAGCTCGCCGAAATGCTGCGCATCCTCGGCCAGCATTGCGGCTCCACCGCGCTGGCGTTTTCCATGCACACCCATCAGGTCGCGATTCCCGCCTGGCGCTGGAATGTGCAGAAGGCGGCGCCCGTCGAGCCCTTGCTCAAGCGCATCGCTGCCGAGCGCATCTTCTTGCTGTCGAGCGGCGGCAGCGACTGGATCGGCGGCTCCGGCAAGGCCGAGAAGGTCGACGGCGGTTATCGCATCACCGCGCGCAAGGTGTTTGCCTCCGGCTCGCCGGCGGCGAACCTGTTCATGACCACCGCCGTGCTGGAGAGCGAAGGCGAACCGGCGCAGGTATTGCACTTCGGTTTGCCGATGAACTCGCCGCAGGTGAAGGTGATGGACAACTGGCGCACGCTCGGCATGCGCGGCACCGGCTCCAACGACGTCATGATCGACGGCCATGTGGTGCCGGAAGCAGCCGTTGCGGTGAAGCGCAAGGCCGGCGAATGGCATCCGCTGTTCCAGATCATCGCAACCATCGCGTTCCCGCTGATCTATTCGGTCTATCTCGGCGTCGCCGAGAGCGCCCGCGACATCGCGGTTGGTGTCGCTAAAAAGAAGAAGGTCGATAACCACATGATCCAGCTCGCCGGCCGCATGGACACCGAATTGGTTGGTGCGCGCCTTGCCCGCGAACACATGCTGGCGGCGGTGCGGCTTGATGCGCCTTCGGCCGAGACCATCAACCAGGTGATGACGGGCCGTACGCTCGTCGCTCGCCACGCCATTGCCACCGTGGAGCTTGCGATGGAACTTGCCGGCGGCGCCGGCTTCTACCGTGCCACCGGACTGGAGCGTCGCTTCCGCGACATCCAGGCCGCCCGCTACCACCCGCTGCAGGCCGGCCCGCAGGCGCAATACGCCGGCTCGATGGCGCTCGGCCTGCCGGTGGACAAGGTATTCTAGGATACACGCGACTCTCTTCTCTCTTCCCAAGAGAAGCGGTTGAGGGGTCTGTCTCCTAGCGAGGCAGGCCCATCACCCGTTCGCGATTCTTCTCTCCCGCGCACAGGGAGAGACGCATTGGCGCAACCCGAGTGTTGATTGGGTTCACGGCCTGGATGCCGCCTTCAATCAACCGACCTTTCCCGCAGCCGCTGCGCATAGACGTTGATCACCAGCGCCGCGAGCAGGATCAGGCCCCGGATCAGGATCTTCAGGAAGCTGTCGATGTTGACGTGGTCGAGGCCGTTGTTGAGGACGCCGAGCACGAACAGGCCGACGACGGTGTTGCCGATGCCGCCGCGGCCGCCGAACAGGCTGGTGCCGCCGACCACGACGGCGGCAATCGAGTCGAGCAGATAGGTGTCGAACTCGTTCTGCTGCGCGCTGCCGAAATGGGCGACGCCGAGCATGCCGCCGATCCCCGAGCAGACCGCCGCGATCACCATCACGCTGCCGAGGATGAGCTTGACGTTGAGCCCGGAATATTCCGCCGCCTCGCGGTTACCGCCGACCATGTAAACGTAGCGGCCGAAGCGCGTATAGGTCAGCACCAGATGGCCGGCGAGCAGCATCAGCGCGGCCACGATCACGATGCAAGGGACGCCGCCGATCGATCCCGATCCGAGCGTCGTGATCACGTCGGGCACCTTGTAGGCGATCTGGCCGCGCACCAGCAACGCGGAAATGCCCGCGGCGATCTGCATCATCGCCAGCGTCATGATGAAGGAGGGGATGCCGATCACGGTGAGCCCGAACGCATTGACGACGCCGAGCAGGGCGCAGAGCGCGAGCGCCAGCATGACCGCCGCCCAGCCGGGCATCGGGACGTTGGCGATGTTCACGTAGGATTCCTGCAGCGTGAAATAGGCGACCGCGATGCCGGTGACATTGGCGATGCTGGCGATTGACAGGTCGATCTCGGCGCACAGGATCACGAAGGTGAGGCCGACGGCGATGATGCCGGTCACCGAGACCTGGGTCAGGATATTGCCGAAATTGTCGAGCGTCGCAAACGACGGACTGGCGGCGGCAAAGAAGCCGGTCAGGCAGATCAGCGTCAGGAACGGCGCGATGTTGCGCATCTGCGAGCGCAGGAACCTGCCGACGCTGCGCGGCCGCTTGCGATCCGCCGGGACTGTCGCGCCTTCACTTGCCATTCAAAGTTCTCCTCAAGCCGCTTGCAGCAGGCGGTCCTTGCTGACCATCTCATGAGCGAATTCGCGCACGACTACGCCGCGCTTGAGGACGATGATGCGGTCGGCAAGCGACAGGACCGTCTCCGGTTCGGTCGAAAGCACGATCACGGCCAGTCCCTTGGCGCGCAGATCTCTGACGATGTTGATGACGTCGTTCTTGGCGCCGACGTCCATGCCGCGCGTCGGCTCGCACAGCACCAAAAGGCGCGGCGGATAGCTCAGCCATTTCGCCAGCGCCACCTTCTGCTGATTGCCGCCGGACAGCATGCCGAGTTCGAGTTCGACGGCTGCGGGCCTGATCTGCAACTGTTCGACCTGGCGCGCAGCGATCGAGCGCTCGCGTGCGGGCTTGAGCAACAGGGCAGAGATCCGGCCCAGCACGCTGATCGAGATGTTCTTGTAGACCGGCTCCTGGTGGAACAGCATGGCGCGGCGGCTCTCGGGAACAAAGGCGACGCCGGCGCGCCGCGCCGCCGCGGTGCTGGCGAAGGTCTTGGGCTCGCCGCCCACGATCAGCGTGCCGCGGTCGGGCTTGATCTTGCCGAACAGGATTCGCGCCAGCTCGAGCTGCCCGCAGCCCATGAAGCCGTAGATGCCCAAAACTTCGCCGCCGCGGGCCTCGAACGAGACGTCCTGCAGGCTGCGGGCGAGCGTGAGCTCGTCCGCCTTCAGCACCGCCGGACGATCGGTTGGCGGCGGCAGCATGATGTCGTCGGTATAGGTCTCGCCCAGCGCCTCGCTGCCCTTGCCGATCATGGCTTCGATCAACGCGGCCTTGCTGGTCGCGGCGGATTCCGTCTCGGCGACTTTCCGCCCGTTGCGGAACACCGTCACCGTATCGGAGACGCGCAGGATGTCCTCGATGAAATGCGAGATGAAGACGATGGCGCAACCCTCGTCGCGCAGCCGCCGCAGCGTCGCGAACAGGCGCTCGACCTCAGGCGGCGAGAGGGCGGAGGTCGGCTCGTCGAGAATGACAATGCGGGCGCCCGAGAACAGGACGCGGGCGATCTCGATCAACTGCTGCATGCCGATCGGCAGGTCGCCGAGCCGCGACATTGGATCGACGTCGATGCCGAATTTGGCGAGCTGCTCGCCGGCCTCGCGCGCCATGCGCCGCCACTGTACGAGGCCGAAGCGGTTGGTCGGCTGGGTGCCGAGAAAGACGTTTTCGGCCACCGACAGATCAGGGGCGACGCTCAGCTCCTGATGGACCATGGCGATGCCGGCCGCATGCGCGTCGCGGGTCGAACGGAAACGGGTGTCCTTCCCATCCAGTGCAAAATGGCCGGAGAATTCCGCGTGCACGCCGGCGATGATCTTCATCAGCGTGCTTTTTCCCGCGCCGTTTTCGCCGACGAGACCGTGGATCTCGCCGGCGAACAGCGCAAAATCGACCCCGCGAAGCGCCTCGACGCCGCCGAAGGCTTTGGTGATCCCTCGCAGTTCGAGGATGGGTGCGCGTTGCGGAATCATCAGGCTTCAGATCAGGAAATGATTCTCCATCCACTGCATGCCCGCGGCGTTGGCCTTGGTCACGACCGGGCCGTCCGTTATCACGTGCTTCGGAATGCCCTGACCGCTCTTCTCGCCCCCGGTCACCGCGGCGACGCCCGCGACGATGGCGCCGCCATGGATACGGCACGAAGGATTGCGGACGGTGGCGAACATCCGGCCTTCGCTGACGGCCTGGATCGCCGGCGGCATGGCATCGACGCCGCCGATCAGGATGTTGGTGCGGTTGCGCGCCTTCATGATGTTGTAGGCGGCGAGCGCCATGTCGTCATTGTGGAAGAAGGCGGCGTCGATCTGCGGGTATTTTGTCAGATAGGTCTCCCACAGACGCGCGGCCTTGGTGACGTCCCAATCGGCGGGCTGGGTATCGAGCACCTCGATGTTCGGGAATTGCTTGACGACCGTATTGAAGCCCTTGGCGCGGCCTTGCGCGCCGGTGTGGCCGAGGGCGCCTTGGGTCATGATGATCTTGCCCTTGCCGCCCATGGCATTGCAGAGCGCCTGCGTCACCGAAGCGCCCATGAATTCATTGTCGGGGGCGAGGAAGGAGTGGACGTTGATCTGGTCGAGCGGTGCGATCAGCGTGTCCATGTCGATGACCGGGGTGCCGGCGCTGATCATCTTCTGCACCGGCTGGGTCAGGGTGCCGATGCCGAACGCCTGGATGGCGACGAAATCCCATTTTTGCGACGCCATGTTGTCGATCGCGGCGCGCTGCTTGACGGCGTCGAGCTGGCCGTCGAACCAGGTGACCTCGACGTTGAACAGCTTGCCCCACCATTCCGCGGCCTGCTTGCCCTGCGCGCACCAGGTGGCCTGCAGGCCGGCGTTGGAGAACGCGGCCTTCAGCGGTTTTTCGGAACGTGCGGCCTGCGCGAGCGCCGGGCTCACGCCCAAACCGCCGAACAGCGCAGTCGCTGCGCCGGCGAACGCCGCCGACTGAAGAAGATCACGCCTGGTCGTAGAGGATTTGTCCGTCCCTGACATTGCTTGCTCCCTCGCTTTCATTTTTATGACCGAGGGCGTTGCACGCACCGCGGATGCCCGCAGTGTCTCACACTCGTCGCGCACGCGCTACCCGTTCGCTGATCACGTCATCGCTGAGGGTGCAGAATCGATCGAGCAAGTTGAGTGGAAGCCGTCCTAGCTTGTGCGCTGCAAGACCAACTGCTCGATCTCATCGAGTAATTTCCGCCATGCAGCATCGATCTCAGGCGACCAGTCTTGATCGAGGATTTCGCGCAGGGTCCCGGCGATCACGCCGAAGAATGCGATGAACAGGTCGCGCGGCGTACCGTAGGCGTCATGCGAGGAAATCTCGCACTCGATCATGCGGAAGTGGCCGGTGCGGGGACCTGCGAAATCCAGGATCGCATCGATCGTCAGCGCCAGCATCGAGCCCTTGACCAGCTCGCTGCCCTCGGTCCGGAACATCGTTTGTGTTTCGGGATGTTCGCTGTGCAGGCGGTGATAGACCAGCGGCGTCAGATCCGTGCAGCGGGCGGCTGCGATCTCAAAGCTTCGCTCGATCGGATTGGACGCGATCATGAGGCGTACGCGGTTCGGAGATTCTTGGAACGATTTAGAGAAACGATTCTAGAGCGTTTTCAACCGAGGCGGGCTGCGGTTCGCGTGAAGAAAACGCGTCAAAACAAAAGACTCAAAAAAAAAGAGCAGGGCACGGAGCCCTGCTCAAAAATTGTGTCGACCCTTTTACCTCGAAAATTTGGGTTTGATCTTGATTGACGAGGCGACGCTGCTTGTGCGCGTCAGGGCTCCTCCCGAGACTTGGACCACCAGACTTCAACCTTTCGGCCAGCCTGAGCCAGCACATGTAGACTATCTTTTTCCACTTGTCACCATTTTCAGCAACGATTGATCAAAATTCCAGCAATCTGCGAAATGATTGGAATTGCACCACTATTCCTTGTGGCGCAGGGTCAGTACCCGTACTGGGTCACGGGCGCGGAGGGCCGGAATCGCCGCCTCGATCGGCTGGAACGCATCCAAAACGCCGGGTTATTTGCGCAACACAAGCGGATAAACCGGAAACCCGATCTCGACTTCGGACTCTCTCGGTGATTAGTTCTTGACCCGGATGGGTTTGCAATGCGCGCGCGGCTGAAAAAGTTCCTACCCATAGTCCTGATCGCCTTGTTGGTGCAGATTTTCGCACCGATCGGCGCATGCTGGGCGGCCAGCATCGCGGCCTCCGATCCGATCGCCGCGGCCGTGATCTGTCACGGCAATGCAGATGCCTCCACCGGCCAGAGCGACCAGACCGGGCATCGCGCGCACGATGGTTGCTGTTCGGTCTGCAGCGTGCTCCAGACCGGTGCGCCGGTCGATGTACCGCAAACCGCCGACGCCGTCGTCTTCGAACCCCGGCACGCGCGCGTGGTCTGGGTCGAATTCACAACGGAGCGGTTCGGTTCCCGCGCCGGCTCGCACGCGCAAGCGCGCGCGCCACCCTCTATTTCCTGACCTTTCGAACATCCGAACGATCGGTGCGGCTTCGGCTGCGCTGATCGGTGCAGTTCAATAAGCCGGCCACAGCGCCGGTGTCAGGATTATCAATGTTTCGCTATCATTTCCCCTCGGGCGCGCGCCCGTGCAAGCCCCTGCTTGCCGGCGCCGTCCTACTTGCTTCCATTCCAGCAGCCGCTCAGACAGGCCCGCACGGCGTGTTGCCTCCCGTCACGGTTGACGCCCCCACACAGCAGCGGGCGACCACGACCCGTCCCCCACAACGCGCCGCGGCGCGCACCGCGCGGGCATCTCGCGTTCGAAATCCGGCTCCGGTTGCGCCGGTCGCGAGCGATGAGGGGCAGGGGGCGCGCGGCGCCCTGGCGGTACTGAGTGCACAGCAGGCGTTGGCGGAAATCAACCAGACGCCGGGCGGCGTCGCGCTGGTGCCGGCCGAAGCGTACAGGAATTCGACAGTCGCCAACACCATCAAGGACATTCTGGATTACGTTCCCGGCGTCTTTGCGCAGCCGAAATGGGGTGACGACACGCGGCTTTCGATCCGCGGGTCCGGCCTGTCACGGAACTTCCATCTGCGCGGCGTGCAGCTCTATATGGACGGCATTCCAATGAACACCGCGGACGGCTATGGCGATTTCCAGGAAATCGATCCGACCGCCTACAAATATGTCGAGGTCTACAAGGGCGGCAACGCGCTGCAGTTCGGCGCGAACTCGCTCGGCGGCGCCATCAATTTCGTGATGCCGACCGGCCGCGACCCGTTTCCGAACGGGGTGTCGGCTGATATTGGCGCATTCGGATTCAAGCGGCTCCAAGCCAATGCCGGCGGCGCGAATGGGCCGTGGGACGGTTTCGTCACCGCTTCGACCCAGGCGTCCGACGGCTTTCGCAATCACAGCAGCGGCAGCAGCACGCGCGTCAGCGGCAATGTCGGCTATCAGTTCTCGCCGGATGTCGAGACACGGTTCTATTTCAACGCCAATGAGGTGCGCCAGCGTATCCCCGGCACCGTCACCAAGGCCTCCGCCTTGAGCAATCCTGAAGCCGCCGCTCCCGCAAACGTCATCAATGACCAGCAGCGCAATATCGATACTGTGCGGCTCGCCAACAAGACGACGATCCGGTTTGAAGACACCAAGGTCGAATTCGGAGTGTTCGGCGTCGACCGTCACCTGATGCACCCGATCTTTCAGTGGCTCGATTACAGTTACAAGGACTATGGCGGCTTCGCGAAGGTCACCGACGACCGGTACATCGGCGGCTTCCGCAACCGCCTTGTCGCCGGCGTCAACGTCCTGAACGGCAGCATCGACAACCAGCAGTTCGCGAATATCGGCGGCCAGAAGGGCGCGCTGTTGTCGTCGTCGATCGATCGGTCCAAAAACACCTCCCTCTACATCGAGGACAGCTTTTACTTCTTGCCGAATGTTGCCGCGATCGGCGGAACGCAGTTCCTGTACGCAACCCGCAACCGGCAGGATCGCTTTCTCAGCGATGGCAATCAGTCGGGGGCGACCGAGTTCAGGCTGTGGTCGCCGAAGGCCGGTCTGCTCTGGAATATCGATCCGACCTGGCAGGCCTACGCCAACATCTCCCGAAGCGCCGAGGTGCCAAGTTTTGGGGAAAGTTCGTCCGGAGCGGGGGGCACGCCGGTCATTCCCTTCACCAGCATCCGACCGCAGATCGCCACCACCTACGAGATCGGAACTCGGATGAAGCGGCCCGATTACGCCTGGGAGATCACGGCCTATCGCGCCAACATCCGCGACGAGCTGCAATGTATCTTCGGCAACGCCGCCGGAACCTGTAACGTCACCAACGCCGATCGCACCATTCACCAGGGCATCGAAGCGGGTGCGGGCGCCGCGATTTTCCGCGGCATCTTCAACAACGGCCCGGCGCCCGACAAGATCTGGCTGAATCTTGCGTATACGCTGAACGATTTTCGTTTCGACAACGATCCAAACTATCGCAACAACATCCTGCCCGGGGCCCCGCGCCACTACCTCCGTGCCGAGTTGTTGTACAAGAATCCGACCGGTTTCTATTTCGGGCCCAATATCGAATGGGTGCCGCAGTCCTATTTTGTCGACAACGCGAACACGCTGAAGACCGAGCCCTATGCGCTCGTCGGGTTGAAGGCGGGCTTCGACAATGGCGGTCCGGTTTCGGCCTATATCGAGGGGCGCAATCTGGCCAACAAGGCCTATATTTCGAGTGCGAGCATTATCAATCAGGCAACCGCCACGTCGCCTCTGTTCGAACCTGGTAACGGAAGGGCTGTTTATGCCGGCATGAAGTACCGATGGTGAGGGAGTACGGTATATGTCGCCGGTTTCTCTTCACCAGCGTGGTGGAAATCCGAATGCCGAAGCCGTTCAAACATCGAAAGAACAAGCTATGAAATCAATTCAAATCAAACTCGTGTGCCTGGCCCTCGTAGCGGGCTTGCAGACGGTCCCCTTGCACGCCCAGGAGGTCAAGGCCGGCGGTCTCGTCATCACGCAAGCCTGGAGCCGCGCCACGCCGGGCGGCGCCAAGATCGCGGGCGGATACCTCACCATCGAGAACAAGGGCTCGACGCCGGATCGGTTGATCAAGGGCGCAGCTGACATCTCCGGCAAGATCGAGGTCCACGAGATGGCTGTCAACAATGGCGTGATGACGATGCGGGAACTCGACAAGGGCCTCGCTATCGAACCCGGCAAGACCGTAAAACTCGCGCCGGGCGGCTATCATCTGATGCTGATGGATCTCAAGGGCCCGCTCAAGCAAGGCGACAAGGTACCGGTAACGCTCGAGTTCGAAAAAGCGGGCAAGGTGACGCTGTCGCTCGACGTGCAGGGCGTCGGCGCGCAGGCGCCCGCGCCTGATCATTCGGGTCATTCCGGCATGAAGAAGTAACGGGGATGGCGTGCGGTTCGCCGCTGCGGCCGGTGCAGCGGGCGACCCCGCGTCCACCAGCCATGGCAAGGAACGGGCGGCGCATCATCGCCATTGACGTGAGAGAAGTCCGATCAATTCAGCAGGAACATTTGAGGCCAAAAATGTCTAAGCCAGGTTTACTAGTCGCCGCCGCTGCACTCTGCGCCGCGTCTTCCGCCAACGCGCACGTTACGCTCGAGAAGCGCGAGGCGGCCGTCGGCAGTTATTACAAGGCGGTATTTGCCGTGCCGCATGGTTGCGCGGGATCGGCCACCGTCAAAATCCGGGTGCAAATCCCCGAAGGCGTGATCAGCGTCAAGCCGATGCCGAAGGCTGGCTGGACTCTCGAGACCATCAAGGGAAAATACGCCGCCGAATACGAATATCATGGCAACAAATTCTCCGAAGGCGTCAAGGAAGTGTCCTGGAGCGGGGGCAAGCTCGCGGACGACAATTACGACGAATTCGTCATGGCAACCTTTCTCACCGGTGGCCTGAAGCCGAACACCACGCTGTATTTTCCGGTGGTGCAGGAATGCGAGAAGGGGGTAAGCCGCTGGATCGATATTCCGAAGGCCGGGGCCGGGTCGCATAGTCATGACGGCTCGTCGCCGGCGCCGGGCCTCAAGCTGATCTCGAAGCCGTAAATTCGATGCTACGCGCCATCGCAGCCGTCGCGGCACTGCTGGTGGCGCTCTGTTTTGCAACGGATACGTTTGCGCATGCGTCGCTGGTCGCTGCCGAACCTGCCGATGGCAGCGTCGTGGCCGAGGCGAAGACCCTGCAATTGCAGTTCAACGAAAGCGTCACACCCGCGGTTGTCAACCTGATCGATGCCGCGGGCAAGACGCGCGCCGTCACGGTTCGCGCGGTCGACCAATCCGTCGTGATCGTGTTGCCTGATGATCTGCCGCGCGGGACGCAGGTCGTCAGCTATCGCGTGGTTTCCCAGGACGGGCATCCCGTCGCGGGATCGCTGGTGTTTTCGATCGGCGTTGCGACGGCCAATACCGCCAGGTCGAATGGCGGCCCGGTTGCGATCCTGATCTGGCTGGCTCGCATCGGGGTTTATGTCGGCTTGTTCGCAGGCGTCGGCGGCGCGTTCTTTGCCGTATGGATCGGGCAGGGTTCCAGCGGTGCGCGCGTGATCACGGGCGCGCTTGCCGTCGGTGTCGCAAGCGCTGTCGCCTCGCTTGGCCTGCAGGGTCTCGACTTGCTCGATCTTCCGCTCGGCGGGCTGGCGACCTCAGCGCCATGGACTGGCGCGCTCGGAACCAGCCTCGGACCGTCGCTGCTGATTGCGATCGCGTCGATGGTCATCGCCGGGTTCGCGTGGCGCAGCCCGACCAGGATTACCGCTTGGGCGTTGACTGTTCTCGCGATGGCAGGCGTCGGGCTGTCGCTGGCAACCAGCGGACACGCCGCAACGGCGTCACCGAAATCGCTGACGGCGCCTGCGATGTTCCTCCACGGCGTTGCCATCGCCTTTTGGGTCGGCGCACTCGCGCCCCTTGTGGTGCTGGCGCGCCAATCGACGGGCGCGGTGGTGCCGGTGCTGCAACGGTTTTCGCGCCTGGCCGTGCCGGTCGTCGGATTTCTGGTGTTGAGCGGATTGGGTCTGGCGGTCATCCAGCTTGAGAGCTTTCATGCGCTGATCGACACCCGCTACGGCATTATCCTGCTGGTCAAATTGATACTGGTGACGGTCCTGCTTGGGCTCGCCGCGCTGAACCGATACCGCCTGACGCCGGCCGTGGCGGCTGATTCGGGGAATACGCGGCCGTTGATCGGTTCGATCCTGATCGAATGCGTCGTGGTGGCTTGTATCCTCGCCGTCGTCGCGGGCTGGCGTTTCACGCCGCCGCCGCGCGTGCTGGCGGCCGCCGCGCAGGCGCCGCTGGCGATCCATATCCACACCGAGACTGCGATGGCTCAGGTGTCGATCTCGCCGGGCAAAGTGGGTTCGGATGATTTTGTCCTGCAATTGATGACCGGCGACTTCGCCGCGCTATCGGCCAAGGAGGCGACCCTGACGCTGAGCCTGCCGGAGCGCGGTATCGAGCCATTCGAGCGTGAAGCGACGCGCGGACCGGATGGGTCCTGGCACGTGCGCGGCGTGCCGTTGCCGCTCGCCGGCCGTTGGCACATGCGGATCGATGCGCTGGTGACCGATTTCGAGAAAATCACTCTGGAGGGTGATTTCGAAGTACGGTGACGGGGTATGCTGCGTCGCCTCGCGCGCAAGCGCAATCTTGCGGCCAGCATGCGACAAAACAACCCGTCGGGCAAATCATTTCTGATTTATCGAAATCATGTCAAGCCCTAAATTTCTGTAAATCAAAAATATTTCCCTTTCCTTCGACCCCAAATCACCGGCACATCAATAGCCATCCCGTCCCGCTCAGAGGGGCGTTGGCCGTCGTCACAACGAGGGGCGGGTCGCGGTGGACGCCGATGTTGCGATTGACGGTCGCGGCTGAAGCGTACGGCGAAAGCGTGTGGTCCTGGCGCCCGTAACGGCGTCAAGTCCTGCGGGAGCTAACGCTTCCGAGGGACGACGGTGGCAATAGAGACCGTCTCACCGGGGAGAGCACGCCATAAGCCGTAAAGCCATTGCGCAGGGAATGTCGGATGCTCTCCGCTGCCCTGTATGCTCGTGTGCAGCTTTCTTTGCACTATTCGCACACGAGACCGCGGGTGCAGCGCGCATCCGGCATTCCCTGCGCCCTCTGAATTTTTGAGGGCGAGAAGTTTCCAACAAACCTCGGGCGCATCGCGTCGCGAGAATGCGAAGCTGCGTTTGGATGACGGTGCAACAACAAACACCACCGTCGTCCCGGCCTTGAGCTCAGATGCGCAATTGCGCATCTGAGTTCGCCGGGACGACAGAAGCGTATGGACACGCACCGTTCCCGGTCATTGCCTGCGAAGACCAACCCGGACCTGATCGCGCCGCAATCATGCGGTCAATTTCGGGGGCAGAACGGTCGGAAATCCGCATATCTTGCGGCTTTTTAAGGTGTTCCGGCCTTGTATTTTCGTAGCCGATCCGGTTTCACTGCCATTCTTCCTTATCGCCCCCTGATTCCCTGAGTTGACCCATGCGATTGTCGCGGTTTTTTCTGCCCATCCTGAAAGAGAATCCGAAAGAGGCGGAGATCGTCTCGCATCGCCTGATGCTGCGTGCCGGCATGATGCGGCAGGAAGCGGCGGGCATTTACGCCTGGCTGCCGCTGGGTTTTCGGGTGTTGAAGAAGATCGAGCAGATCGTCCGCGAGGAGCAGGACCGCGCAGGTGCCCTGGAACTGCTGATGCCGACGCTGCAGCTCGCCGACCTCTGGCGCGAGAGCGGCCGCTACGACGCCTATGGCCCGGAAATGCTGCGCATCAGCGACCGCCACAAGCGCGAACTGCTGTACGGGCCGACCAATGAGGAAATGATCACCGAGATCTTCCGCGCCTACGTCAAGTCCTACAAGAGTCTGCCGCTCAATCTCTACCACATCCAGTGGAAGTTCCGCGACGAGCAGCGTCCGCGTTTCGGCGTGATGCGTGGCCGCGAATTCCTGATGAAGGATGCCTATTCGTTCGACATCGACGAGGCGGCGGCGCGGCGCTCCTATAACCGGATGTTCGTCGCTTACCTGCGCACCTTCGCGCGGATGGGGTTGAAGGCGATCCCAATGCGCGCGGAGACCGGCCCGATCGGCGGCGATCTCAGCCACGAATTCATCGTGCTGGCCGAGACCGGCGAGTCCGGCGTCTATTGCGACAGCGACGTGCTCAACCTGCCGATCCCGGGCGACGACGTCGATTATGACGGCGATTTGACCCCGATCATCAAGCAATGGACCTCGGTCTATGCCGCGACCGAGGACGTGCACGATGCCGCGCGCTTCGACAGCGAAGTGCCTGCCGAGAACAAGGTGCACACCAGGGGCATCGAGGTCGGCCAGATCTTCTACTTCGGCACCAAATATTCCGACGCCATGAAGGCGATGGTCGCGGGCGCCGACGGTGTCGACGTCCCGATCCATGGCGGCTCCTACGGCGTCGGCGTGTCGCGCCTGGTCGGCGCCATCATCGAGGCCTGCCATGACGATGCCGGCATCAAATGGCCCGAAGCGGTGGCCCCGTTCACCGCCGTGATCCTGAACCTGAAGCAGGGCTCCAGCGACACCGATGCCGCCTGCGAGGCGCTGTACCGCGAGCTCGAGGCCACGGGCGTCGATGTCCTCTATGACGACACCGATCAGCGCGCAGGGGCGAAGTTCGCCGCCGCCGACCTGATCGGTATCCCCTGGCAGATTCTGGTCGGTCCCAAGGGCCTCGCCGAGGGCAAGCTCGAGATCAAGCGGCGCAGCGACGGCTCACGCGAGAATCTCAGCCCGGCGGAAGCGGTCGCCAAGATAGTTGGACGATAAGCGGAAGATAGCGGGATAAAGATTATCCACGGGGGGCGGGTATTCTTGGCCATTCCCGGCCACATTTGGCCCCGAATCATGGGATTATCGAAAGATGGATGAGACCATGAACGAGACAGTCCGAACCCCGCCGTTTTCGCAGTTCGAATGGCTGTTGTCGGGGCGTTACCTGCGGGCGCGTCGCAAGGAAGGGTTCATTTCCGTCATCGCCGGTTTTTCGTTCCTCGGCATCATGCTCGGCGTTGCGACGCTGATTATCGTGATGGCCGTGATGAACGGCTTTCGCAAAGAGCTGCTGGACAAGATCCTCGGCCTCAACGGACATCTCTTAATTCAGCCGCTGGAATCGCCGCTGACCGACTGGAAGGATGTCGCCGAGCGTATCAACCAGGTTCAGGGCATCCGGCTGGCCGCGCCGGTGGTTGACGGTCAGGCGTTGGCGTCCTCGTATTTCAACGCCTCGGGCGTGCTGGTGCGGGGTATACGTTCCGCGGACCTGAACAACCTCACCTCGGTCGCCAAGAACATCAAGCAGGGCACCCTGGAAGGCTTCGACGAGGGGCAGGGCGTCGCGATCGGTCGCCGGCTCGCCGATACGCTGTCGTTGCATGCCGGCGACAGCATCACCTTGGTTGCCCCGAAGGGGGCCGTGACCCCGATGGGTACCACACCCCGCATCAAGGCCTACAAGGTCGCCGCGGTGTTCGAGATCGGCATGTCGGAATACGATTCGAGCTTCGTGTTCATGCCGCTGCCGGAGTCGCAGGCCTATTTCAACCGCAAGGACGACGTCACAGCGATCGAGGTGTTCACCTCCAATCCGGACAAGATCGACGCTTTCCGCAAGCTGGTGACGGAAGCGGCCGGGCGGCCGGTGTTCCTGGTCGACTGGCGGCAGCGCAATTCGACCTTCTTCAACGCGCTGCAGGTCGAACGCAACGTGATGTTCCTGATCCTGACCATGATCGTGCTGGTCGCAGCGCTCAACATCGTGTCCGGCCTGATCATGCTGGTCAAGGACAAGGGCCAGGACATTGCGATCCTGCGCACCATGGGTGCCTCGCAGGGCTCGATCATGCGGATATTCCTGATCACGGGGGCTGCGATCGGCGTGGTCGGCACGCTGACCGGCTTTTTTGTCGGCATGCTGGTTTGCCTGAACATCGAATCGATCCGGCAATTCCTGTCGTGGATGACCAATACCGAGCTGTTCTCGCCGGAGCTCTACTTCCTGTCCAAGCTGCCCGCCGAGATCGATTTCGGCGAGACCACCGCGGTGGTGATCATGGCGCTGACGCTGTCGTTCCTGGCCACGCTGTATCCGTCCTGGCGCGCCGCGCGCCTCGATCCCGTCGACGCACTCCGGTACGAGTGATGGGTGAGACCATGAAGGAGACAGTTCGTACCCCGCCGTTCTCACAGTTCGAATGGCTGTTGTCCGGGCGTTACCTGCGGGCGCGCCGCAAGGAAGGCTTCATTTCCGTCATTGCCGGTTTTTCGTTCCTCGGCATCATGCTCGGCGTTGCGACGCTGATCGTCGTGATGGCCGTGTTGAACGGCTTTCGCAAGGAACTGCTGGACAAGATCCTCGGCCTCAACGGGCATCTGCTGGTCCAACCTCTGGAATCGCCGCTGACGGACTGGAAGGATGTCGCCGAGCGGATCAGCCTGATTCAGGGTGTCCGGCTGGCCGCGCCGGTGGTTGACGGTCAGGCGTTGGCGTCGTCGGCCTTCAACGCCTCGGGCGTGGTGGTGCGCGGCATGCGCGCCGCTGACCTGAAGAACCTCACCTCGATCTCGGCGAACATCAAGCAGGGCACGCTGGAAGGCTTCGACGAGGGGCAGGGCGTCGCGATCGGTCGCCGGCTCGCCGATACGCTGTCGTTGCGTGCCGGCGACAGCATCACCTTGGTTGCCCCGAAGGGGGCTGTGACCGCGATGGGCACCACGCCGCGCATCAAGCCCTACAAGGTCGCCGCCGTGTTCGAGATCGGCATGTCGGAATATGACTCAGGCTTCGTGTTCATGCCGCTGCCGGAGTCGCAGGTCTATTTCAACCGCAAGGACGACGTCTCCGCGATCGAGGTGTTCACCAGCAATCCGGACAAGATCGACACTTTCCGCAGGCTGGTGACGGATGCGGCCGGGCGGCCGGTGTTCCTGGTCGACTGGCGGCAGCGCAACTCGACCTTCTTCAATGCGCTGCTGGTCCAACGCAACGTGACGTTCCTGATCCTGACCATGATCGTGCTGGTCGCGGCGCTCAACATCGTCTCCGGCCTGATCATGCTGGTCAAGGACAAGGGCCAGGACATTGCGATCCTGCGTACCATGGGCGCCTCGCGGGGCTCGATCATGCGGATATTCCTGATCACGGGAGCCGCGATCGGCGTGGTCGGCACGCTGACCGGCTTTTTCGTCGGCATGCTGATTTGCCTCAACATCGAATCGATCCAGACATTCCTGTCGTGGCTCACCAACACCGACATATTTCCGCGAGAGATCTATTTCCTCTCGAAGCTTCCGGCCGAGATCGCCTTCCGCGAGACCTCTGCCGTCGTGATCATGGCGCTGACGCTGTCGTTCCTGGCCACGCTCTATCCGTCCTGGCGCGCGGCGCGCCTCGATCCCGTGGACGCGCTCCGCTATGAGTGAGGGCAAAATGGCCGAGGGCGCGGAAGATGTTCCGGTGGTCTATCTCCACGAGATAAAACGCCAGTACACGCAGGGCGAGGCGACGCTGACCATTCTCAACGGCGCCAAGCTCGCGCTGTGGGCCGGGCAGTCGGTGGCGCTGGTGGCGCCGTCGGGCTCGGGCAAGTCGACGCTGCTGCATATCGCGGGCCTGCTCGAAAGCCCCGATGACGGCGAGGTCTATGTCGGGGGAGCGCCGACCTCGCAATTGTCAGACATCGACCGCACCCATATCAGGCGTTCCGACATCGGCTTCGTCTACCAGCAGCACCGGCTGCTGCCGGAATTCACCGCGCTCGAAAACGTCATGCTGCCGCAGATGATCCGCGGTCTCAAGCGCAACGAGACCATCAAGCGTGCAACAGAGATCCTGGCCTATCTCGGTCTTGGCGAACGCATCACCCACCGCCCGGCCGAACTGTCCGGCGGCGAGCAGCAGCGCGTCGCGATCGCACGCGCGGTCGCCAATGCGCCGCGGGTGCTGCTGGCGGACGAGCCGACCGGCAACCTCGATCCGCACACCGCCGATCACGTGTTCAACGCCCTGATGCAGCTCGTGAAGGCGACGCGGGTCGCGATGCTGATCGCAACCCACAACATGGAATTGGCCGGGCGCATGGATCGGCGGGTGTCGCTGGTGGACGGTCAGGTCGTCGAGCTGGAATGACGACAGCTTCACAATGGAATTGGAATCGCTCCACACATTCGAATCTCGTTGAGCTCGGAGCGCGCTCGTCGGTTCGATCACGGATCGTTGAACATCTTTAGCCGCGCACGCGCGCCATCTCTTCAACACAATCGCACACGGTGATACCGCTGCGCGGTTCCATTGTGATTTTTCTGCGGCGAACGTCACGCAATGTTTCGAAAAGTGCCTGTTACACAATATTAACTTACATTTTCACTGAACTCGTTTCGCGTGCGCTGTTGCAGCCAAGTGACAGTAATTCAAACGAACAATGATATGACGCTGCCACGGCCTTGGGGGCTGTACCAACTGGAACGGGAATTAAAAAAGATGAAGAAGGTTTTGCTTGTAACGGCCAGTCTGATCGCGCTCGGCGCGGCTGCGCCGGCAGTGGCTGCGGATCTCGCTGCGCGTCCTTACACCAAGGCGCCGCCGATGATCGCCGCTGTGTATGACTGGAGTGGTTTCTACATCGGCGTCAACGGTGGCGGCGGTTGGAGCCGCAATGACTGGGACGCGGTCGCTCCCAACGTTGCGTTTGGCCCCGAGGGTTCGCATGACGCATCGGGCGCCACGGTCGGTGGTCAGATCGGCTATCGCTGGCAGGCCGGCACCTGGGTGTTCGGCTTGGAAGCGCAGGGCAACTGGGCTGACTTCAAGGGCTCGAACACCAGCCTGCTGTTCCCCGGCTTCGTCAACCACTCGAAGATCGACGCGTTCGGCCTGTTCACCGGTCAGGTCGGCTATGCCGTCAACAACGTCCTGCTCTACGTCAAGGGCGGTGCTGCTGTGACCTCGAATCGTAACCACATCAACACCGTTGCTGGCGCGCTTGCTGCGTCCACCGGCGACGACACCCGCTGGGGTGGCACGGTCGGTGCTGGCCTCGAATACGGCTTCGCCCCGAACTGGTCGATTGGCGTCGAATACAATCACATCTTCCTGCAGGATCGGACCTACACGTTCACCACGCCGGCTGGCGTGTTCTTCGGCACCGATCGCATCAGCCAGGACGTCGATCTCGTGACCGCTCGCCTGAACTACAAGTTCGGTGGCCCGATCATCGCCAAGTACTGATCTAACTGAGTACTGATTTCGCTATCCTCTGGCGAGACCATCAAAGCCCCGGGCATTGCCCGGGGCTTTTTTGTTGGGCCCGGTCGGGATGGTCAGACATCGCGGAAGTGTTTGTTAACGCGAGAGCGCCAGTCCACTTATCGCGTCCTTAACTACAGGGCTGTCGCGGACTTGAATTAGCTCACCGCCGGCGCATAGTTGCACAATGGCAAGTAGCATCTGGACCACAGAAGAATTTACCTGCCCCGGTTGCGGGATGGATTACTCCGCGACGAGGGAGCAGCATCAGCACAAGCATGCGGGCAAATTCGAATGCATGGTTTGCCAGACCGAAGTCCACGCTTGGTCCGGTACCCATGATTATTTCGGCTGGAAGCCGATCAGGCGGACGCAGCCGGTCTTTGGACGAAAAACGGCGTAGCCGCGCGGGCTGGAATTGGTCAGCTTGCGAAGGCATATACGGGGCATGAAAATAAGATTCCCCATCGTCGTATCAGCCGTCCTACTCGCCGCCGCAGCCCTCTTGGTTTTCAACGGCCGCCTTCACGCGCGCGGTCCCCATCACCCCACGACAGAATGCGGCTTCTGGGGGTCGATGGAGGCGGGGATGTCGTGCCAATGACAGCTTCCCGGAGGGCTGGAAAACAGACCGGGCCGGGCGCATATTTGGGGCATGGAAAACGTACACAAATGCACATCCGTGCTGAGCCCGCTGATTGCGGAGGCCAAGACGGGCGCCATTCCTCTGGCAGAAAATGCCATCAACGAGATGGTCGCCGTGACGCCCGCACTTCAGCAAAGGGACGCCTTGGAAAGCGTTCGGTCGGTGGTGAAAGCTCACGGAGACGCGGCCGGGCCCGGCTCTCAGTGCGACTTTGCAGATGCCGTGAATGACTACATCGAAAAGCTGATGAGAGCGCTCATCTGATACCCGAGCGCCCCGCGACCCCAACCAACGCCAAGTCGATGATAGACCCCGCGACGGGAGGCGGCCCGGAGTGGGTCAGTTTGATTGTTGCAGAGTTCCGGGCTGGAAAAAGGGCGGTTCCAGGCGCATATTCCGGGGATGGCGACAATTGTCCAATGCAATTGCGGCGCCGAGTACAGACGCACTGAAGAGAAGTTCTTGGTACCGCAAACAGGTGACGCGGTCTGCACGGTCTGCGGGGCTGCGCTGGAGTCGTGGTGGAATAGCGGCCACGTTCCCACATACGAGCTTATTGAACGGCCTCGGACAGAAGGCGGGAATGGCAAGCCACCCGAAACGCCCTAGCGACCCCAACCAGCTCGCCAAGCGATCACAGACATTGCGACGGGGGGACGGGCCCCCAAGAATTAACCACGGGGGTCATTCTTCAAACTGACCCGCCAGGCGCGCTTGACTCTTAGAACAAAAAAGGAACAATGTTCCTCATATGTTCTTGGATCGGGAGTGCCTGCGATGTTGAGGATGTTTGTGGAAGAAGCCGCCGCTCTGGCGTCGATTACGCTGTTTGTCGGGATGATCGCGGTGTGGGCGCAGCTCATTCCCCAGCTCTGAGGTGGGGCGGGATCGGGGCCGGCGTACCCGCAAAGCAGGCTTCGACAGCCCCTTGGGGAAAAGCCGGATGGCGGGCGCAAGCTGAGCGTTCCGCGTGGACTCCGCTAGCCCAACGCATCACCATTGGAGTTGGCGAGTCGGCGCCCGGGGAAGTGTCTCGGAGAGCCTGACGATCGCTCCCATCCACGATGCAAGAGCCCTCAAAGCGACATGTCCAACGCCGGATTCGTTCATCTCCACGTTCATTCGGCCTATTCGCTGCTGAAGGGTTCGATCAAGATCGCCAAGCTCGGCGAGCTTGCCAAAGCCGACCGCCAGCCGGCGCTGGCGCTGACCGATACCGACAACATGTTCGGGGCGCTGGAATTCTCCGACAAGATGGCGGGCTATGGCATCCAGCCGATCGTCGGGTTGGAACTCGCGATCGATTTCGGCGACCAGGATCCCAACGCGCGCAATGCGCTTGCCACCGCACCTGCGCGAATCGTGCTGCTGGCGGCGCGCGAGCGCGGCTATCGCAGCCTGATGCACCTGAACTCGCGGGCGTTCCAGGAGACGCCGGTTCACCAATCCCCGCATATCAAGCTCGAATGGCTTGAAGGCTACTCGGAGGACCTGATCGCGTTGACCGGCGGCCCCGAGGGGCCGATCTCGCTGGCGCTGCACGGCGATCATTCAGCGCTGGCGGGGACGCGCTGCGACCGGCTGACCAGCCTGTTCGGCGACCGCCTCTATGTCGAATTGCAGCGCCACGGCATCGACAAGGAGCGCCGTGTCGAATCGGGCCTGATCGATCTCGCCTATGCCAAGGGCCTTCCGCTGGTCGCGACCAACGAGCCGTATTTCGCAAGCACTGACGATTACGAAGCCCACGACGCGCTGCTATGCATCGCCGGCGGCCGCCTGATCGCCGAGACCGACCGCGAACAGCTGACGCCGGATCACCGCTTCAAGACCCGCGCCGAAATGGCGGTCCTGTTCGCCGACATTCCGGAAGCGCTGGCTTCCACCGTCGAGATCGCCGAACGCTGTTCGTTCCGGCCGATGACGCGCAAGCCGATCCTGCCGCGCTTCACGGTCGGCGCGGGATCGGGATCCGATGCGGTAGGCGAAGAGGCTGCCGAACTGAAGCGTCAGGCCGAGGAGGGGCTTGCCAGGCGCCTTTCGGTGCATGGCCTGTCGCAGGGCACCTCGAAGGAGGATTACCAGAAGCGGCTGGCGTTCGAGATCGACGTCATCAACCGCATGAACTATGCGGGCTACTTCCTCATCGTTTCCGACTTCATCAAATGGGCCAAGGACAACGACATTCCGGTCGGGCCGGGCCGCGGCTCGGGCGCGGGATCGCTGGTGGCCTATGCGCTGACCATCACCGACCTCGATCCGCTTCGGTTTGGCCTGCTGTTCGAGCGCTTCCTCAATCCGGAACGCGTCTCGATGCCGGACTTCGACATCGACTTCTGTCAGGATCGCCGCGGCGAGGTCATCGACTACGTGCAGCAGCGCTACGGCCGCGATCAGGTGGCGCAGATCATCACCTTCGGAACGCTGCAGGCGAGGGGCGTGCTGCGCGACGTCGGCCGTGTGCTGCAGATGCCTTACGGGCAGGTCGACAAACTGACCAAATTGGTGCCGCAGAATCCCGCAGCCCCGGTAACGCTGGCTGCGGCGATCGAGAGTGAACCAAAACTGCAGGCGTTCCGCGACGAAGACCCCGTTGTGGCGCGTGCCTTCGACATCGCGCAGCGCCTGGAAGGACTGACCCGGCACGCTTCGACGCACGCCGCCGGCATCGTGATCGGCGATCGCCCCTTGAGCGAACTGGTGCCGCTCTATCGCGATCCCAAATCCGACATGCCGGTGACCCAGTTCAACATGAAATGGGTCGAGCCGGCTGGCCTCGTGAAGTTCGACTTTCTCGGCCTGAAGACGCTGACCGTGCTCGACGTCGCGGTCAAATTGCTCAGGCAACGCAATATCCATGTCGATCTGGCAACGCTGCCGATCGAAGATGCCCCGAGCTACCAGATGCTGGCCAGGGGCGATGTGGTCGGCGTGTTCCAGGTGGAAAGCCAGGGCATGCGGCGCGCGCTAGTCGACATGCGGCCCGACCGCTTTGAGGACATCATCGCGCTGGTGGCGCTCTATCGGCCCGGCCCGATGGCTAACATTCCGACCTATTGCGCGCGCAAGCACGGTGACGAGGAGCCGGAATATCTGCATCCGATCCTGGAGCCGATCCTGAAGGAAACCTTCGGCGTCATCATCTACCAGGAACAGGTGATGCAGATCGCCCAGGTGATGGCCGGCTATTCGCTCGGCGACGCCGACCTGCTGCGCCGCGCGATGGGCAAGAAGATCCGCGCCGAGATGGAGAAGCAGCGCGCGATCTTCGTCGCCGGGGCGGTCAAGAACGGCGTGCCGAAGGGGCAGGCCGATACGATCTTCGAACTCTTGGCAAAGTTCGCCGACTACGGCTTCAACAAGAGCCACGCCGCGGCTTACGCGCTGGTGTCCTATCACACCGCCTATATGAAGGCGCACTATCCGGTCGAGTTCTTGGCCGCGTCGATGACGCTCGAACTCAACAACACCGACAAGCTCAGCGAGTTTCGCGCCGAGGCGCAGCGGCTCGGCATCAAGGTCGAGGCGCCCAATATCAACCGCTCGGGTGCGACCTTCGAGGTTGGCGAAAACACCATCTATTATGCGCTGGCAGCGCTGAAGGGCGTCGGCCCGCAGGCGGTCGAACTGATCGTGGAGGAACGGCGCAAAGGGCTGTTCACCTCGCTCGCCGATTTCGCCGCGCGCGTTAATCCGCGCGCCATCAACAAGCGCGTCATCGAAAGCCTGGCGGCCGCCGGCGCTTTCGACACGATCGATTCAAACCGCGCGCGGGTATTTGGCGGCGCGGAGGCTATTCTGGCCGCCTGCCAGCGCAGCCACGAGGCGTCGACGATCGGGCAGAACGACATGTTCGGCGGCGCCGCGGATGCTCCGACCATCATGCTGCCGCAGATCGAACCGTGGTTGCCGGCCGATCGGCTGCGGCGCGAATACGACGCCATCGGCTTCTTCCTGTCGGGCCATCCGCTCGACGACTATGCCATGGTGTTGAAGCGGCTGCGCGTGCAGTCCTGGGCGGAATTCTCGCGCGCGGTCAAAACCGGCGCGACCGCCGGCAAGGTCGCGGCCACTGTCGTCTCGCGCATGGAGCGGCGGACCAAGACCGGCAACAAGATGGGCATCATGGGCCTGTCCGACCCGACCGGCCATTTCGAAGCGGTGCTGTTCTCCGAAGGCCTCGCGCAATATCGCGACGTGCTGGAGCCGGGGGCTGCCGTGTTGCTGCAGCTCGGCGCCGAACTGCAGGGCGAGGACGTGCGGGCAAGGGTGCTGCATGCCGAGCCGCTGGATGACGCGGCGGCCAAAACCCAGAAGGGTTTGCGGATTTTCGTCCGCGACACCAAGCCGCTGGATTCGATCGCACGACGGCTGAACATGCCGGAGCCGGTCGTGCCCGGCGCGCCAAAGGGCCTGCCGGCGAAACCGGCGCCCGCGCCGGTGGGGGGCGCCGACGGCGACGTCTCGCTGGTGATCATGCTCGACCTCGAAACCGAGGTCGAGATGAAGCTTCCCGGTCGCTTCAAGGTCTCGCCGCAGATCGCCGGCGCGATCAAGGCGGTGTCGGGCGTGGTGGATGTGCAGACGCTTTAGCGGGCTGGGCGCTATTCCTGCTCGATATCTTCGAGGCGGACGCCGCGCCCTGATTGCAGGCTGTTGCGGGCCCGCTCGATGCGCTGCAGAAATCGCGGATCGTTTTCGAGCCGATATTCAAACCAGTCTTCCTCTGACTCGAACCCGATCAGAATACCCGCTGGTTTGCCGTGACGCGTGATCACGATCTCCTGCGTTTCGGCTTCGCGGAGATACCGAGATAGATCGTCCTTGACTTCGGAGAGCGGAACTTCCTTCACGCCGGCTTTGCGAATTGTGCGAGCCATGAGTCGGCCTCCAATTTAGCCACGATCGCCAAAATCTCGACGGTGGTTTCGGTTACATCGTAGAATATTCGTACGTCGCCGACCCGAAGGCGATATTGCGGCTTGCGCAACCCGCGCAACCGCTTGATGCGGCTTCGGCTCAATTTTCGCGGTTCATGCCGCAAATGCGTTTCAAGCGCTGACCGGACATCTGTCCTGATGTTCGCTTTCAGTCCTTTGAGGTCTTCGACAGCCTCAGGGGCCAAGACAATCTCGAACGGCATTTTGGCTATATTATAGCCAGATTAGGCCGTCGTCAAACTAGGTCAGGATTTGGCGCAGGCCGACGGGCTGGCTCGACCTCGAAACCGAGGTCGAGATGAAGCTTCCCGGCCGCTTCAAGGTCTCGCCGCAGATCGCCGGCGCGATCAAGGCGGTGTCGGGCGTGGTGGATGTGCAGACGCTTTAGGCGCTGGGCAATTAACCGGTCACTCGGATTACACGGCACAGCTATTGCAACCTCACGATGTTCTCGGCTATGCCCTCGCCGGGACAAGCGCTGGGGGTGTTATGTTGAAGCGTGGAATTGCCTTGCTGTCGGGGGCGTTGCTGTTGTCGGGCTGTATGACCGCCAAAGTCGGAACAGACTATGCGGCGATGTCGCAAAAGATCGGTCCGCCAAAACCAGGACAGTCCCGGGTAGTGGTGCTTCAACAAAAGCGCGACGGCCTGTCCATGTCCCTTTGTGCCTGCGATGTGAAGCTGGACGGTAGACCAATGGGCAAGGTGGTGGTCGGAACCTACGCCTATGCCGATCTCCCGGCAGGTCCGCACCATCTCTCTGCGACCGAAGTGATGTTTCCCGGCGAGTCCAGGCGAGATTTCACCACGGCGCCCGGCCGCACTTACTTCTTTCTGGTCAAGTCGAGCGCGAGGCATGACGCGGTAACCGGCACGACCATGGTTGCGGGATTGGCGGGGGCCCTGGTTGCGTCCGTTGCAACGTCCGGCAGCGATAATACAGGACCGGCCGACCTTATTGCGCTGGACGAGCCGACGGCGAGAACGACGCTCGCCGAACTACAATTGGTGGACTAACGGCAGCTGAGGCCCGCAGCGGCTCGGAGCCGGGCGATGAGCCGCGGACCGCGGTAGTCCGGCATCGTCGCGACCTCTCCTGTTACAGCGACCGTGCGATCAGCAGCTTCATGATCTCGTTGGTGCCGCCGTAGATCTTCTGGATCCGCGCGTCGACGAACATCCGCGAGATCGGATATTCCTCCATGTAGCCGTAGCCGCCGTGGAGTTGCAGGCATTCATCCGCGGTCTCCACCTGCTTCTGGGAGCACCACCATTTCGCCATCGAGGCGGTGACCGTGTCGAGATCGCCGGCGACCAGGCGTTCGACGCACCAGTCGACGAAGACGCGCGCGATGACAGCTTCGGTCTTGCGCTCGGCCAGCTTGAAAGCGGTGTTCTGGAATTCGATGATCGGCTTGCCGAAGGCCTTGCGTTCCCTGGTGTAGTCGGCGGTCAGCTTGATCGCGCGCTCCATCGACGCCACGGCGCCGACGGCAAGCGAGAGGCGCTCCTGCGGCAATTGCTGCATCAGCTGCACGAAGCCGTTGCCTTCCTCGCTGCCCAGCAGGTTTTCCGGCGGCGCCACCGCATTGTCGAAGAATAATTCCGACGTGTCGGAGGCGTGCAGGCCGATCTTGTCGAGGTTGCGGCCGCGGCGGAAACCTTCATTGCCTTCGGCTTCCAGGACGATCAACGAGATTCCCTTGGCGCCGGGCTCGCCGGTGCGCGCGACCACGATGATCAGGTCCGCAGCCTGGCCGTTCGTAATGAAAGTCTTCTGGCCGTTGATGACGTAATTGTTGCCCTGCTTTTTGGCCGTCGTCC
This sequence comes from Bradyrhizobium sp. AUGA SZCCT0177, assembly GCF_018130125.1. Classification (NCBI taxonomy): domain Bacteria; kingdom Pseudomonadati; phylum Pseudomonadota; class Alphaproteobacteria; order Hyphomicrobiales; family Nitrobacteraceae; genus Bradyrhizobium; species Bradyrhizobium sp. AUGA SZCCT0177. Next base: position 413,273 of record NZ_JAFCMA010000001.1, on the reverse strand, counting down.
GTACGGCCTGCAAATCGGAGCCCGTGCCCGGTTCGGTCATGGCGATAGCGCCGACGAACTCGCCGCTGGCCATTTTCGGCAACCAGCGTTGTTTCTGTTCCTCGGACCCGTAGTTCAAAATGTAATGCGCGACGATGGCGCTATGCACCGAGTACCCGGTCGTTACTTCCGGTACCACGGTTTCGAGATCCTCGATCACGGCAGCTTCATAGGCGAAGCTGGCACCCAACCCGCCATAGGCTTCCGGGATACTCGGGAGCAGGGCGCCCATCTCGCCCAGCGCCCGCCAGGCCGAGCGATCGACCATCTTCTGATCGCGCCAGATCTCCGCATGCGGCGCCAGGTCCTTGGCGAGGAACTTGCGAAACTGATCGCGAAAAGCGTCCAGCTCCTCCGTCATCCAGGATGATCGATATTGCATTGGATCCCCGCGCTAGATGATGAGGCCGCCACCGCAGACGACGACTTGCCCACTGATGTAGTTCGATTCCGGGCTGCAGAACAGATAGACCGCATCGGCGGCTTCTTCCGGCGTGCCGCCGCGTCCGAGCGGAATCATTTTCGCCATCGCGTCGAGCATCTGGGGCTGGACCCCGACCTTGATGTCACGGCCGGCGACGTCGATGGTCTTCTGCTGGGTTTCGATCGGTTGGGTCAGGCGCGTATTGATCAGGCCGAAGGCCACGCAATTGACGTTCACCTTGTAGCGTCCCCATTCCTTGCAAAGCGTGCGCGTCAGCCCGATCAGCGACGCCTTGGCCGACGAATAGCTGGCCTGGCCTGCGTTACCGTAAAGGCCGGCGATTGAGGAGATGTTGACCACCTTGCGAAACACTTCGCGGCCGGCTTCGGCCTCTTTCTTTGCCATGATCCGGATCGGCTCGGAGGCGGCGCGCAGCAGACGGAACGGTGCGACCAGGTGGACGTCAAGCATGGCCTGGAACTGCTCGTCGGTCATCTTCTGGATCGTCGAGTCCCAGGTATAACCGGCGTTATTGACGATGATGTCGAGGCCGCCGAATGTTTCCATGGCTGCGCCGACGAAACGGTCGGAGAAACCGGCCTCGGAAACACTGCCGTTGATCGCGATGGCTTCGCCGCCCGCGCCACGTATTTCCGCGGCAACGGCGTCGCCCGGCGCCGCATCGAGATCGTTGACCACGACCTTCGCGCCCTCGCTGGCGAGTTTCAGCGCGATGGCGCGGCCGATGCCTCGCCCCGATCCCGTAATCAGCGCGACTTTTCCCTTGAGCTTGGTCATTTGTTTTCCCTGATCAGAGTGCGATGACGGCTTCGCCGGCGAGTTTGAGATCGCCGCTCTCGTCCTTGGTCGTCAGCGCCAGCTTCGCGCATCGCTCGCCATCATGTTCGACGAATTCGGAAACATGTCCCTCGCAGGTCAGGCGTGCGCCGAGCTGCGTGATCGCGACGAAGCGCGTCGAGAACATGCGAAGCCGCGGGGGAGGGACCGCATCGGTCAGCGCCTGGCCGAGATAGCCCATGACCAGCATGCCGTGGGTAAAGACATCAGGATATCCGGCGGCCTTGGCGAAATCCAGGTCGACATGGATCGGGTTGTGGTCGCCCGAGGCGCCGCAATAGAGCGCCAGCGTGTGGCGGCTGATCGGCGGAAACACCTTGTGAACGATGCGGTCGCCTATCGCGGGTTGGGTTTTCACGGGCGTACTCATGCGGTTGCCGGATTGAGCACCACCACGGTGCGCGAGACGTCCGCGACGTGGGTGCCGTTCTGGTTGGTGACTTTGGTTTCGATGCCGACCAGCGTCATCGCGCCCCCCTTTTTGTCGGCGGCGCTGACGATGCGCGGCTCGAACAGCAGCGTGTCGCCGACCACCACGGGGGCGCGGTACTTGAAGCGCTGTTCGCCATGCAGCAGGCGCCCGATGTCGACGCCGATCACGGTGATGAATTCGAAGGCCTGTTCGGCGTCCATCATCTCAAGGCAGAACAGATAGGTCGGCGGTACCGGCGTCGCGGTGTAGCCGGAAGCCAGCGCGGCCTTGGCATCGCCATAGACCGGATTGGTCTCGCCGAGCGTCTCGCGGAAATAACGCAGGCGTCCGGGTTCGACATGCGCGGTGACAGGCGACAGGCTGCGCCCGATGACGGATGGATCGATCATGTCAGGGCCTCAGGCGCGTTCATAGAGGGTGACGACGCAGGCGCCGCCAAGGCCAAGATTGTGCTGCAAAGCGCGCGTTGCACCGTCCACCTGTCGCGCCTCCGCCGAGCCGCGCAACTGATGCGTGAGCTCGTAGCATTGCGCCAGACCGGTGGCGCCGAGCGGGTGCCCCTTGGACAGCAGCCCGCCGGACGGATTGGTCACGGTCTTGCCGCCATAGGTGTTGTTGCCGTCGTCGATGAAGCGCTCCGCGCCGCCGTCAGGGCACAGGCCGAGGGCCTCATAGGTGATCAGCTCATTGTGCGCGAAGCAATCGTGCAGCTCGACGACGTCGAGATCGCCAGGACCGATGCCGGCGGCCTCGTAAACCTTGTTCGCCGCGGCGCGCGTCATGTCGAAGCCCACCACCTGCATCATGTCGCCGGCCTTGAAGGTGGAGGGCGTATCGGTGGTCATCGCCTGCGCCGCGATCCGGACGTCCTTGCGGAGGCCGTGCTTGCTGGCGAATTTCTCCGAGACCAATACTGCCGCCGCACCCCCGCAGGTTGGCGGGCAGGCCATCAGCCGCGTCATCACGCCGGGCCAGATCACCTGGTCGTTCATGACGTCGTCAGCGCTGACTTCCTTGCGGAACAGCGCCAGCGGATTGTTCTTGGCATGCCGGCTCGCCTTGGCGCGCACCTTGGCGAACGAGGTCAGCGGCGTGCCGTATTTCTTCATGTGGCTGAGACCGGCGCCGCCGAAATAACGCAGCGCCAGCGGAACGCCTTGCGCGTCGACCAATTTGTCGGCCGCGGCGTCGAACTCGTCGAACGCGCTCGGCCGGTCGGTGAAAACAGCGCCGAGCGCGCCGGGCTTCATCTGCTCGAAACCGAGCGCCAGCACGCAATCGAGCGCGCCTGATTCAATCGCCTGCCGCGCCATGAACAGCGCGGTCGAACCGGTCGAGCAGTTGTTGTTGACGTTGATGATGGGGATGCCGGTCATGCCGACCTGGTAGAGCGCGCGCTGCCCGCAGGTTGAATCGCCGTAGACATAGCCGGCATAGGCCTGCTGGATCATCTCGTAGCCGACGCCGGCGTCAGCCAGCGCGAGCCTGGTCGCTTCCGCGCCCATCACCGGGTAGGGCGCGCTCGCGCCCGGCTTGACGAAGGGGATCATGCCGACGCCGGCAACATAGACGCTGGATGTCATGGTACGCTCCCTTTATTACCCATTGGACTTTTTATTACCCATGGGTAATATACGGGCCGACGGAGCCCGTCAATGCAGAGCAGGCAATTATCAGGATGGATGCGCAGTCACCCGAAACCAATCCATCGCCATGGATGCCGTTCGAGAGCCGCCGCCGCGCGCGCGACGAGAAGCGCGAAGCCGTGCTGCGCACCGCGGTGCGGCTGTTTCTCGAGCAGGGCTATCACCGTGTCACGCTGAACGATGTCGCCGAGCGGCTGAACATCACCAAGCCGGCGCTGTACAATTATTTCCGCAGCAAGGACGAGATCCTGTTCGAATGCTGGGCGTCGGGGCAGGAGATCGTCGACGGGTTCATTGCTGAAATCGACAATGGCGGCGGCAATGCGCTCGCCAAACTGCGCAAGCTGATCCAGGCTTATGCCGAGCAGATGACGACTGATTCCGGCGCCAGTTTGGTGCGGTTCGATGCGCGCGACCTGACCACGAAAAACCAGAAGATCGTCCGCGCCGCAAAGAAACGCATCGACCGGACGTTCCGCAAATACCTCGCCGACGGCGTCGCCGACGGTTCGATCAAGCCGTGCGACCCGAAGCTCACGGCTTTTGCCATCGCAGGTTCACTGAACTGGATCGGTCATTGGTATCAGCGCGACGGCGCGTGGTCGGCGGAAGCCGTCGCCAGCCGGTTCGCGGCTCAACTCACCGAAGGGCTGGCAAACGACCAGCCAGGGAAACGCGGCCCGGCAACGCCGAAGAAAAGCCGGCCGGCAAAGGGAGGACGGAAATGAACATCACGCACGGCCTGCGGCGCGCGCTGCAGATCAATCCGAACGGCCTTGCCATCGTCTGTGGCGACCGCAAGAAAAGCTGGCGCGAGGTCGGCGACCGCGTGGCGCGGCTTGCCGCCGGCATCCGGGCCCTCGGCGCGCAAGCCGGCGACCGGATCGCGATCCTGTCGCTCAATTCCGACCGCTATCTCGAGCTTTATCTTGCGGCCGGCTGGTCCGGCACTGTGATCGTGCCGCTCAACATCCGCTGGAGCCCGCTGGAGAACGAGGACGCCATGCGCGACTGCCGCGCCGGCATCCTGTTCGTCGACAAGGCCTTTGCTGCGGTCGGCGCGACGCTCGCTCAGGCGATCCCGGGCCTCAAGCTGATCTATGCCGATGATGGGGACGCCCCCGCCGGCATGGAGGGGTATGAGGCGTTGATCGCGCGCAGCGCGCCGATGCAGGATGCGATGCGCAAAAGCGAGGATATCGCCGGCATCTTCTATACCGGCGGCACCACCGGACGCTCCAAGGGCGTGATGCTCAGCCACGGCAATCTGATGGTCAATGCGCTGAACGCGCTCGGCGAAGGCCTGTGGCCGAGCAGCACGGTCTACCTGCACGCTGCGCCGATGTTCCACCTTGCCAATGGGGCGGCTATGTATTCGGTGCTGCTGAGCGGCGGCTCCAACGTCATCATCCAGGGTTTTACGCCCGACGGCGTCGCCGGCGCGATGCAACGCGATCGCGTGACCGACGTGCTGCTGGTGCCGACCATGATCCAGATGTTCGTCGATCATCCCAAACTCGGCGAGTACGACCTGTCGTCGCTGACGGGTATCGCCTACGGCGCCTCCGTCATCAGCGATGCCGTGCTCAGCCGCGCCATGAAGGCATTGCCGAACGTGCAGTTCACGCAAGCCTATGGCATGACGGAATTGTCGCCGATCGCGACGATACTGCACTGGAAGGAGCATATCGGCGATGGTCGCGCCAAGGGGCGGCATCGCGGCGCCGGCCGTCCCACGCTGGGCTGCGAGGTCAAGATCGTCGATGCCGATGACAAGGTGGTGCCATCAGGCACCGTCGGCGAGATCGCCGTGCGCGGTGACAATGTGATGATGGGCTATTGGGAGCGGCCCGAGGAAACCGCCAAGGCCATCATCGACGGCTGGATGCACACCGGCGACGGCGGCTACATGGATGACGACGGCTTCGTCTACGTGGTCGACCGCGTCAAGGATATGATCATCTCCGGCGGCGAGAACGTCTATTCGGCCGAGGTCGAGAACGCGCTGGCGCAGCATCCGTCGGTGGCGCAATGCGCCGTGATCGGTATTCCGAGTGAGCGCTGGGGCGAGCAGGTTCACGCCATTGTCGTTCCCAAGCCTGGCGCGAGGGTAACCCCCGACGAGTTGATGGATTTCTGCAAGACGCTGATCGCAGGTTACAAATGCCCGCGCAGTGTCGAGGTCACGCAGACCCCGCTGCCATTGTCCGGCGCCGGCAAGATCCTGAAGCGTGAGTTGCGCAAGCCGTATTGGGAAAACCGCCAGCGCATGGTGAGCTGAGGCCGCCGCGTGTGCGCCGGCCCGCCATTCGACGCTGGCGAGGCATCCTGGATTGATGGACGTGCTGCCGGCGAGGGCTTTCCCTGCATTGCGGAGTCGTCATCGCATTTTTTTGCGATGCCGTCCGATCCGTCGTATAGTCGAGCCAGGGGGAACTGTTCTGCATCACGGGGATACCACCTGAAATCGCAGCAACGGAGGTCCGCCATGAAAGTCAAAGACGCGATGCACAAGGGCGTCGACTGGGTCAGCCCCGACACGCCTGTCACCGAAATCGCAAAGCTGATGCGAGCGCATGATATCGGCTGCATTCCGATCGGGGAGGACGATCAGCTGATCGGAATGGTGACCGATCGCGACATCGTCTGCAAAGGACTTGCTGGCAACGGCTTCGATGCCAGCCGGGCCAAGGCGCGCGACGTGATGACCGAAGGTATCCACTGCTGCCGGGAGGACGATGACCTCGCCAAGGCGGTGCATCACATGGAGACGCTGAAAGTCCGCAGGTTGCCGGTGATCAACAAAAGCAAGCGGATGGTCGGCATGATCAGCCTGGGTGACATCAGCCATTCAACGTCCGGCGACGTGGTGTCCGGGTACGTCAAGAGCGTTTCAGCCCATCACTGAAGCACGGCGACGCCTCGCGACGCGGCTGTTCAACGGCGAACGCGCGCGATGGCGTTGCTTGAGGTCGCTCGACCGGCGCTCGAGCGGCCTCAATCGTGCGTTGTGAAGTGGCCATGCCAGGCCTTCGCGGTCAATCGTGCGAACTGCTCGCGGTCCAGACGGATGAGTGTAGCGTGGTCGCCACCCTCCATGTAGATCTCGCTCTGCGCATCGACGCTGTCGTCGACGATGACATCGAGCCCAAAGCATTCGCCAACCGGCGGTACGGCCCCGCGCTCGCAGTCGCCAAACAGCTTCGCGACCTCCTCTTCGCTCGCCAGATCAACCTTGTGGCCGAGCTGCATTTTCAAGGCCGGCAAATGGAGATGGCGGGAAGCCGGAAGGATCGCCATCATGTAGCCGTCCTCACGGCGAAGGACGACGCCTTTGGCCAGCGCGTCGCCCGGCACATGGCAAGCCTCGGCCGTGCGCGTCGACGACATGGTGCGGGCATGAGGGATCAATTCGTAGGTGACGGTCTGGTCCAGGTAGTTCTGCAGGGTCGGGGAGACGGTCATAACGGTTCCTCCATTGCAACGCGCAATCCGGACATCGGGAGGAACTCGCGTCGTCGCCTCACGATGCGGGCGCTTGCGAATTGGGTGAAGGTTACGCCTGCCGGAAGCCGGCGACAATGCGAATCGTTCTCACCATCCCGGCCGAGATAGGGTCTCCGCGGGGGTTTTCGGCGGATTAGGGCCCCGAATGCCCGCATTTATGGGCCTGGACCGGGCCAGCTGGCGACAAAAACCGGCCGTATTTCCTTGCTTCTGGCTGGAATCCGGCTATATACCGCGCCATCTCACACGGAAGCATGGCTCTCAAAGGCCGTCCGGTGGCAGCCGGGCCATAAGGCTCGTCTGCTCACACGCTTCCGGAGGAACCAACCGGAGAAGTATTACCATGGCGCTACCCGATTTTTCTATGCGTCAGCTGCTTGAAGCTGGCGTTCACTTTGGCCACCAATCGCACCGCTGGAATCCCAAGATGGCGGATTTCATCTTCGGTGCCCGCAACAACATCCACATCATCGACCTCGCGCAGACCGTGCCGTTGCTGCACACCGCGTTGAAGGCGGTCAGCGACACCGTCGCCAAGGGCGGCCGTATCCTGTTCGTCGGTACCAAGCGACAGGCGCAGGACGGCGTTGCCGAGGCCGCCAAGCGGTCGGCGCAGTATTTCGTCAATTCGCGCTGGCTCGGCGGTACGCTGACCAACTGGAAGACCATTTCCGGTTCGATCAAGCGGCTGCGTCATCTCGATGAAGTGCTCAATTCCGGCGATGCCAACGCCTACACCAAGAAGGAACGGCTGACGCTGCAGCGCGAGCGCGACAAGCTCGACCGTTCGCTCGGCGGCATCAAGGACATGGGCGGGCTTCCCGACATGATCTTCGTGATCGACACCAACAAGGAAGACATCGCGATCCAGGAAGCGCAGCGGCTCAACATTCCCGTCGCCGCGATCGTCGACACCAATTCCGATCCCAAGGGCATCACCTATGTGGTGCCGGGCAATGACGACGCCGGCCGCGCCATTTCGCTGTATTGCGATCTGGTGGCCCGCGCCGCCATCGACGGCATCTCGCGCGCCCAGGGCGACCACGGCATCGACATCGGCGCTTCCGCGCAGCCGGTCCGTGAGGAAATCCCGGCTGCTCCGCAGCCGGCCGGCTTCCAGGGTCTGGCGGGCCCCCGTGGCACCGCCGACAACCTCAAGAAGCTCACCGGCGTGTCGGGTGCGATCGAGAAGAAGTTCAACGATCTCGGTATCTTCCACTATTGGCAGCTGGCCGAATTGGATCACGATACCGCGCACAAGATCGGCGAAGAGGTCGGACTTCCGAGCCGCGCCGATGGCTGGGTTGCCCAGGCCAAGGCGATGACCGCGGAAGCGGAATAATTGTAACGCCGCGTGGCCGGCCTTCCGGCCACCGGTTTGATTTCCCTGTTACGGCATTCCTGTAGCTGATGGCGGCACGGCGCAAGGCGCGCCGCGCTCGTGGCTAACAGGCAGAAGGACATTCAACGATGGCAACGATCACTGCGGCGATGGTCAAGGAACTGCGCGAGTCGACCGGCGCAGGCATGATGGACTGCAAGGCTGCGCTCACCGAAACCGCGGGCAATATGCAGGAAGCGCAGGATTGGCTGCGCAAGAAGGGCTTGTCCAAGGCCGCGAAGAAGGCCGGCCGTGTCGCTGCGGAAGGCCTGATCGGCGCGATGATTTCGGGCAATAAGGGCGTCGTCGTCGAAGTCAATTCGGAGACCGATTTCGTCGCCCGCAACGAGCAGTTCCAGGGCCTCGTCAAGATGGTCGCGCAGGTCGCGCTTCGCGTCGGCGCCGACGTCGAAACGATCAAGGCTGCGAAGATCGGCGACTTCACCGTCGAGACCGCGATTTCCGACGCGATCGCCACCATCGGCGAGAACATGACGCTGCGCCGTGCGGCTTTGCTCGAGGTCGCCAATGGCGTGGTGGCGAGCTACATCCACGGCGCTGTCATCGACAACGCCGGCAAGATGGGCGTGCTGGTGGCGCTCGAATCGACCGGCAAGACCGATGAGCTCGCGGCGCTCGGCCGCCAGCTCGCGATGCACGTTGCCGCGACCAATCCGCAGGCGCTCGATCCGTCCGGCCTCGACCCTGAAACCGTGAAGCGGGAAAAGGACGTGCTGGCCGACAAGTATCGCCAGCAGGGCAAGCCGGAGAACGTGATCGAGAAGATCGTCGAGTCCGGTCTGAAGACCTACTACAAGGAAGTCTGTCTGCTGGAGCAGGCGTTCATCCACGACGAAAAGGGCAAATCGGTCGCGCAGGCGGTGAAGGAAGCCGAAGGCAAGATCGGAGCGCCCGTTAAGATCGCCGGATTTGTGCGCTATGCTCTCGGCGAGGGAATCGAAAAGCAGGAATCCGACTTCGCAGCCGAAGTCGCGGCGGCCAGCGGCAAGAAGTAACCGCGGTCGACAATCTTCCGGCGCCGTTGCGCCGGAGGACGCCTGCGCGGAATGAAGGAAGCGATTCGCTATGGCAGAGCCGGTCTATCGTCGCGTCGTGATCAAGATCTCGGGCGAATATCTCGCCGGCAGCCAGTCCTTCGGCATCGACCAGCCTACCGTGGACCGTATCGCCGACGATTTGATCGCCGCGCGCCAGCTCGGGGTTGAGGTGGCGGTGGTGGTCGGCGGCGGCAACATCGTTCGCGGCGTCGAAGTATCCTCGCGTGGCGTGTCACGCCCGACCGGCGACACCATGGGCATGCTCGCCACCATGATGAACTGCCTTGCGCTCGAGGCGGCCATCGAACGCAAGGGGACGCCGGCACGAACCCTGTCGGCGTTCGTGATGCCCGAGATTTCCGAACTGTTCACCCGCAGTGCGACGCACAAATATCTCGCCGAGGGCCGTATCGTCCTGCTCGGCGGCGGAACCGGCAATCCGTTTTTCACCACCGACACCACGGCGGTGTTGCGGGCGGCCGAGATCGGGGCGCAGGCGGTGCTGAAGGCCACCAATGTCGATGGTGTCTATAGCGCCGATCCCAAAAAGGACCCGTCGGCCAAGCGTTTCGACCGCCTGACGCATTCGCAGGCCATCGAAGGTGGCTACAAGGTGATGGACGCGACCGCTTTCGCGCTTGCCCGCGAGACTGCGCTGCCTATCATCGTATTCTCGGTTGCCGAGCCCGGTTCGATAGGTGCGATCCTGCGCGGTACCGGCCACGGCACGGTTGTCGCCGGCTGACCGGCCCGCGCCACGTCGAACCGCTGGAATGATGATGCCGGCGGATGGTTTTCTGAGGAGGGGAGAGCGTTATGCCCACACCTGGTTTTGACATCAACGAATTGAAGCGCCGCATGCAGGGCGCCACCCAGGCGCTCAAGCATGAACTGGGCGGTTTGCGCACCGGTCGTGCGGCCGCGTCCATGCTGGAGCCGGTGCAGGTCGATGCCTACGGCACGCACATGCCGCTCAATCAGCTCGCAACCGTCAGCGTGCCCGAGCCGCGGCTGCTTTCCGTCCAGGTTTGGGACAAATCCATGGTCAAGGCCGTGGAGAAGGCGATCGTCGACTCCAACCTTGGCCTGAGCCCCGCGACCGAAGGGCAGGTGCTGCGCCTGCGGATTCCGGAACTCAACGAGGAACGCCGCAAGGAACTGGTCAAAGTCGCGCATAAATACGCCGAAGCGGCCAAGGTTGCGGTCCGGCACGTCCGCCGCGACGGGCTCGATACGGTCAAGAAGCTGGAGAAGAACCACGAAATCTCCGAGGACGACCAGGAGCGCCTGGCCAATGACGTGCAAAAGGCGACCGACGGGATGATTTCCGAGATCGATCAATTGCTGGCGGCGAAGGAAAAGGAAATCCTTACCGTTTAAGGCCTTAAGATCGAAACTTGAGACCGCGACTTTGCGACTGGTCCTGGAACTTTAACGATGCCGAATGCCGCCGCCCCCGCAACCGAAGGACCGGATCGAACCGGTCCCTTGCACGTGGCGATCATCATGGACGGCAACGGGCGCTGGGCGGCCGCGCGGGGATTGCCGCGCGCGGAGGGCCATCGCCGCGGCGTCGAGGCGCTGCGCCGCGTGGTTCGTGCGGCCCATGAACTCGGTGTGGTCTACCTGACGATCTTCTCGTTCAGCTCTGAGAACTGGTCGCGACCGGCGACCGAAATCGGCGACCTGTTCGGATTGCTGCGCCGCTTCATCCGCAACGATCTGGCGACGCTGCACCGCGACGGGGTGAGGGTGCGGGTGATCGGCGAGCGCGAGGGACTGGAGCCGGACATCTGCGCGCTCCTGAACGAGGCCGAGGAACTGACGCGCGCCAACACCAAGCTCAATCTCGTCGTCGCGTTCAATTACGGGTCGCGCCAGGAAATCGCCAACGCGGTGCAACGGCTGGCGCGCGAAGTAGCTGAAGGCAAGCGCGATCCCGCATCGATCGACACCGACACGCTCGGCCAATATCTCGACGCGCCCGATATTCCCGATCCCGACCTGATCATCCGCACCAGCGGCGAGCAGCGGTTGTCGAACTTCCTGATGTGGCAGGCGGCCTACAGCGAACTCGTCTTCGTGCCGATCCACTGGCCGGATTTCGACAAGGCGGCGCTTGAAAGCGCGATCGCAGAATATGCCAGACGGGAGCGCCGTTTCGGCGGTCTGGCCGCGAAAACCGGATCGTGACCGAGGGCAAGGCCGCGCCGGCGGCCGCTGCCGAACAGGATACGCGCAACCTCTCGACGCGCATCATCGCAGCCGCCGTGCTGATCCCGCTCGCCGTCGCCATCGCCTATGCCGGCGGCTGGTTTTGGGCCGCGCTGGTCACGTTGGCGGCGATCGGCCTCTATGTGGAATGGCTGATGGTGGTGGGCCTCGCGGCCGACAAACGCGTGGTCGTACCGGGCGTTGCCGCGCTCGCACTGGCCGGGCTTTGTCTCGCCATCGGGCGGATCGATGCTGCGCTCGCGGTGCTGGCTGTCGGCCTGGTGGCGGTCGCCCTGATCACGCCGGCGCAGCGAAACTGGAGCGCTGCGGGATTTTGCTATGCGGCGGTGGCGGAGGTCGCGTCGGTCCTGCTGCGGCTCGATCCCGCAAAGGGCTTTATCGCGCTGATCTTCGTGCTGGTCATCGTGTGGGTGACCGATAGCGGCGGCTACTTCGCCGGCCGTGGCATCGGCGGCCCAAAACTGTGGCCGCGCGTCAGCCCCAAAAAGACCTGGGCCGGCGCCATTGGCGGCTTTGTCGCTAGTCTTGCGGTGGCCTGTATATTCGCTGTGCTGGACCTCGGGAAAATCGGACCGCTGTTGATGATATCAGGCGTTCTTTCGGTGGTTTCTCAACTCGGCGATCTGTTCGAATCCGCGGTCAAACGGCGCTTTGGCGTCAAGGATTCCAGCCAGATCATTCCCGGCCATGGCGGGCTGTTGGATCGCCTGGATGGATTTGTTGCAGCTGTCGCGATGGCGGCGCTGATTGGTTTCCTCCGGGGCGGCGCCGATGGCGTCGGCCGCGGACTTATGATTTGGTGAAAAAATGAGCGCGGTTCCATTGCGTAATAACAAGGCCGCGGCATCCGCCGCGCGCACCGTCACAGTGCTGGGCGCCACCGGTTCCATCGGCGACAGCACCATGGATTTGCTGCGCGGCGACCGCGCCCGCTACCAGGTCGAGGCGCTGACCGCCAATGGCAATGTCGAGGGGCTCGCCAAACTCGCACGCGAATTCGGCGCGCGCTTTGCAGCGGTCGCCGACCCCACCAAGCTCGGCGCATTGAAGGAAGCGCTGGCCGGCACGCGGACCGAATGCGGCGCCGGCGAAAGCGCGATCATCGAGGCCGCGGCGCGCCCGGCCGACTGGGTGATGGCCGCCGTCAGCGGCGCCGCCGGGCTGAAGCCGGCACTCGCCGCGGTCGACCGCGGGGCGTCGGTCGCGCTCGCCAACAAGGAATGCCTGGTCTGCGCCGGCGATTTCTTCATGCAGCGCGCCGCGAAGGCAGGCGCCTGTATTCTGCCTGCGGATTCCGAGCATAACGCGCTGTTTCAGGCGCTCAGCTCCGGCAACCGCGAGGAGCTTGTGCGCGTGATCATCACCGCGTCGGGCGGGCCGTTCCGCACCTGGACCTCTACCGACATCGAGCAGGCGACGCTGGCGCAGGCGCTGAAGCATCCGAACTGGAGCATGGGCCAGAAGATCACCATCGATTCGGCGTCGATGATGAACAAGGGGCTCGAAGTGATCGAGGCGTCGTATCTGTTCGCGCTGAAGCCCGACGAAATCGATGTGCTCGTACATCCGCAGTCGATCATCCACGGCATGGTCGAATTCTCCGACCGTTCGGTGGTTGCCCAACTCGGCGCGCCTGACATGCGCATCCCGATCGCCCATTGCCTCGGCTGGCCCGATCGAATCGTCGGTCCCTCGGCCCGGCTGGATCTCGCCAAAATCGGTCAGCTGACCTTCGAGGCACCGGATTTCGAGCGATTTCCCGGCTTGCGGCTGGCCTACGATGCGCTGCGCGCCAGCGGCGGTTTGACCACGGTGTTCAACGCCGCCAATGAGGTGGCGGTGGCGGCCTTCATTGCCGGAAAGATCAGATTCGGCGCGATCGCACGGCTTGTCGAGGCGACCATGAACGACTGGGTCCGCTCCGGAAACCTGGCGCCTTTGAGCTCAGCGGATGATGCGATTTCCGTTGACCATAATGCGCGAAATAAAGCTGCCTCCCTATTGCCTCAAATTGCCTTAAAGGCATCCTAGAGGGTTGGGGGCGCAGCCTTAGGCTCGCGTCGAGGGGAATCGAATGACTGAGTTTTTTCTACATAGTTTCAATACGTTGAGCAGTGGGCTCATCGGCTACATCATTCCCTTCCTGTTCGTCCTGACCATCGTTGTTTTCTTCCACGAACTCGGCCACTTCCTGGTCGCCCGCTGGTGCGGCGTGAAGGTGCTGACGTTCTCGCTCGGTTTCGGGCCGGAGCTTGCAGGGTTCAACGACCGCCACGGCACCCGCTGGAAGATCTCGGCGATCCCGCTCGGCGGTTACGTCAAGTTCTTCGGTGACGACAGCGAAGCCTCCACGCCCTCGACCGAGGCGCTCGCCAGCATGAGCGCGGAAGAGCAGGCGGGCAGCTTCCACCACAAGAAAGTCGGTCCGCGCGCGGCGATCGTTGCCGCCGGACCGATCGCGAATTTCATCCTGGCGATCGTGATCTTCACCTGCTTGTTCACCTTCTTCGGCAAGCCGAGCACGACCGCGCGCGTCGACAAGATCGAAGCCAACAGCGCCGCTGCGAAAGCGGGCTTTCAGGTCGGCGACATCGTCACCGCGATCGACGGCAAGACCATCGGCAGCTTCTCCGACATGCAGCGCGTCGTTGGCGTCAATGCCGGCGTTCAGCTGAACTTCACCATCAAGCGCGGCGATGCCACGCTGCAAGTGAAGGGCACGCCGGAGCAGCGCGAAGTAAAGGATCCGTTCGGCAACGCCCACCGGCTCGGCGTTTTGGGCATTACCCGCGCGACCGCGCCGGGCGATGTCGTGACCGAACGCGTCGATCCGGCAACCGCGATGTGGCTGGGCGTCAAGGAAACCTGGTTCGTGATCGATCGCACGCTGGCCTATATCGGCGGCGTCTTTACCGGCCGGGAAGCCGCCGACCAGGTCGGTGGCCCGATTCGGATTGCCCAGATTTCGGGGCAGGTGGCCACCATCGGCCTTACCGCGCTGGTGCACCTGGCAGCCGTGCTGTCGATCTCGATCGGCCTGCTGAACCTGTTCCCGGTTCCGCTGCTCGATGGCGGTCATCTTTTGTTCTATGCCGTGGAGGCGGTCCGAGGACGCCCGCTGTCGAACCGGGCTCAGGAGATGGGGTTCCGAATCGGATTGGGTTTGGTGCTGATGCTGATGGTGTTTGCGACCTATAACGACATCCTGCATCTGGCGGCATCGTGAAGCGGCTTTTTTGTGGCGTTGCCCATCGGCAACGTCTTGGAATGAAAATGGAATCGCGGGGCGATGTTCCGTTTGCCGCCTTGGGGAAATTGGCTACAAGACATGCAGAAAATGGGAATCTGCCGGTTCGTAGGGGTGCGGACCAGCACAAGAATGACAAGGGCGCTTGGCGCATGATGTTTGGAATGCGAGTGCGGGGGGGCTTGTTGGCCGCCTCGATCATGTTCGCCGTGCCAGTGGCTGCCGCGCTAGCGGCGGCGCTTGTTTCGGCGCCGGCTGCTGCCCAGACGGTGGCCTCGATCGCCGTGGAGGGGAATCGGCGCGTCGAAATCGAGACCATTCGCTCCTATTTCAAGCCGGGACCCGGCGGCCGCCTCGGGCAGGCCCAAATCGATGACGGCCTGAAGGCGTTGATCGAAACCGGCCTGTTCCAGGACGTGCGAATCAATCAGGCCGGCGGCCGGATCATCGTGGTCGTGGTCGAAAACGCTGTCATCGGGCGCATTGCCTTCGAGGGCAACAAGAAGGTCAAGGACGACCAGCTCTCGTCCGAAATCCAGTCCAAGCCGCGCGGCACTTTCTCCCGCCCGATGGTTCAGTCGGACGCCCAGCGTATCGCTGAAATCTACCGCCGCTCGGGCCGCTATGACGTGAGCGTCACCCCGGAAATCATTGACCAGCCGAACAACCGCGTCGACCTGATCTTCACGATCAGCGAAGGCGGCAAGACCGGCGTCAAGAACATCGAATTCATCGGCAACCGGTTCTATTCGTCCTACCGGTTGAAGGATGTCATCAAGACGCGCGAATCCAACCTCTTGAGCTTCCTCGGCGGCGCCGACGTCTACGATCCGGACCGGGTCGAGGCCGACCGTGACCTGATCCGCCGCTTCTATCTCAAGAACGGCTTTGCCGACGTGCAAGTGGTGGCCGCGCTGTCCGAATACGATCCGGAGCGCAAAGGCTTCCTCGTCACCTTCAAGATCGAGGAAGGCCAGCAATACCGCGTCGCGACCGTCGACTTCCAGACCAGCATCGCGACCCTCGATGTGAACTCGATGCGCAGCTACTCGCGTGTCGGCGTCGGGTCGCTCTACAACGCCGAGGCGCTCGAAAAGTCCGTCGAGGAAATGCAGATCGAAGCCTCGCGGCGCGGCTATGCCTTCGCCATCGTGCGTCCGCGCGGCGATCGCAATTTCGAACAGCACACCGTCTCGATCGTGTTCTCGATCGATGAAGGCCCGCGAACCTATATCGAGCGCATCAATGTCCGCGGCAACACCAGGACCCGCGACTACGTGATTCGCCGCGAATTCGACCTTTCGGAAGGCGACGCCTACAACCGTGCGCTGGTCGATCGTGCCGAGCGCCGGCTGAAGAATCTCGACTTCTTCAAGAGCGTGAAGGTTGTCACCGAGCCCGGCTCATCGAGCGACCGTGTGATCCTGATCGTCGATCTGGAAGAGAAGTCGACCGGCGACTTCTCGGTGTCGGGCGGCTATTCGACCACCGACGGCGCGCTCGCCGAGGTCAGTATTTCGGAACGCAATTTCCTCGGCCGCGGCCTGTACGCGAAGGCGTCGGTGACCTATGGCCAATACGCACGCGGTTACTCGCTGTCGTTCGTCGAGCCCTATCTGCTGGACTATCGCGTCGCGCTCGGCCTCGACCTGTTCCAGCGCGAGCAACTGGCCAACAGCTACATCTCGTACGGGACCAAGACGCTGGGCTTCAGCCCGCGGCTCGGCTTCACCCTGCGTGAAGATTTGGCCTTGCAGTTGCGCTATTCGATCTATCAGCAGCAAATCTCGCTGCCGAGCTCGCTGTCGAACTGTAACAACAACCCGAACAACGGATTGCTGGCGTTCAATCCGTCGCCGGCCTGGGTGAATCTGAACGGCGCGCCGGCCGCGACCGCACTGGGCGCTACCGATGCCTCGGGCGTCGGTCTGTGGTGCTACAGCGACGGCGAAGCTTCGCTGCCGGTCCGCAAGGAGCTGCAGAGCGGCAGGACCCTGACCTCGTCGGTCGGCTATTCGCTGAACTACAACACGCTGGACAACAACAAGAATCCGACCACGGGCTTGCTGATCGATTGGAAGCAGGACTTCGCCGGCCTCGGTGGCGATGTCTCCTACGTCAAGTCCGCGATCGATGCGAAGTACTACACACCGCTGGTCGCCGACATCGTCGGCCTGCTCCGCTTCCAGGGCGGCATGCTCAACCAGGTCGGCAACGACCAGCTGCGCATGCTCGATCACTTCCAGATGGGTCCGAACCTGGTCCGCGGATTTGCGCCGAACGGTATCGGACCGCGTGACATCAACCCCTACGGTACGGGTGATGCGCTCGGCGGCACCAAATATTGGGGCGCGTCGGCGGAATTGCAGATGCCGTTCTGGTTCCTGCCGAAGGAAGTCGGGCTAAAAGGCGCGATCTATGCCGACGCCGGCGGCCTGTTTGACTATAAGGGGTCGACCGCATGGGCACAGACCGGTGAAGTCAACGTTCCTGGTTGCGTGAAGCCGACGACCAACCCGGCAACGCCGGGCACCTGCCTCGGCCTGCAGTATGACGAAGGCAATGTCGTCCGCAGCTCGGTCGGTGTCGGCTTGATCTGGGCGTCGCCGTTCGGTCCGCTGCGCTTCGACTATGCGATTCCGATCACCAAGGGTAAGAATGACCGCGTGCAGGAATTCAGGTTCGGCGGCGGTACATCGTTCTAAATCCAGCAACCGGCCGGACTGCGACGGGTGGAATGGCGCAGCCGATGTTCTTCAAGCAACCGCCTTCGTCGACGCTGGCTGATATCGCCGCGTTGACGAAGTCGGTATTGGTCGACCCCGCACAAGGCGGCCATGTCGTCCGGGGCCTCGCGTCGCTCGACGAGGCCGGCCCGATGCACCTGGCGTTCTTCGACAACCTCAAATACGCCGACCAGCTCGCCTCGACAAAGGCCGGTGCCTGTCTGGTCAGCCCGCGTTTTGAGGCGCAGGTACCGCCTCATGTCGCGGTGCTGCGGGCCGCTCAGCCGTTCCGCGCGTTCGTGCAGATCGCGCGCCAGTGGCATGAAGACGCGTTGCGTCCGCAGTCCTGGTTCGACAATGACGGAATTGCCCCGTCCGCGATCATCGATCCGTCAGCCCATCTGGAAGACGGCGTCATCGTCGATCCGCTGGCGGTGATCGGCCCTCGGGTCGAGATCGGGGCGGGAACGGTGATCGGCGCAGGGGCCGTGATCGGGGCCGAGGTGCGGATCGGCCGGGACTGCAATGTCGGCGCGCGTACTGCGATCCAGTTCGCCCTGATCGGCAACAACGTGCTGATCCACCCCGGCTGCAGCATCGGCCAGGACGGCTATGGCTTCATTTTCTTCGGTCCCGAGGGCCATCTGAAGGTGCCGCAGACCGGCCGCGTCCTGATCCAGAACAATGTCGAGATCGGCGCCAACACCACCATCGATCGCGGCAGCCTGCGCGATACCGTCATCGGCGAGGGCACTAAAATCGACAATCAAGTCCAGATCGGCCACAATGTGACCATCGGCAGGCACTGCCTGCTCGCGGCCCAGATCGGGCTCGCGGGCAGCCTGACGATCGGGGACAATGTCGCGCTGGGCGCCAAGGTAGGCATCAATAACCATCTCAAGATCGGCGACGGTGCCCAGGTCACCGCCATGAGCGGGGTCAAGGACGACATCCCGCCCAATGGCCGCTGGGGCGGTTATTTTGCAAAACCGACCAAACAGTGGTTTAGGGAGATTATTGCAGTGGAGCGACTGGTGCAGGGCGCCGCCGATCCGAAGAACGAGGGACGGGAGTGATGGAGGAGGTGCCGGTCAGGTTTGAACTCGTTGATATCAACGAGATCCTCAAGACGCTTCCGCATCGTTTTCCGATGCTGCTGATCGACCGGGTGATCAACATCCGCACCGATTACTCAGGCATCGGCGTCAAGAATGTAACCTTCAACGAGCCGGCTTTTCAGGGACATTTCCCGGAACGCCCGGTTTATCCCGGCGTGATGATGATCGAGGCCATGGCGCAGACCGCCGGCGTGATCGGCATCAAGTCGGTCGAAGGCACCGAGAAGCCGCGCGCGGTGTACTTCCTGACCATTGACAAGTGCAAGTTCCGCAAACCCGTGATGCCCGGCGACACCATCGAATACCACATGCGCTCGATCGGCCGCCGCAAGGCGATGTGGTGGTTTCACGGCGACGCCAAGGTCAATGGCACCGTGGTCGCCGAGGCCGATGTCGGCGCGATGCTCACGGATTAATTCGGGCAAGCAAAGCGAGCGCCCGACGCTCCCTTGATATGGCGGTTGAAGAACCCGCCCATCGACGGCGCGACCAGCAAGGCGTCGTACGTCTCGGCCGGCAGATCGCAATACTGATCGTAGGATCCCTTGACTGCGAGGATCAGGTGGCGTTGCGCGCGGTCGTAGCAGACACGTTGCACGATGCTGCTGCGGGTGATGTCGCGGCACTCGAACGTCCCGAGATCGACCGGGCCGCGATCCCTCACATCAACGGTTTCGGAGCCGACCCCGGCGGTGAACAGATGCAGAAGCAGCGTCGCAATACTGACCATGGCGCGCACAGGATAGCGCAGATGCTTCGATTTTGGAAAACGTCCCGAAGCGTGCCGTAACCCGGCAGCACGCAAGGCGCCGTCGCTTGCGACTTGGATTGAATTTGATCCTGCACAGCCCCTTGGATCGCGTACTTGGCTCATAGCCGGGTAGTTCGATCGCCCGCGGCATTGGAACTTCAGCCAAGCAAGCGCTTTGTCATGCCGGCGTGAAACCTGGTCCTCAACACTGGGGGCGAACATGCATTGCACGAATTTCTCGAAGATTTGGATCGCGGTGCTTTTGGCGATTCTTTGGGCAGGAAACACGAGTAGTGCGCGCGACGACGGCCGCTACGCCGGGTCTCCGTTGAAGCCATGGTTCGATAGGTTGAGGAGCGGCCAGGGCCTGTGCTGCTCGGATGCGGATGGTTTTGTCGTCTCCGATCCGGACTGGGAATCCCAGAATGGACATTACCGTGTCCGCCTCGAGGGCATTTGGGTCGTCGTTCCCGATGATGCCGTTATCACGGAGCCCAATCGCGCCGGTCGAACGATGGTCTGGCCGGTCAAAAGCGCGCTCGGGATTTCCATCCGCTGTTTCCTGCCGGGTAGCATGACCTGAGCGCCTGCCGGTCTCGCGTCTACCGGTCTTGCGGCTTCCGGCCTCAGCGCCGGCGATTCCTGTATTGATTTCCATCGACCACCCAACTCCGGAAGACCGGAGGTTCGGGCAAAGGCCATTGATCCAAACGTGACGACATCGGCCGTAACCATACGTCACTGGACAAGCGCTGTCCTGTCGCGGTAACCACCGGAAAACCCGAGATAATATCGCCCCGGCGATATCAGCCCAACCTGGACGCATTTGATGACGACGATCGATCCCACCGCGCGGATTGAAGATGGCGCTGTGATCGGCGAGGGCACCTCGATCGGTCCCTATTGCATCATCGGGCCTCACGTCGTGATCGGCGCCAATTGCAAGCTGATCGGCCATGTGCACGTCACGGCGCAGACATCCATCGGCGACGGCTGCACGATCTATCCGTTCGTCTCGCTCGGCACCCCGCCGCAATCGCTGAGCTATCGCGGCGAACTGACCAGGCTTGAAATCGGGGCCGGCTGCACCATCCGCGAATCCGTCACCATGAACGCCGGCACGGTTGCCGGCGGCGGCGTCACGCGGGTCGGGGGGCGCGGCTATTTCATGAACTGCAGCCATGTCGGCCATGATTGCCAAGTCGGCAATGACGTGATCTTCGCCACGTCGGCCACGCTCGGCGGCCATTGCGAGATCGGCGATTTCGTCTTCATCGGCGGGCTTTCCGCCGTGCATCAGTTCACGCGGATCGGGCCGCAGGTGATGGTCGGCGGCGTCTGCGGCGTGCGCGGTGACGTCATCCCGTTCGGCCTCGTCAACGGCCAGTACGCGAGCCTCGAAGGCCTCAACATCATCGGCATGAAGCGGCGCAAATTCACCAAGGACCGGCTCGTCACGGTGCGCGCGTTCTATCAAAAGCTGTTCCATGGCCCAGGCATCTTTGCCGAACGGCTGAGCGAGGTTCAGCCGCTGGCGGCAAACGATCCGGCGATCGCGGAAATCCTCGCCTTCATCGATGCGGGCAAGCATCGCGCGCTGTGCCTGCCGGCCGACGGCGCTCATAAATCCTGATGACGGGATCGCCGCAGCCCATGAGTCCAGCGGCTTCAGAAATCTCTTCGCCGGTCGGCGTGATCGCGGGCGGCGGCGCCATGCCGTTCGCGGTCGCGGATTCGCTTGCCGCGCGCGGCATCGCGCCGGTGCTGTTCGCGCTGCGGGGCTCCTGCGACCCGGTTCGGGCCGAACGCTTCCGCCATCACTGGATTTCGGTCGGACAAATCGGCCGGGCGAAAAAACTGTTGCGCAGCGAAGGCTGCCGCGACCTGATCTTCATCGGCACGCTGCTGCGGCCGGCGCTGTCGGAAATCAGGCTGGACTGGGGGACGATCCGCGTCATCGGCCCTATCCTGGCGGCGTTTCGCGGCGGCGACGACCATCTGCTGTCGGGGATCGGCCGGATTTTTGAGCAGGACGGTTTCCGCATGGTCGGCATCAGGGATGTCGCCCCTGATATGCTGATGCCCGAGGGGCGCATTGCCCGCGCAACGCCCGATCCGGCCGGCACCGCCGACATCGAGAAGGGGCGGGACGTGTTGCGCGCGCTAAGTCCGTTCGACATCGGCCAGGCCGTCGTGGTGATCGACGGTCACGTGGTGGCGGTGGAGGACATCGAGGGCACCGACGGGCTGCTGGCGCGCGTGGCGCGCCTGCGCAGCGAGGGCCGCATCCGCGCCGGCACGGGCCGTGGCGTGCTGGTCAAGGCGCCCAAGACCAGCCAGGATTTGCGCTTCGACCTCCCGACGGTGGGGGCAACGACAGTCGAAGGCGCGGCCAAGGCAGGGCTTGCCGGCATTGCCATCATCGCCGGACAAACCATCGCGGCAGACGCGCAGGCCATGATCGAGGCCGCCGACAGCGCCGGCCTGTTCATCCAGGGGCTGCCGGCGTGATGCCGCCGCGTCCGACCACCGACACGGTGCGCAAGATCGTCCTGATTGCGACGGAGGAATCCGGCGATCGCCTCGGCGCCAATCTCATGAAAGTGTTGCGCCAGCGCCTGGGCGACGCGGTGCAGTTCGAAGGCGTTGGCGGCCGCGCGATGGCGCGCGAAGGCATGAATTCGTGGTTTCCGATCGAGGAGCTCTCGATCATCGGCCTTGCGGCCGTGGTCAAGCAACTGCCGAAGATCCTGCGGCTGATCAAGCAAACCGCCGCCGCGGTCACCGAGGCCGCGCCCGACATTCTCGTCATCATCGACAGCCCCGATTTCACCCACCGCGTGGCGAAGCGCGTCCGCGCCAGCGATCCCAAGATTCCGATCGTCGACTATGTCTCGCCCTCGGTCTGGGCGTGGCGGCCCGGCCGGGCCCGCGCGATGCTGACTTACGTCGATCATGTGCTGGCCCTGCTGCCGTTCGAACCGGAGGCCTATCTCCGGCTGCGCGGGCCGCCCTGCAGCTATGTCGGCCATCCCCTGACCGAGCAACTCGCTTCATTGCGGCCCAACCCTGAGGAACGGCAGCGGCGGGAAGCGGCGCCGCCGGTGCTGCTGGTGCTGCCGGGAAGCCGCCGCAGCGAGATCCACCACCACATGGCGGTGTTCGGCCAGGCGCTGGCCCGGCTCAATGCCGAGGGCGTGGCGTTCGAACTGATCCTGCCGACCATGCCGCATCTGCAGGAGGCGGTCGCGGAAGCGCTGAAGACCTGGACGGTGCAGCCCCGCGTCGTGATCGGCGAGCAGGAGAAGCGGGCCGCGTTCCGGATCGCGCATGCGGCGCTGGCAAAATCCGGCACCGTGACGCTCGAGCTTGCACTATCAGGTGTGCCGATGGTGACGGCCTACCGGACCGGCGCGATGGAAGCCTGGATATTGCTGCGGGTCATCAATGTGAGTTCGGTGATCCTGGCCAATCTCGTGATCGGCGAAAATGTCGTTCCCGAATTCCTGCAGCAGGACTGCACGCCGCAAAAACTGTCGCAGGTACTGCGCGAGTTGCTTGGCGAGTCCGCGCTGCGTCGAAGGCAGCTCGAAGCCTTCGCGAAAATCGACCGGATCATGTCGACCGGCAACACGCCGCCGAGCGCCCGCGCCGCCGACATCGTGCTCGCGACGATGCGAAAAGCGCGGCGGTAGAGCGTTTTCCAGCGAAGTGGACGCCGGTTCGCGTTAAGAAAACGCGTCAAACCAAGAATCTAGAGCCCCGTTCCGATTCAATCGGAACGGGGCTCTAGCGCTAACCCTTCGGCGCCGAACCTTCCGGCCACTCCGGCAACTGGTCTTTCGGATCGAACCACGTCGCGCAATCCGATCGCCAGATGTGCGCGGCGGGCCGGTTGGTGATCGGCGTGTCCAGGCACCCCATCCGCAGCAGGACGCTGCGGCTGCCGGCGCGCTCGGCGACGATATGCGAGCCGCATTGCGTGCAGAAATAGCGTTGCTTGCCGGGCGAGGATTCAAAACCCCTGAGCAGGCTTTCGCCCCTGGTCCAGCGAAAGCGGTCGCGCGGCACATTGGTCACTGTCGAGAACGCCGAGCCGTGCGCCTTGCGGCAGGTGGCGCAGTGGCAGTGCACGATGGCGCCGGGTTCGGCGTCCACCTCATAGGCCACGCTTTTGCACATGCAGCTTCCGGTGAGCATGGTTCCTCCTGGAATCGTAGGGTGGGTGGAGCGAAGCGATACCCACCAACTTTCTTTGCCGTGGCGGTGGGTATCGCGAAGCCTGTCATCGGGCGCGCGTTCGCGCGACCCGTTGGCTCCACCCACCCTACAAGAAAAAGCCGGAGGCGGTGACCGCATCCGGCTTTCTTGGGTCTCGTATCCGTCAGGCCTTACTTGCGCTTGCCCATGTCGACGTAGTCGCGGCGGGCGACGCCGGTGTAGAGCTGGCGCGGACGGCCGATCTTCTGCTGCGGGTCCTCGATCATCTCGCTCCACTGGCTGATCCAGCCGACGGTGCGGGCGACTGCGAACAGCACGGTGAACATCGAGGTCGGGAAGCCCATCGCCTTCAGCGTGATGCCCGAATAGAAGTCGACGTTCGGGTAGAGCTTGCGGTCGATGAAGTAGGGATCGCTGAGCGCGATCTTTTCCAGCTCCAGCGCGACCTTCAGCATCGGGTCGTCGCCGTGACCGGTCTCGGCCAGCACCGCGTGACACATCTTCTGCATGATCTTGGCGCGCGGATCGTAGTTCTTGTAGACGCGATGGCCGAAGCCCATCAGGCGGACTTCGCTGTTCTTGTCCTTCACCTTGGCGATGAACTCGGGAATCTTGTCGACGGTGCCGATGTCGGCCAGCATCGCCAGCGCAGCTTCATTGGCGCCGCCATGCGCCGGTCCCCACAGGCAGGCGATGCCGGCGGCGATACAGGCGAACGGGTTGGCGCCGGAGGAGCCGGCGATACGCACCGTCGAGGTCGAGGCGTTCTGCTCGTGGTCGGCGTGCAGGATGAAGATCTTGTCCAGCGCGTCAGCCAGCACCGGATTGATCTTGTAGTCCTCGCAGGGCACCGCGAAGCACATGTTGAGGAAGTTCTCGGCAAAGGTGAGCGAGTTCTTCGGGTACACGAAGGGCTGGCCGACGGTATATTTGAAGGCCATAGCGGCCAGCGTCGGAACCTTGGCGATCATGCGCATCGAGGCGATCATGCGCTGCTTCGGATCGTTGATGTCGGTAGAGTCGTGATAGAACGCGGCCAGCGCGCCGACGGCCGCGACCATGATGGCCATCGGGTGGGCGTCGCGGCGGAAGCCCTGGAAGAAGCGGGCCATCTGCTCGTGAACCATGGTGTGATGGATCACGCGGTGGTCGAAATCTTCCTTCTGCGCCTTGGTGGGAAGTTCCCCGTACAGCAGGAGATAGCAGGTCTCGAGGAAATCGCCCTTTTCGGCGAGCTGCTCGATCGGATAGCCGCGGTATTCCAGGATGCCGGCGTCGCCGTCGATATAGGTGATCTTCGACTGGCAGCTGCCGGTGGAGGTAAAGCCGGGGTCATAGGTGAACATCCCGGCCTGGCCGTAGAGCTTGGCGATGTCGATGACATCCGGCCCCACCGTGCCGCTCAGGATCGGGAAATCGTAGGTCTTGTTACCTACCGTTAGCGTTGCAGTTTTATTGCTGGATTTTGCGTCCATCGCGAAGTCCCCGATGAAATCGTTGCGAAAACCGGGCTGACCTGATGCCGTTTTCTGGCAGATAACAGGGCAAGCCGGATTGTCTAGAAGGCGGCTTCAAAATGCGTAGCTTATTGCCCTGTGCACTGCAAGATGGCCGCCGCTAGCACATAGCAGGGGCTCCATTAGCGTTTTCCAGCGAAGTGGGTACCGGTTCGCGTAAAGAAACGCGTCAAAACAGAAATTAAGCGGCGGCCTGATCGCCGAGCCGGGCCAGGCACTGGTCGCGCCCCAGCACGGCCAGGACGTCGAAAATCCCGGGTGAGGTCGTCCGCCCCGTCAGCGCCACCCGGAGCGGCTGGGCGACCGCGCCCAGCTTGAGGTTATTCTGCTCCGCGAAATTCCGCATCGCCCCCTCGGTGCTCTCAGAATTCCAGTCGGTCACGGCTTGCAGCGCATTGCGCAGCTTGCCGATCAGTTCACGGGTTTCCGGCGTCAGCAGGGCGGCCGCTTTCGGCTCGAGCTCGAGCGGACGGTCGGCAAAGATGAAGTAGGAGCCGGCGATCAGTTCGAGCAGCGTCTTGGCGCGCTCCTTCAGGCTCGGCATCGCCCGCAGCAATTGCGCCCGCGTGGTGTCGTTGAGCTTGGCCTTCAGCTCGGCGCCATCAGGGACGTAATCCAGCAACTGTTCGAACATGGTCACGAGCGCTTGATCGTCGGCCTGGCGGATGTAGTGGCCGTTGAGGTTTTCCAGCTTGGCGAAATCGAAGCGCGCCGCCGAACGCCCGATGGCGGGCAGGTCGAACGCGTCGATCATCTCCTCCGTCGAGAATATCTCCTGGTCGCCGTGGCCCCAGCCGAGCCGGACCAGGTAATTGCGCAGCGCCGCCGGCAGATAGCCGAGTGCGCGGTAGGCCTCGACCCCGAGCGCGCCATGGCGCTTCGACAGTTTTGCGCCATCGGCGCCATGGATCAGCGGGATATGGGACATGTTCGGAATGTCCCATTCCAGCGCGTCGTAGATCTGCTTCTGGCGCGCGGCGTTGATCAAATGATCGTCACCCCGGATCACATGGGTGACGCCCATGTCGTGGTCGTCGACCACGACCGCCAGCATGTAGGTCGGGTTGCCGTCGCCGCGCAGCAGCACGAGATCGTCGAGGTTCTCGTTCTGCCAGACCACGCGGCCCTGGACCTGATCCTCGATCACGGTCTCGCCGGTCTGCGGTGCCTTGAGACGGATGGTGGGCTTCATGCCCGCGGGCGCTTCGGACGGGTCACGGTCGCGCCACAGGCCGTCATAGAGGCGGGTGCGGCCCTCGGCGCGGGCCTTCTCGCGCATCGCCGTCAGTTCCTCAGGCGTGGCGTAGCAGCGATAGGCGCGGCCACTGGCGAGCAGGGACTCGGCGGCCTCGCGGTGGCGGGCGGCTCGGCTGAACTGGTAGATGACGTCGCCGTCCCAATCGAGCTCCAGCCACTTCAATCCGTCGAGGATCGCGGCAATCGCCGGCTCGGTCGACCGCTCGCGGTCGGTATCCTCGATCCGCAGGAGCATCTTGCCGCCATGCTTCTTGGCGTAGAGCCAGTTGAACAGCGCGGTGCGGGCGCCTCCGATGTGGAGGAAGCCGGTCGGCGAGGGGGCAAAGCGGGTGACGACGGAATCGGTCATGATTTGGGCAGGCCTATGCTTGAACGGCCGTGGTGTATAGCAGGACGGTGCATAACTAAAGTCTCGCCATTAATGTCCGGTCCTGGACAAAGCAGGCTTGGCGGGCCGGGGCGAATTTGGCAGAAGGGCCGCTTACCGAGCGGGAACACGTAATGACCACAGAACCGGCAGCGGCAGAAGCAGGGCGCGATTTCATTCGCGACATCGTCCAGGCCGACCTTGACACCCAGAAGCACAGCCGGATCGTGACCCGATTTCCGCCGGAGCCGAACGGCTACCTGCATATCGGCCACGCCAAGTCGATTGCCCTTAATTTCGGCATCGCGCAGGAGTTTGGCGGCAAGTGCCATCTGCGCTTCGACGACACCAACCCGACCAAGGAAGAGCAGGAATATATCGATTCCATCCAGGCCGACGTGCGCTGGCTCGGCTACGATTGGGGAACCGATCTTTATTACGCCTCCGATTATTTCGAGCGGCTCTACGACTGGGCGGAAGGCCTGATCAAGGCCGGCCACGCCTATGTCGACGACCAGTCGCAGGAGGAAATCCGCCTCTCGCGCGGCACGCTGACGGAACCCGGCAAGAACAGCCCGTTCCGCGACCGCCCGGTGGACGAAAACCTCGATCTGTTTCGCCGCATGAAGGCCGGCGAATTCCCGAACGGCACCCGCGTGCTGCGCGCCAAGATCGACATGGCCTCCGGCAACATCAACATGCGCGATCCCGTCCTGTACCGGATCCTGCACGCCCATCATCCGCGCACCGGCGACAAATGGTCGATCTATCCGAGCTACGACTACGCGCACGGCCAGTCGGACGCCATCGAAGGCATCACCCATTCGATCTGCACGCTGGAATTCGAGGATCACCGGCCGCTCTACGAATGGCTGCTCGACAAGCTGCCGGTGCCGTCAAAGCCGCGGCAGTATGAATTCGCAAGGCTCAACATCACCTACACGCTGCTCTCGAAGCGGGTGCTGACGCAGCTCGTGCGCGAGGGCCATGTCGCCGGCTGGGACGATCCGCGGATGCCGACCGTCGCCGGCCTGAAGCGGCGCGGCGTGCCGCCGGCGGCGGTGCGCGAATTCGTCAAGCGCATCGGGGTGGCGAAATCCAACAGCGTGGTCGATGTCGGCATGCTGGAATTCTGCATCCGTGAACTGCTCAACAAGACGGCCGAGCGCCGCATGGCGGTGCTGCGGCCGCTCAAGGTCGTGATCGAGAATTATCCGGAAGGCCAGGTCGAGGAGCTCGAAGCCATCAATCACCCTGATAATCCCGACGCCGGCACCCGCCGCATCGCGTTCGGCCGCGAGCTCTATATCGAGCAGGACGATTTCATGGAGAACCCGCCGAAGAAATTCTTCCGGCTTTCTCCGGGCAATGAAGTGCGGTTGCGCTACGCCTATTTCATCAAGTGCACCGGCGTCATCAAGAACGACGCCGGCGAGGTGGTCGAGCTGCGCTGTACCTATGATCCCGCCACCAAGGGCGGTAACGCGCCTGACGGACGCAAGGTCAAGGCCACCATGCACTGGCTGCCGGCGGCGCAGTCGCGGCCCGCGGAAATCCGCGTCTACAACCAGCTGTTCGCAAAACCGAGCCCCGACGCCGGCAATTTCGCCGCCGACATCAACCCGCAGTCACTGGAAGTGCTGTCCGACGCGCGGATCGAGGTCGGCGTTGCCGAAAGCAATTCGAACGAGGTGATGCAGTTCGAGCGGCAGGGCTATTTCGTGCGCGACCAGGACTCGACGCCGGACAGACTGGTCTTCAACCGCACCATCGGCCTGCGCGATACCTTTGCCAAGGAAGTCGCCAAGGGCTGAGAACGGCTGACGTCGGCCTCACAACGATTGGATATTCCGATGCCAAGCGCGGCCGACGACATCGCATCCGGCACCATGGCGAAATGGGCCGCGGCGTTCAGCAGGCTGGACGCCGATGCGCTCGCCTCGCTCTATTCAAGGCACGCGCTGTTCTTCGGCTCGAATCCGACGCTCTATCGCGGACGGGAAGGCGTGAGGTCTTATTTCGCAGGCCTGCCGCGCTGGAAGGCGCAATCCGTCCGCTTCACCGACGTGTCGACCGAAGCCGCCGGCACTGAGGTGGTCAACACGGCAGGCACGGCTAACTTCGCCTTCGACGATGCAACACTGACCGTGAAGATCACCTGGGTCATTGTCCGCGAAGACGGCGACTGGAAAATCGTCAGCCATCACGTGTCGTCGAAGGCGCCGCTGATTTAGGCGACGTCTCACAGGATCGTTCGGTGTTCGACTTGACGCTCGCGCGATACGATTTTGTCGGCGCTTGCGAGGGCAGCCTGCAATGGCTAACGATCGGCCGATGCCAGTTGCATTGGATCGGGAATGTTGAAGCACTTCGCTCACGATATCTGGACCGCGGATGGAACCGAAATCGTCATCGTCGGATTTCATTATCCCACTCGGATGGCTGTCATAAAACTGTCCGGCGGCGGCCTCTTCATCTGGTCGCCGATCCAGCTCACGGATGGCTTGCGGGCAGAGGTCGATGCCCTCGGTCCAGTGCGGCACATCGTTGCGCCCAATTCACTTCACCACTTGTTTCTTCTAGCGTGGAAGCAGGCCTATCCCGGAGCCAAGGTCTACGCCCCTCCGGGGTTGCGCAAGAAGCGTGAGGACATTGTCTTTGACGCCGATCTCGGTGACGCGCCGAGTCCGGAATGGGATCAGGAGATCGACCAGGTCTTGATGCAGGGCAATGTCATCACGACAGAGGTGGTATTCTTCCACGCCAGCAGCGGCACCGTGCTCTTCACCGATTTGATTCAGCAGCTTCCTGCCAGTTCGTTCTCCGGCTGGCGGGCTGTCGTGGCGAAACTGGACCTCATGGTAGGCCCCGAGCCGTCGGTGCCGCGCAAGTTTCGACTCGCCTTTACCAACCGCCGCGCCGCGCGGCTCTCTCTGGAACGCATTTTCGCATGGCCGGCCGAGAAGGTGCTGATGGCCCACGGACCGCCG
This sequence comes from Bradyrhizobium sp. AUGA SZCCT0177, assembly GCF_018130125.1. Lineage (NCBI taxonomy): Bacteria > Pseudomonadati > Pseudomonadota > Alphaproteobacteria > Hyphomicrobiales > Nitrobacteraceae > Bradyrhizobium > Bradyrhizobium sp. AUGA SZCCT0177. Next base: position 383,498 of record NZ_JAFCMA010000001.1, on the reverse strand, counting down.
GTAGAGACGGATGCCCGGGTATTCCTGCGCCGCGCGTTTGGATGGCTGGCCACGCATTCCTGACGGCGCTTTCCCCGAGATTTCGCTTCGCGTCTTGCGATCTGGCCGCCGTTCATCAAGACTCTGCGCACATGGGCGCGCGCAAGGTGCAGCGGTCAAAGCTTGAACAACGATCGCAGAAAATTCTGCACATCCGCTGTCGCTTGCTCGCGTGCCGCGGGATTATAACCAAACGACCCCTCCGACACGACGCATGGGGCCCCCGTTCCTGCCAAGCCGCCGGTCATCACGTCGATGATCTTGTCGTCTTGCTCGAGGAACGTACAGTTGTTGTAATTCAGGAAGCCGGTCGGCGTTTGACGGTTGGCGAGATCGGCGTTGTCAAACCAGTGCTTGGCGCCAACGTATTCGAATAAGGCGGCGTCATTGCCGGCGTTGCGGAGCCTTGCGACGTACTCCCTGCAGCGGCCGATGATCGTCGCGTCATCCGCTGCGCCATGAAAGATTCGTATCGGGACATTCGCCACGCGATCTTCATCGATGAGCTTGATATGACAGCCTGTGGGGTAAAACGCGAGATGGGCTGCAAAGGATGACAGCCCGGGACCGTAGCGTTGCTGGAACCGCGGGGAGGCGGCCCAGAGCGCGTTGCGGCCACCGAAGGAAAATCCCAATACTGCAATTCGTGAAGGGTCGATGCGCGGATGGACTGCCAGAAGATCCCGTGCGCGATAGACATCCGTGAGCACACTGGCTGTGCTTATTGTGTGAGGACCTGAGCAGACACGCGGAATATTCCTCCCGACAAAACTGTTGACGACGAACGTAGCGACGCCGAGTTGAATGAGACTTTCCGCCCAATACGTCTCCGCCCCAGTGATGCCCGAACAACCATGCGTTATGACGACGGCAGGAACCCGGTCCGTGGTCTCCGGGAGCCTCAGAATACCAAAGATAGTTGCCGGCGACCCGTCCTGTGGGGCAGCCATGAAGGGAGGCGTAAACAGGCTGCCGGGGAAGGTCAGGCTTTGGAAGTTCACTATTTCGATGCGGCCTTGAGAAACAGCGGCTTGCGGGGCCAGGAGTGCGAACGCTGCCATGCCAACCAGCACGGACGACATGCGTCTTGAGGCGCCGATCATAGGGCGCCGATATCGCTGCGCGCGTGAAGCGAAGAGCCCGGTGGCCAAAATCTTGCGCAAGAGTCCGATGATCGCCCGTTGCATCAAGCACCTCGCCGAAGTCAGGGGTGAACGGCGCTGAATGTTAGAAGGCAGAGTTGACTCACCCGCGACCAACTTGATGGCCGAGAGGCCTTTACGCAGCAGCGGGCATCGATCACGAAAACAGAAAGGTGCCTATCAGCAAACCGGCTGCAAATGACCAGAGGCCCAGAGTACAAAATGAGACCACGCGGACAAGGATACGGAGGTCGTGGTCTTGCGCAACTTCGTGGGATAGGTCCGCCATTTCAGCCACCGCCTGCGTTGGCCGCTAGGTTAAGGCTAGGATCGCTGTTTCCGCCCAAAAACAGGCAAAAAATGGGCAGTCAAGCTTAGAGATTCGGGTGAAAACCAGGTCGACCGTTGCTCAAAGTCACCAGTCGCACCGCGATCTGTGGCGACAAGGCGAATCATTTTGACTGTGCAGCGCGGCGAGTTGCTTACTTGAGCGACCCTGCGAGGATCGCCAATGTTCGAGGCCGTTGCAGCATTTCTGATAATTCTCAGCGTCGGCATCCTTGTCGCTCACGCGCTGGACGCTTACAGGTCGTGGAAATAGTGCGGCTTGGGGCCGTGCGGTTCACGGTTGCGGGAGCGCGCGCCTTACTGATCTCTTTTGAGCTTCCGCTTTCCCCAATTATGCTCTTTGGCATCGGGATTGAACTGCAGAACTTCGTGGCGGTGCAGTGCCTTGAGCACAGCCATGCGCGCCAAGAACATCCAGGCAATACCGCGCTCCGCGGCGTAGGTAAGGATTTCCGCCGCGGTCGTGACTGCCGGCATATCGCGTTCTGATTTGGGAACGGTCTCGGCGAGGTAGGCGACCGCCTCGCGCAGCGTGTTGAGCTGTGTGCCGTCCGGCGCCTCGATCGCCTCGTCGAATTTGCGGAGCCATCCTTTAAGCATCACGCAAACATCTCCGCGCCGGCCAAAGGTTCCCCGGAACTATATGACGTCATTTGCTGTTGAACAGCATGCCCGTCAGGTATTTTTTCAGTGCAGCGGTGGGAGCCAGCGTCGGGCTCTTGTTCGTTTTCACGTCCGACATGTTTGCGGAGATGAGCCTCCGATGGGCAATGGCGCTCCTTGCACTGATCGGTGGTGCTAAGCTGGGCGTTCTCGCCTGCTACTTACTGGACATGGCGGTAGAAAATGCTCCGGACATTAATCGGCGGGGCCAATAGCGGCAAAAGCAATTCCCCTCTACCCCTGCACCGAGCCAGCAGGCGAACATTTCGGCGCCGGCCGGGGTGATCTTCAGGAAGTCGTGTCAGCGGCAGAAGGGAAAGGCAACGCCACAATGGCGAAACGGGAGGACGACGAGGCTTGCGGGGCGCTTCACTTCGCCAGCCCGAGCGACTTCAGCGCCTTGCCGTTGTCCTCGTCGTCGGCCTTCATGAACTCGCCGTACCTTGCCGCATCCAGATAGATCATGTCGAAGCCGCGCCGGGTCATGAAATCCTTGAACTCGTCGCTGTCCCAGGCCTTCTTGATCGCGGCCTCATACGTCTTGGCGATCTCCGGCGGCAGGCCCTTGGGCGCCGCAAAGCCGCGCCACACGCCCTTGTGAAACTTGTGACCGGTCGCCTCCTCGGTGGTCGGCACGTCAGGGAAGTTCGGCGCGCGCTTGGGCGAGAAGAACGCGAGGCTGCGGATACGCCCCGCCTTGATCAGCGCCTCGGCTTCCGGCATCGAGCACGCGACGAAGTCGACGCCGCCGGCGGCCAGATCCGTCAGCGCGGTCGCAGCGCCCGTGGACGGCACCCAGCGGATCGAGGTCGGCGAAACGCCGTCGGCCTGCATCAGGCCCGCGAGCGCGACATGCCAGCTTCCGCCCTGGCCGGTGCCCGAGGCCACCACCTTGTTCGGGTTCGCCTTGATATGCGCGAACAGCTCCTTGACGTTCTTGTAGGGCGAGTCCGCCTTGACGTGGATCGCGGCGAAGTCCTGGTTGACCAGCCCGAGCGGCGTGAACTTCTCGAACGTAAGATCGGTAAGCCCCGCCCAGTGCATCAGGGTGATCTCCAGCGTGATGAGGCCGAACGTGTAACCGTCAGGCGCTGCAGTCGCGATCGCCTGGTGGCCGACCACGCCCGATCCGCCGGTGCGGTTCACGACGTTCACCGGCTGCTTGAGATCGCGCTCCATGATGTTGGCGATCTGGCGCGCGACCGCGTCGGTGCCGCCGCCGGCGGCCCATGGCACGATCAGCGTGATGGGTCGCTCCGGGAAGGCCGCTTGCGCGTTGCCGGCGCCGAGCAGGCCTAACGCTGCAAGCGAAGCAAGGGCAACATTTCTGGCCAGACTTTTGGCATCGCGGATTACTTGGCGAAGCATTCGCAAACCCTCCCGATTTTGTTTTTGATGCGCCGGGCATTGCACCGCGGCGCGCGCTTTTTGCGCTACCCGCCATTCGGGCGGCGGAGCGCCGGCATGTCAAGGGGAAGTGCCGGCGCGTGGCGCGGCGGAACGCCACGATGGGTGGGAGAAGCGTACGACGTAAGGCGGAGCAGCGGCGGTGTCAGCGCTGTGCGGCCTTGGCGGGATCGGCGTAGGGGCGGGCGGTGACGTGTTTCATGCGGGATGCAAATCCATCATATGTGCTTCGTATATGTGATGGTCGGCCGTCGCTATGTCGATCGTGACGCCACAGAAACAGCGTGCCCGTGCACTGGTTGATTGCGTCGGCAACGGCAGGCCAGCGGTAGTCGCTCCCGCGCTGGGGCCGTTTCCATTTTGGTGAATATTACAGATTACAGGTCGATCTCGAGGTAGGACCGGTGCATTTTTGTCGGTTCTTTGTTGCCATCAAACAAGACTTGAACAGAACCTTGTGCGGCCGTCCACCCAGGAATACGCACTACCGTGCCACGAGACTTAGTTCGGGGCGTGCGCGATTTCCCTAGCTCACTCAACCGGACGCGATCTCCCACCTGAAATTCTGGTAGAGGGTCGTCGCTCTGACGTATCATTGGAAACGTTCCGCGGGCCGCATCTTCAGGCTTTCACTTACCCATCGCCTTCATCTCGATCTCGACCGGTCAATCGAGCGCGAGGACGCCGAAACCGGTGAGCCTCGGTACTCCTTCTTGCATCTCGACGAAGCCCAGATCCATGAGCGCCGCTAGGTCATTTTCGCTGACGGGCGTCAATTTCGTTCGCTTACTTCTGATATCGCGCATCGCCCAGCGGAGGCGGATCGCGGTGTCAAGGTTTAGTCCGGACAGCAATGACTTTGCTTGCTCCGCCCGTCTCAACGCATCTTCGGCATCGGGTGCAGCGTCAACTGCAGGGGCTTGAACAGAAGGCTCCTCTTCGTTTGGTGGGTCAAAGGACGTTGCCGGCGCGGGCTCAATCTGGGTCGAAATTAGTGGAGGCTCGCGGAATATCTCCGCAAGAACCTTGTCCATCTCCTGAAGTTTATCCGTACTCATTTTTTGGCCTTCAACCCCCGGACAAGCCGAATTTGTCGCGATTGCAGATCCAAATTAGCGCCGGACAGCCGTCTCCAAGAACTCCTGCACGGAGCGCGGCACTTGATCGTATTCGACAAATCGTCGGCGCAGTTCGTCGGCGATATCCATGGTCACGTCCCGCGACCAGCCGTCGACGGTATTGAAGGCTACGATGCGCGCCGGATGCCCACATTCGTCGTTCATAAGGTCTTGGATCAGCGTCTCGCGATCGGTACCCGCTTCGTCGGTCTCGCGCCATGCTCGGCCTAAACGGGCGCCGAAATCGTCCAGCACCAGATAAACGTCCCGGTCCGCTTCTCGCGGCACGATCGACGGTGAGCGACGCATAACGGAACTCCCGGTCCAGAATACAATGCCAGCCTCCAGAAGGACGAACCGAAGCCGTCAGTCGAAAGCAAACCCATCGGTCTATTCGTTAACAAAAACATTCGATCCCGTGCGTGGGCCTTTGGGGGTAATCCCGGACATTCATGAATCCGGCTTACAGGACCGGGATTCAAGCTAGCCCCGGCGGATTCGTTCCAGGCGGTCGGGAGTCTGGAACTAAATCTGGCCTGCGCGCATTCCGGCTTATGGTTGAAGGGTTGGGAGATAGCAGTGTGCAATGGCAACTACACATAAAGGCGAGTGCTGCTGCGGCACGGTTCATGTGGAGGTATCAGGCGAGCCGGAAGCAATGGGCTACTGCCATTGCAGTTCGTGCCGTTCATGGTCAGGCGGACCCGTCAACGCTTTTAGTCTCTGGAAGCCCGAGGCGGTCCGAATAACATCGGGCATGTAGGAATGTTCCAAAAGACCGAGGTCAGTAAGCCGCAGTACCGTAAAAAATGTGGCGGGCACCTAATGACCAATCACCCGCCCTTGGGACTGGTAGACGTCTTTGCAGCAACATTGCCAACGCTGAAGTTTACGCCGGGCGTACATATAAATTACTCAGAAACAGTTCTGCCCATGCGCGACGGTGTGACCAAGTTGAAGGATGTTCCGAAAGAGTTTGGTTGGCTCCGGAGAGGTAGTTTCAGAGTAGGCGCGCGCCGCGAATAGTGCTTCTTTCGCCACCGGCAGAAGTTACGAATGATGCACGCCTTGATCAGGCGGGAGCGCAAAGCTTCTCAGTCACCGGTAGCTGCCGAGTCGGGGCGGTGATGGGAACACCATGCCGCGCCGTAATACCGAACCGATGATCAAAACAAGTCGAGGTCAGCGACGCGTTTTTTCAGAGCCAGCCGAATAGCTCCCCGATCCAATACCCGAGAGGGGGGATACGAACTGCCTGTGCAGGCAAGTTGGTCTTTTGGCGCCATCGAACAACACGGTAATGCCCGTGTTGGTATGACTCACCTCGACAACGATGCCATTCAGATTAGCCAGTTCCGGGCATCGAGCAGCGCCTAGCTTACTCGTCTTGAAGCGAGTCCCGACAACTATCCTGTCGATTTCCCGAACCATTGCAAATCTTCAAAAATAAATTTCGGTAAAGCGCAATAATATGTACCAGCGGACACTTAATGCGTGCCACCAAGTTGGCAAAGATTAAACACCTTAACCTATCAGCTTTCCATCACCCGTTTGGGTCAGCGGTCATGCCAAGGTCACCTGCATGTTGCAAGGCGGCGACAGTTCATTGAACCCGCGGTCCCGTGACACTTAGCGACGCTACCAGCGTCAGCCAGGAGTGCGGCTCTGTTGCGGAACCGGACTGCGTACGCGCATGCGGGATAAGCAGGCAAGTATGCAAGAAAAGCGAATCGACTATGCCGGCTGGTTTGTTACGCTTCAGCAGCCCTCACGCGGGCTAAAGAAGCAATGATACCCGACTTAGCCCCGCCCTAACCGGCGGGGTTTTTCGTCTAGAGAGGGCGCCTCGACGCGGATGCCGCCGGTTTCTTGCGCTGGAACGTCCCCACGGCTCACACCAGGCGTATCGGCACCGTCTTCGCCTTCAGCCCTAGCGCCGGTAGTGTCTCGGTTTGAAATTTCGGAATGAAAGAGGCCGCCAAACTGAGGCGACTATCGCAACAGACTCGGCCTTCACCAAGTCTGGCCGCCGACGGCAGAGAAGACTGCGCCCGAAGACGATTTGCTGTTTAGGTCTACTGGGGTGCGGCCGCTAGTTGGAGCGGACTTCGTAGCTGCAAGGACTAGTCCCGCCCAGCCACCGGCGACTGCATCGAGTTCGGAGGCGGTGAATTCGTAAATCGAGGTCTGGTTGGTCATGGTCCCGCTCCATGTTGTGGCGCTGTGCGCCGTTGATCTGGAGCGAGTATGCCGGGTGGCGATCTGACGTGCTGTGACGAGAGTCATATTGACTGCCGATGTCGTCAGAAAATCAACTTTTAACGGTCACCAGTCATCCTGAAGGCAATCGCGGAACGGACCCCAAAGCCCCCGCGAGAGTGATGCGTAAAGGAAACCCGCCGGGGCAGTTACCGGCGGGTTTTCTTCCCACAGCAGTCTTGAGAGCGCGGGGCTTCGCTTCCGCGCGCGCGGCGCCTTTCCCCGATATTCCACTTCCGTTCTGCTAGCCGGAACCTCACACCTTCCGGTAGCTTTGTCCCCGCGAGCGTATCGTGTGGGTAGCTTGATGTCGGAGCAGGGCAACACGTCGGGCCAAAGGCGAGGCTACGCCGGCACGTGGCCGCCGCGTGGGGCGGCGCCGGTCGGCGGTCTCGCGCCCCAGCGTCTTGCGCTGTGGCCGCCGCTGATCGAGACCTTGCGGCAATGGGCGCGCGCGGAGGCGGGGGCGGGGCGTTTGCTGCCCTGGGTGCCCGTCGCCTTCGGCACCGGCATCGCGTTCTATTTTGCCGCCGACCATGAGCCGGTGCTGTCGGTCGCGGCTGTCACCGCCATCGTGCTGTGCGCGGCGGCGTTCTTGCTGCGGCGGCACAAAATGTTTCCGGTCGCCGTGATGATTGCCGCCGTCGCCGCCGGCTTTGCGATTGCGACCTGGAAGACGGCTCGGATCGCGCATGGTGTGCTGGCGCGGCCGATGTTTTCGGTGGCGCTGACGGGATTTGTCGAAACCCGCGACATCCGCGAGCGCACCGACCGTTTTGTACTGCGCGTCGTGACCATGGAGAGCGCGCGCGACGCGACAAAAATCGAACGGGTGCGGCTGTCGGTCAAGAAGGGCACCGCGCCTGACGTGGGCAGCTTTGTCGAATTGAAAGCGCGGCTGTTGCCGCCGATGTCGCCGCTGCGGCCCGGCAGCTACGATTTCGGCCGCGACATGTTCTTCTCCGGCATCGGCGCCTCCGGCTTCGTGATGGGCGCGATCAGGACCGCGGAAGCGCCTGATGGCGGCGGGTGGAAGCTGCGCTATTCGGCGTTCATGCAAGGCATGCGGGATGCGATCGATGCGCGGATCAGGACCACGCTGGAAGGCGACAAGCGCGCGATCGCGACCGCGCTTCTGACCGGCCGGCGCGATGCGATCTCCGAGCCCGTCAATGACGCGATGTTCATCTCCGGCCTTGGCCATGTGCTGTCGATATCAGGCTATCACATGGCTGTCGTCGCGGGCGTCGTGTTCTTTGCGGTACGGGCACTGCTGGCGCTGTTCCCGACGCTCACGGTTGGTTTTTCGATCAAGAAATGGTCGGCGGTGGCGGCACTCGCCGCGTCGGCGTTTTATCTGTTGCTCTCCGGCGCTGAAGTCGCGACCCAGCGTTCGTTCTTCATGACGGCCGTGGTGCTGATCGCGGTCATGGTCGACCGCCGCGCCATCACGTTTCGAACGCTCGCGGTCGCGGCCCTCATTGTCTTGACCATCGCACCGGAGGCGCTGGTGCATCCGAGCTTCCAGATGTCGTTTGCGGCGACCCTCGGACTGGTGGCGCTGGTGCAACTCGGCATGCCGCGCCTGTTCGCGCAGCCGGATCATTCCGCGACGGCGCAGGTGGCGCTGTGGGGCGGCCGCGAGATCACGATGCTGCTCCTGGCCTCATTGGTGGCGGGCCTTGCCACCACGCCTTACGCGGCGTTTCATTTCCACCGGGTGACGCCCTATGGCGTGCTCGCCAATCTCGCGGCGATGCCGGTGGTCTCGGCGCTGGTGATGCCGGCGGGCCTGCTCGGCCTGGTTGCGATGCCGTTTGGTTTTGACGGTGTGTTCTGGGCCATCATGGGCGTCGGCATCGACTGGATGATCGTTGTCACGCAATGGGTCGCGGCCTTGCCGGGCGCGGTTGGTCGTGTGCCGGCGTTCGGCATCGGCCCGCTGATTGCGGCGAGTCTTGGCATCATCCTGCTCGGCTTGTTGCGGACGCCGCTGCGCTATACCGGCGCGGCCGTGGTGCTGGTGGCGGCGGTGTGGGCGGCGAGGGTGCCGCAGCCGGACATCCTGATCTCCGCCGACGGGCGCAATGTCGGTGTCCGCGGCCAGGACGGCAAACTGCATTTGATGCGCGCGGCCAAGGGCGCCGCGAGGGATGGCTTCCTCGTCAAGGAATGGCTGGCGGGGGATGCCGACGCCCGAAAGCCTGCCGATGCCTCGCTCACCGAGGGCGTCTCATGCGACGAGAGCGGCTGCGTGATGCAAGGCGCCGGTGGCGGGTTCGTGGCATTGGCGCTGCGGCCGGAAGCGCTGGCGGATGATTGTGAGCGCGCGGCGCTGGTGGTCACCGCAAGGCAGGCGCCTGCGGCGTGCGGCGCCTCGGTGATCTCTGCGGAGCGTCTGCGGCGGCAGGGCGCCATGGTGCTGCGGCGAAGCGGCAGCGGATTTACCATCGATGCCGTCAAGCTCCGGGGCGTCGATCGTCCATGGTCGCCGGCGATCGCGGGCGAGGGGGACGCGGAGACAACCATCCTCGCGCCGCGCCGTACGGCGCCGCGTGCGGTCGATGCGACCCCGTCGGAAGCGGATCTCCAGGCCGAGGAATAAGGATTCACGTTCCCCGGCGGGGCGCGACCGGCGGCGCGGAATTCAACCGGTGGAAAGCGGTGTCGCCGTGTCCGCCTTCGTTGTTGTGCGCTCGGGAATCGGATGCACCACCGGCAATTGCAGCACGGTGACGCGCTGACCCTCGCAAAGCTGCGTCACCAGCACATGGCTGCCGTCGGGAAATTCGATCGCGTCGTGGTGACGTTCCTTGATATGCGGATCGATGGTGTTGAACTTGCCGACGCGAAAACCGATCGTCCGCGTCCAGATCCAGCGATTGTCGTATTTGACGTCTTGCGCGAAGGCCAGTTCGGTCCCGGGCAGCATGCAGACCGCGACTGCGGGGTCGCGTTCGCTGGCAAAGCCGCGGGTCGAGGTGCCGCGGAAGGTGGTCGATATCAATGTCTCGCCGACCTCAGCAGGACGCGTTGCCATCGCGTGCAAACTATAGTCACACATCGGATCGCTCCCTCGTAAGAGATAGAGACCCGTGCCTCCCTCGAGGCGCTGGCCTCTATCAGAGTGGACTTGAGCAAAGTCTATTCCTGTTCTGGGCAATAGTGCGACGGAAAGGCCGGCGTGCCCGATCACAAACGCGCTACGACGGCTGCGGATCTTCGGGCATCGGCGGCAGCGGCAGTTCGAAGGCGCCGAGATGGAATTGCTCCCTTCCGTCGTCGGCAATCCCGGGCAGCGCGACCAGCGTGAACGCAGCCTCCGGATATTGCTGCCAGATCGCGAGATCTTCCGCCGTCACCATCAGCCAGCCGAACCGGAGCATGTAGCGGCCCGGCTCGGTCACGAGTCCCGCCCTCTGCCAGGTGATCTTGGTGATCATACTGCTGACCACGTCTCGTCCCCCCGGTTTTTGCGTCTTCGAGTTGAAAACGCGTCAAACCAACCATCCTCGCCCGCACAGTTTTTGCCGCATTCTGGGCAATTGTGCGACGCGCGGCCCCACCGTTCTCCGTCAGGGCCGGGTCTTGATCTTGCAGCCAACAACGTGGATGCCCGGCACAAGGCCGGGCATGACGCGCTTACGGATGTCGTTACCGAACAGAAGCGCCCGCGAAAGCGGGCCGCCCTCAGTACTTCCGGTACAGCCCGATCAGCTTGCCCTGAATCCGGACCCGGTTCGGCGGCAGGATGCGGACTTCATAGGAGGTGTTGGCAGGCTCCAGCGCGATCGAGGCGCCGCGGCGGCGGAAGCGTTTCAGGGTGGCTTCCTCCTCGTCGATCAGCGCCACCACGATATCGCCGGTGTCGGCGGTCTCGTTGCGCTGGATCAGCGCCATGTCGCCGTCGAGAATGCCGGCGTCCACCATGGAATCGCCGCGGACTTCGAGCGCGTAATGTTCGCCGGAGCCGAGCATGTCAGGCGGTACGCTGATGGTGTGGCTGCGGGTCTGCAGCGCCTCGATCGGGGTGCCGGCGGCGATCCGGCCCATGACGGGAACGGCGACCGGACGGTTGCCATCGTCCTCGGCGGACGCACTGGCGGCGCGGACCTTGCCGAGCGTGCCTTCGATGACGCTGGGAGTGAAGCCGCGGCGGCCGTTGCCGTTACCGGCGCCCGCAAGCTCGGGCAGCTTGATGACTTCGATGGCGCGGGCACGGTTGGGCAGGCGGCGGATGAAGCCGCGCTCTTCCAGGGCGGTGATGAGGCGGTGGATGCCGGACTTGGAGCGGAGGTCGAGCGCATCCTTCATTTCGTCGAAGGAGGGCGGCACGCCGGCTTCCTTGAGCCGTTCGTTGATGAAACGCAGAAGTTCATACTGTTTGCGCGTAAGCATCTCGAGCAATCCCCCGGTTGGCGCGTCGTAATTCGTGGTCGTTCAGTTCAGTTGCGAGTGCGGTCTCAAATTCGGAAGTCCAAAACTCCCATTTGTAGACACTAGCTCTCGAAACAAATCATGAACGAACACTATATGTTCGATACATGTTCCGCAACCACTTAATTTCAGGTGAACGCGCGCCGACTTCGCCCGAACAGGCCGCCGCGATGCGTCATTCCGGCAGGCGCAGGAACTCGCATGGCGTGCCTTTCGGCAGCGCCGGCGCAAACGGCGGACGTATCAAAAGCGCCCGTGCCGCAGCGAGATTTCCAAGCAGCGACGAGTCCTGGTGGCTCACCGGCACCGCGATCAACGCACCGTCCTCGCGCTCTTCAAGTCGTGCGCGAAGATAGTCTTCGCGCTGGTCGTTGGCGGGGAGATCGCGGCCGAGCAGGGCGGTCTCACGCGCGTGATGGATGGTTTTTCGGCCCGACAGCGCGCGAATCAGCGGCACCAGAAACAGGAAACCACAGACATAGGACGAGACCGGATTGCCGGGCAGGCCGATCACCCGCATCGCCCCGAGGCGCCCGTGCATCATCGGCTTGCCCGGCCGCATCGCGATGCGCCAGAACGCCATGGCCACGCCCTCGGCCTCCAGCGAGCGCTTGACGAGGTCGTGGTCGCCGACCGAGGCGCCGCCCATCGTGATCAGGATGTCGGCGCCCGATGCGCGGGCGCGGCGGATGCCGTCGGTGGTCGCCTCGACCGTGTCGGCGGCGATGCCGAAATCGATGGTCTCGGCGCCCTCGGCCCGCGCCAGCGCGCGCAGCGCATAGCCGTTGGAGTAGACGATCTGGCCGGGGCCCGGGATCGAGCCCGGCATCACCAGCTCGTCGCCGGTGGCGAGCACCGCCACCTTGGGGCGGCTGATCACGGCGAGTTCCGGATAGTTCATGCCGGCGGCGAGCGACAGGTCGCGTTCGGTGAGGCGGCTTCCCCTGGTGAGCAGCACATCGCCCTCGCGGAAATCGGCGCCGGCGGCGCGGATATGCCGTCCCGGTTTGGCGGTTTCCGTGATCGTGACGTGGTCGCCGCTGGCAGCCGTGTCTTCCTGGATGATGACGGCGTCGGCGCCATCAGGGATCACCCCGCCGGTGAAAATCCGGACCGCTTCGCCCGGGCCCACCATGCGCTCGAACGGGCGGCCCGCCGCGACTTCGCCGATCACCTTCAGCCGCGCGGAGAGGTCGGCGGCGTCGGCCGATCGCACCGCATAGCCGTCCATCGCCGACATCGCCTGCGGCGGCTGGGTGCGCTTTGCCGCAAGGTCGCGCGCGAGCACCCGATGCCAGGCCGTGTCGAGTGCGGCCATTTCTTCCGCCAAGGGATCGGCGCCCGCAAGGATCGCGGCCAGTGCATCAACGACCGGCATCAGGGCCACGGCAACACCCTCTCAAATTCCCAGCGCGGCGAGCGCCTTTGCGACGTCATCCGGCCCTGTCACATGTACCGCGGCCAGGCCGCGCGCCCGCGCGCCGTCGATGTTCGCGGCGGAATCGTCGAAGAACACGATGCGGGAGGCGGGAACACCGATCGCCTTGACGACGTGATCATAGGCCGCCGCATCGGGCTTTCGAAGCCCGATCGTCGATGACAGGTAGATTTCGCGGAAATGGCCGAGCACGCCGGCATAGGCCTGGCTGAAATGCACGACATGCGCGTTATTGGTGTTGGAGAAGGCATAAAGCGGCAGGCGTTGTCCGGCGCGCGCCAGCGATGCGGCGATATCGGGCATTTCGCCGGCGAAGATCGCGTTCCAGCCTTCCAGGAACTGGGCGTCCGATATCCCGATGCCGAGTGAGCCACGCAGGCCTGCGAAGAATTCGGCGTCGCTGATCTCGCCCCGCTCGTGGCGATGCCAGGCATCATTGGGCAAGAACCGCTCGACCAGCTGTGCCGGCTCGCAGCCGGCATGGCCGGCCCAATTGGCCACCACCTTGCCGAAGTCGATATCGAGTACGACGCGTCCAAGATCGAACAGGAGCGCGTCGGCGGAGTTGGGGAGAAGCGGGGCGTTCATGCCAGACGTTTACAAAACTGGACCGCTCTGGGCAACGACTGGCTGCAACCAGCAAAATGCTTGTTTTCGCGAGCAACTTCCGCCCAATCCAGCACTTAGGCTGGCGCGGGAGCTGTGCTAAGCGTTTGGCCGGAAAGTCCGGGGAGTGATCGCATGAAAATGATTGGTATCGTGGCTGTGATGGTCTTGCTGGCCGGGCCGGCGTTGGCCCAGCAGGCACCCGTTCAACAATACGGGGAGCCGGACAAGGAAAAGTCGCCGTCGGAGATCGCGGCGGCGAAGGAGGCCGAGCGGGCCTACAAGCGGTCGCTGGGCAATATTCCGGAGCAAAAGAGCACGGATCCCTGGGGAACCGTGCGCAGCGACAATGCCGCCCCGAAAGCCGCAGCCAAGCCGCCCGCGAAGCCGAAGGCAGCCAAAACGGATATCAAGACCGAGACCACCGCAAAACAATAACAGCCGCCCGCCGGCAGCTTGCCGGGACTGGGGTGCCCAGGATTCCAGGAAACCGGCGAGGACGCTAGAATGTCGAACACGCTGCTGTTTTCGCCGGTGACGATCCGCGGCGTTGAGCTGAAGAACCGCATCGTGGTGCCGCCGATGCACCAATATTCCGCCGTGAAGGGGTTTCCGACCGACTGGCACCTGATGAACTCAGGCAAATTCGCCGCCGGCGGGGCCGGGCTTGTCGTCGTCGAGTCGACCAAGGTCGAGCGCCGCGGTTGCGGCACGGTCGGCGATCTCGGCATCTGGGACGACGCCTTTGTCGAGCCGCTTGGCCGCCTCGTTAGATTCATCCATCAGCAGAATGCGGTCGCGGGCATTCAGCTCGGCCATTCCGGGCGCAAGGCGCGCGCGACCCGGCCGTGGGAAGGCGACCGGCCGCTGCAACGGACGCCCGAGATCGAGGATTGGGACGCCTGGTCGCCGGTGGCGCCGAGCGCGATTGCCCATAGCGAGAAATGGCCGGTGCCGAAGGCCCTGGAGCGGAGCGAAGTGAAAGACCTCGTGCAGGCCTGGGGCCAGGCCGCGCGGCGCGCCCATGAGGCCGGCTTCGACGTGCTGGAGCTGCATGGTGCGCACGGCTATCTCGTGCATCAATTTTTGTCCGAGCGATCCAACCAGCGCACCGACGAATATGGCGGCTCCGAGGCCAGCCGGACGCGCTTCATCATCGAGATCACCGAAGCGGTGCGCACGCACTGGCCCGACCACAAGCCGCTGTTCGTGCGCCTGTCGGTGGACGACAACGCCGGATGGGGACCGGAGCAGAGCGCACGGCTGGCAAAAATCCTCAAGGCCAAGGGTGTCGACGTCATCGACTGTTCGTCCGGCGGCATCACCGAGATGGCGCCGATCCTGGGCAAGGAAATCAAGTACAGCTACCAGGTGCCGCTGTCGGACTATGTCAAACGCCACGCCGATATCATGACCATGGCGGTCGGCCTCATCATCCATGGCGACCAGGCCGAGCAGATCCTGCAGGACAAGCAAGCCGATCTGATCGCGGTCGGCCGCGAAATCCTCAACAACCCGAACTGGCCGATGGACGCCGCCCTCAAACTCGGCGTCGAAGGCCCGTTCCGCAACGTGCCCCCACAATTCGGCTATTGGCTGGGCACGCGCGCCAAACGCGGCTTTGGCACGCAGCCGTCGACCTGGCAGAGCGGGCTGAACGAGGCGGGGAAGCTGACCTGAAGCTGGTAGCCCGCATGAGCGCTAGCGATATGCGGGTATCGGAGGTGCGAGAGCCTCGCACATCGCTTCGCTCATCCCGGCTACGCAACAATCCGCTTCACATCCGCTTCTCGAAGAACACACTCGCCGCAATGGATTGCGGCGCTTTCAGCGCGTAATCCCCAAACGCGGAACATTCCCGGAATCCCGTCCGTATATAGAGCCGCATCGCCGCGATCTGGCGCGTTCCTGTCTCCAGGCGCAACATGGGAAGTCCGGCGCCACGCACCTCGTCTTCGATGCGCGCGAGAATCGCGTCGGCGACGCCCTGGCCGCGCGCGTTGCCGCGCACATACATGCGCTTGACCTCGGCATATTCAGGGAAGAGGGCGACGCCGCCGCAGCCCACCGCCACGCCGTGACGTCGCGCGAGGAAGAAGCGGACATGCGGTTGAAAGATCGCATCGATGGGAAAGCCATGCCGCTGCTCCGGCGGATACTCCACCGCGAGCACGGCCTCGAGCTCGCCGATCAGCAGGCGCACCTCATCGGTCGCGGCCAGCGCAACTTCGATCTGCACGTCATCGCCGTTGCTCATCGGTGCTCCCTTTTAGACCCGTACGTTCGCGAGCTTGGCCCGGGCGAGCGAAGCGATATCAGGATTTCTTCAGATTCGTCCTGACAATTGCAACGAGATGCCGAAGATTGCAGGCGGCTTAACGCGATCGATCAAATGTTGAGTAATTGACATTACCGCCCATCCACCATGGCTCAACTAATCCCGTTGTCCTGACGTCTGGCAAGGCAATTTGAACGCGTGAGCTGCTATGTGTCGGCGCGGCTATGAAATACGTTGGCGGCAACAAGGTCACTTGCGCCACGCAGTCTCGATCGAGGAAAATATAATGGTAGATGGTGCCACCGCATCTGAGCCACCCTTCGTCCCCGACGCTCCCCTTCTCGCCGATGCCGCAACGCCTCCCGAGGCCTTCGTTCCCTCCGACGTCTCGATCTTCAGGATGCTGACCGCAGAACAGCGTCAGGAGATCCGGGGTTTCATGCGCGAGCTGGTCATTCTGCGCGGCGAAGAGCTTGTCGCCGAGGGCGACGCGTCGGACGCTTTCTTTGAAGTCGTGCGCGGCGCATTCACGGTGCAGCGCGCGGGCGATGAAGGGCTGATTGCCGAACTGGGGCCGGGCGATCTCATCGGTGAAATCGGCTTTTTTGGAAAGATCCGGCGGACGGCCACCGTAACGGCGATCAGGGATTCCTGTGTTCTCTCATTGTCGCGTGCCGCTTACAACAAAATAGCAATTGAAGCGCCCAGCATCGTTGGTTTCTTGCTTGAGGCGATGGCGCTTCGGGTGGCCGAGACGACGTCGCGCGTCGTTCCCAACCGGCAACTTGCGCGCACGCGAACAATCGTGGTTCTGGAAGGGGGAAGGGAGCCGGTGCCGCCGCAGTTTTACGCGTTGCTGACACAGGCGCTCGGCAACGCGGTGGTTGAGATCGTGACCTCCCAGCGTATCAATCAAATGTTCCCCGGACGGGATCCGGACGATGAAGAGGTAACCGGCTGGCTGCATCGACTGGAGCAGGCATCCGATCTCGTCGCCTATTTTGGCGACCGGGAGCTGACGCGCTGGACCCAGAAATGCATCCGGCAATCCGATCAGGTCCTGTTCGTATGCAGGGGCAGGGCGCCGGATGATTCCCTGACCGAAGTAGAGGCTGCGGCGTCGACCTATCATCGAACCAACGAGCGGCGGCTCGTGCTCGTTCATGATGAGCGAAGCGGTGAAGTGCGTGGCACGGGCGCCTGGTTGAGGCGCATGCCCGTCTTCATGCATCACCACATATCGCTTCAGGACGACATCGATGTACGGAGCCTGGCGCGCTTCCTGCTCGGGCGGGCGATCGGGTTTGTGGCGGCTGGCGGGGGAGGATTGGGTCCGGCGCACCTTGGAATCTACAAGGCGTTTCGCGAACGCGGCGTTGACTTCGATATCTTCGTCGGAACCAGCGTCGGGGCTGCCATGGTCGCCGGCTTCGCCAAGAACCTCGAAGCTGAAGATCTTGATCGAGGCACGGACGATATCTTCGTCAAGAGCCGGAGTTTCAAGCGTCCCACCTGGCCGCGATACTCCCTGCTTGACCACAAGGCCCTCGACCGCGCGCTTGCGGAGGCGCTCGGGGCGGATTGCAACATCGAGGATTGCTGGAAGCCGTTTGCCGCCGTGGCAACCAATCTCTCCACCCAGGCCGGCGAAGTCATTCGTACCGGTTCGCTGTGGCAGGCCGTGCGGGCGTCAGCCTCGATTCCAGGCATCTTGCCGCCGTTCTACACCAAGGATGGCTCGATGCTGGTTGACGGCTGTCTGATCGACAACATCCCGCTTGCGCCGATGCACAATCTGAAGCGCGGGCCCAACCTGGTGGTCCATTTTGGCAAGCAGGAAATCGAACGCTTCGAGGTGGATTACGATGCGCTTCCGGGACGCCTCAAGCTGATTTCCAGTCTGCTGCTGCCGTTTGGCAAAAAGCGCCTGCCAAGGGCGCCATCAGCGGTCAGCGTGCTCTGGCGCAGCCTGCTCGTGCATCAGCGCGTGGATTCGATTCCGGTGGGCCCCGCCGATTTTGTGATGCGTCCGCCGACCATTCCTGGCGCCAAGGTCATGGAGTTCGACAATCACAAGCGTGTTTTCGAAGCGTCCTATCTGTGGGCAAAATCAACGCTTGAAAGCGCGGAAGGCGATCAGCACGCAGCACTGCTCGCGATTCTCTCAAAGGGCTCGCCATTGCGCGCCGCTGCCGGCCGGACGTTCGCCGAGCTGGCCGCAAGCTGAGTTCAGGCGTCGCTTTGACGCGTGCATATCTATCATTTGAATAAAATTTATCCTGTTTTAGGGTTTCACCGCGAAAGCGAACCTGAAACCATTTTCCGTTCCACAGAACTATTCTCTGCAATTCACGAAGTCGTGCAGAAACGCGGCCTCCTTATTCGTCCGTTCCATCGCGTGAATGGAAGCGCAATAAGGAGACGATCATGCAAACGACTTCTGCCGAGACCAGCGCATCGGCCCGAGAGAACGGAATCTCCTGGCTGAACGAGGCCGGCATCGATCTGTCTCAGATGATGCTGCGGCTTGGATGCGCCAGGACGAGCGTGGAACTCGACCACTATCTCAGGAGGTTGCTGCCGGCTCATCGCGAGGTGATTGAACTCGTCGACTTCGCGCTCAAGTCCCTCGAGGAAGCAAGCGAGATCATCGGCCTCCCACAGGCGACGATCAAGACGCGCTTGTTCTACGCTCGCAAGGCGTTGGTCGACGTGGTCAAATATCAGAATATCGAGCCCGTTGCCGCCTAGTGCGCTCCCGGGGAGGGCATGACCTCCTCGACCCCTTCACCAGTATGTTCAGAGGAGCCGGTCATGAATTCGATCGAATGGCGGCATGAAGTGATGGTTGTGGATTGCGACTCTCCCGCGCTCGCACCAATGCTCCAGGGCGAAGCGCTCGACGTCGCCGCGGCCTTCGTAGCCACGACAGCCGCGGCGGTTTTCGAGATTGTGCGGTTGCGGACCGGTAAGTCGGTCGTGATCCGCTTGCTTGAACCAGATGACCGCGAAGCGCTGCAGGCCTACTTCGAGGCGCTGTCGCCGGCCGCGCGGCGTAACCGGTTCACCGGCGCAAGCCATGGCCCCACGGATCGGGATCTCGATTTGTTGTTTCGGTCCAGCGCGGATAGTCGCTTCGCTGTGGTCGCCGTCATGACGGTGAATGGCGTCGAAACGATCGTCGCCGAGGCCTGCTATGCGTTCGATCGGGCAACCGGCGGCCTGGAGTTCGGCGTTTCCGTCCACGATGAGCATCGGGGCTGCAGCATCGGTTCTGCATTGCTTTCAAATCTCGAGCGCCTCGCGGCGGCATTCGGCGCCCGCCATATCTTTGGTGATACGCTGCGGACCAACAATGAGATGCAGGCGCTTGCGCGCAAGGCAGGCTTTTCCTTCTCCAATACGCCGGGCAATTGGTGCGAGCGCCGCATGGTGAAGCCGTGTTTGGCGGCGTTGGGCACGATGCTTGGCGGCGTCATGCCGGGGTTCGGGGCGGCCGGAAAGCTGTCTGTCGCCTGATCCGATGCGATCGGCTTGAAGCAGGCCAGCCGCCGCGATGGTCGCGAAGGCCGTTCGGGCCTGCGTGCAATGACGCCTGGGCGCGACAAAACGACCCGACGGGCAAATCAGTTCTGATTTACGGAAATCGTGTCAAGCCCCAAAATAAAAAATATTTCTGTTTACCAGAAGGGAAATCAGGTGCATATCTTTGCCCATCCCGTCCTACTCAGAAGGGCGTCGGCCGTCGTCACGGACGTTGGGCGGGTTGCGGTGGACGCTTGTTTGCGCTGAGACGACGGCGCGGACGGGCGTACGGCAAAACCGTGTGGTCCTGGCGCCCGTTGCAGGCGTCAAGCTGTCGGAGAAGCGCAAGCGGGAACGGCAGCGACGGAGTCAACCAAGAACTCGTCTCCGGGGAGATCACGGCATAAGCCGTAAAGCCATTGCGCAGGGAAGGCCGGGTGTTCTCCGCTGCCCTGTATGCTCGTGTGCAGCTTTCTTTGCACTATTCGCACACGAGACCGCGGGTGCAGCGCGCACCCGGTCTTCCCTGCGCCCTCTTGATGAGAGGGCAAGGAAATTTCTGGCAAACCTCGGGCGCAATGCGCCGCGAGATCGCGAAGCTATGTCCACGTCGTCCCGGCGAAGGCCGGGACCCATAACCCCGGCGAGAAGTTTTGCGAATGGTCTCGGCTACCGAGGCTTTATCGAGAGATCACGCGGTATGGGTCCCGGCCTTCGCCGGGACGACGAGAGACATAATTGCTGCCTCGCTCGAATGACGTCGAAGCGGTTATGGAATCAACACCCTTACGTCCCGCAGAACGTCTGCAGCACGCGCTGCTCCGGCTGTGGCGGATCGGCATAGCCGGCAAACTCCGGCTGGTCCTCGAACGGCTTTGCCAGCACGCCCAGCAACTCCTCGAACGGCGCGTAATCGTTGTTATTCATCGCGGCCTGGATCACGGCTTCGACGCGATGGTTGCGCGGGATGAAGGCCGGGTTGACCTTGCGCATCGCGGCATGTCGTTCCGCCGCCGATTGCGGTTCGTCAGCAATACGCTGCCGCCAGCGCGCCGCCCACTCATCGAACGCCGCGAGATCGAGGAACTGGGCCCTGACGCTGTCGTCGTTGGCATCAAGCGCGGCGTCGGCGAGGCGGCGGAAGGTGAGGGTGAAGTCGGCCTGGTTCTTGGCCATCGCATCGAGCAGGTCCTGCACCAGCGCCTCGTCGCCGTCACGCTGATCGAACAGGCCGATCTTGGCGCGCAGTCCGGCCTGATAGGCGCTGGTGAATTTTTCGGCGAATTCGCCGAGGATGAATTGCGCCTGTTCGATCGCCTTGTCCTTGTCGTCGGAAAACAGCGGCAGCAGGCATTCGGCCAGCCGCGTCAAATTCCACAGCGCGATCTGCGGCTGGTTGGCGTAGGCGTAGCGGCCCATCTCGTCGATCGAGGAGAACACCTGCGCGGGGTCGTAATGGTCCATGAACGCGCACGGGCCGTAGTCGATGGTCTCGCCCGAGATCGAGGAATTGTCGGTGTTCATGACGCCATGGATGAAGCCGACCAGAAGCCAGCGCGCGACCAGTTCGGCCTGCCGCGCCACCACGCCTTCCAGCAGCGCGTGATAGGGGCGCTCAGCCTTGGCGGCCTCCGGATAGTGGCGCGCAATCGCGTGGTCGGCGAGCTGGCGCACGCCGTCGGTGTCGCCGCGCGCGGCGAAGAACTGGAAGGTGCCGACCCGGATATGGCTCGCGGCGACGCGGGTCAGCACCGCGCCGGGCAACATGGTCTCGCGCTGCACGCGCTCGCCGGTGATGACGGCCGCGAGCGAGCGCGTCGTCGGAATGCCGAGCGCGAACATCGCTTCGCTGACGATGTACTCCCGCAGCACCGGGCCAAGCGCGGCGCGGCCATCGCCGCGGCGGGAAAACGGCGTCGGGCCGCTCCCCTTGAGCTGGATGTCGCGGCGGACGCCGTCGGCGTCGATGACTTCGCCGAGCAGGATGGCCCTTCCGTCGCCGAGCTGCGGGACGAAATGCCCGAACTGGTGGCCGGCATAGGCCATCGCGATCGGATCGGCGCCGTCGGGGACGCGTTTGCCAGCCAGGATCTCGGCGCCCTCAGGGCCGGAAAGCACCTCCGGATCGAGGCCGAGATGGACGGCCAGCGCCCGGTTCAGCTTGATCAGCCGGGGGGCCGCCACAGGGGTGGGCGCCACGCGGGCGAAAAAGTTCGCCGGCAGCGTCGCATAGGTGTTCTGGAACGGGAAATGGACGGTCATGACCACAAAGATAGGCGCGCCCGGGGGATAGGCAAAGGGCTCACGCCCGATAGGTTCGAAATGCCGCTTTTTGGGCCAAAACAGGGGCCGCCACTGGTTGCCGCGCCTGACCTCGTCGGGTAAACCCTGCCGCAGCTCGGGCAGGCCTTGTTCCCCGATTCTTGTCTTGATTCTGGCCCTCGATTCGAACTCCAATATCAGTTTTTGGGATTTCCATGCATCGCTACCGGTCACATACATGCGGCGCGCTCCGCGACAGCCACATCGGCGAAACCGTTCGCCTCTCGGGCTGGTGCCACGTCATCCGCGACCATGGCGGCGTGCTGTTCATCGACCTGCGCGACCATTACGGCATCACCCAGTGCGTGGCCGACAAGGACTCGCCGGCGTTTGCTGAAGTCGAAAAGTTCCGCTCGGAGTGGGTGGTGCGGATCGACGGCAAGGTGCGCCATCGTCCCGAAGGCACTGTCAATGCCGAATTGCCGACCGGCAAGATCGAGATCTATGTCAGCGCGGTCGAAGTGCTGGGGCCTGCCGGCGAGCTGCCGCTGCCGGTCGCTGGCGAGCAGGAATATCCTGAGGACATAAGGCTTAAGTACCGTTTCCTCGACCTGCGTCGCGAGAAACTGCACCAGAACATCATGACCCGCGGCGCGATCGTCGATTCCATGCGCAAGCGGATGAAGGAGCAGGGCTTCTTCGAATTCCAGACCCCGATCCTGACCGCGTCCTCGCCCGAAGGCGCGCGCGACTTCCTGGTGCCGTCGCGGATTCATCCGGGCAAATTCTACGCGCTGCCGCAGGCGCCGCAGCAGTACAAGCAGCTCCTGATGATGTCGGGCTTCGACCGCTACTTCCAGATCGCGCCGTGTTTTCGCGATGAGGACCCGCGCGCCGACCGACTGCCGGGCGAGTTCTATCAGCTCGACGTCGAGATGAGCTTTGTCGAGCAGGAAGACGTGTTCGCGTCGATGGAGCCGGTGATTACCGGCGTGTTCGAGGAGTTTGCAAAAGGCAAGCCGGTGACAAAAGGCTGGCGGCGGATTCCGTTCGCCGAAGCCCTGAAGAAATACGGCAGCGACAAGCCGGATCTGCGCAATTCGATCGAGATGCAGGATGTCTCCGAGCACTTCCGCGGCTCCGGCTTCAAGGTGTTCGCGCGGATGCTGGAAGACCCGAAGAACCAGGTCTGGGCGATCCCCGGACCCGGCGGTGGGTCACGCGCGTTCTGCGACCGGATGAACTCCTGGGCGCAAGGCGAGGGCCAGCCCGGCCTCGGCTACATCATGTGGCGCGAGGGCGGCGAGGGCGCGGGGCCGCTGGCGAACAACATCGGCCCGGAACGGACGGCCGCGATCCGGAGCCAGCTCGGGCTGAAGGAGGGCGATGCAGCCTTCTTCGTCGCCGGTGATCCGGAAAAATTCTGGAAGTTCTCTGGTCTCGCGCGCACGAAAGTCGGCGAGGAGTTGAACCTGATCGACAAGGACCGGTTCGAGCTCGCCTGGATCGTCGACTTCCCGATGTACGAGTATGACGAGACTGAGAAAAAGGTCGACTTCTCGCACAACCCGTTCTCGATGCCGCAAGGCGGCCTCGATGCGCTCAACGGGCAGGACCCGCTGACCATCAAGGCGTTCCAGTACGACATCGTCTGCAACGGCTACGAGATCGCCTCCGGCGGCATCCGCAACCACAAGCCCGAGGCGATGGTGAAGGCGTTCGAGATCGCGGGCTATGGCGAGAAGGATGTCGTCGAGCGGTTCGGCGGCATGTACCGCGCGTTCCAGTACGGTGCCCCGCCGCATGGCGGCATGGCGGCCGGCGTCGATCGCATCGTGATGCTGCTCTGCGGCACCACCAACCTGCGCGAGATCTCGCTGTTCCCGATGAACCAGCAGGCCGTCGACCTGCTGATGGGCGCGCCGTCTGACGTCGCGATCAAGCAGCTGCGCGAACTGCACATCCGGCTCAACCTGCCGGACAAGGGCTAGCGTAGGGTTAGAGTCCCGTCGAAGCCTCGATCCGGAATTGCGCCAGCGCCAGCAACGGGTCGGCGTTCATGTGCTGGTTGAGCTGCTGGAGCGGCAGCTTGCCGCGCGGCGTGAGTTTGACATTCAACGTTTGCCGCGGCGTCTCGACAAAGCGAGCGACGGCGTCCAGCGCCGCGAGCACGTCGGGATAGCCCGCGGCCGGTTCGCGGGCCGACCGGATCATGTCGACGATAGCGCTCCGCGCCGCCTCGCGGCTCACGTCCTGAAGGCGGGCATATTGGGCAACCGCGATGTCGACCGCGCCGGTGTCGCGCAGCACGAACTCGAGCGGGCCGGCCTCGATCTGCTCGGCCATTGCCGCCGCCTGCACCGGGTTGAGCGTGAACACCCCGCGAGGCACGTTGGTGAGCGACAGCCGCGCATTTGCCTTGAGGAGCCCGCCCAGTTCGAGCGACACCGGCTCCAGTGCGAACGTCTTCGTCGCCTCCGTCCAAACAGCGCCGACGTCATTATCGATGACTGCCTTGTCGAGGCCAGCCGCGATCAGCGCCTTCAGCATTGGATCGGAGGCGTCGAGAGGCGTCGTCATCCTGGTGGTCATGCGGACCTTGGTCGGGATCGGGCCGACAAACTGCCCCCAGTCCAGGCTGAACTGTTCGATGCTGACCTGCTTGCCGGTGTTCTTGAAGGGGGCCACCAGTCCCCTGAGTTCAGCGCCCCCGATCAGCGGAATCATGTCGAGCGCCTTGTCGGGCGGCGGCGGCGAACCGGCGAACTGCGCCGACAGCCGCAGCAGATTGGCGACGTCGAGGGATTTGAGGGCAAAGCGACCAAGCTTGACCGGCCCTTCGGGAGCGCGGCCATCGACGCCTTCGATCGCGAATTCGTTGACCTTGCCATTGTCCAGATCGAGCCGCATCGCCGACAGCTTGATGGGGCCCTGCGGGGTCTCCACCGAGAACCCGCGCATCTCGGCATTGCCGATCCGCATGCCCTCGTACAGCTTGGCCACCTTCTCGATCAGCGCGCGCGCCTGCGCCGGCGTTGGCGGCGCGGCGCCGGGCGCAGGTATCATCGCCAGCAGATCCGGCACTTGCATGCGCGAGGGCCGCAAGCCCAGATCATCGATCGTGATGCCATCGATCCGCATGTTGAGGCCTTGCGCGGAGGTGACGACATAGGGCCCCGTCGTGATCTGGCGGTAGGCGCGGTAATATTGGTCGTCGCTGGCCTTCTGCGGATCGAACATCGCGGCCACCGCGCGGCTGTCGATGTCGTAGCCCGCGATATTGGCGAGGTTGCCGGTGAGCTTGTCGGGCTTGCCCCCCGCGCCTTGGGCGTTGACGGTGAACACCGCACCATCGATCTTGGCGCTGGCGACCTTGCCGTCCTTGATGTCCTGCATCGCAAGGCCCGTATACGCGACCTCGCCACCGCCCGGCGTGGCAAGGCCGGAGTTGATGGTTCCGGTCAGGCTGGGGGCCGTGATCGACGCCGCCGTGACGCCTGCGAACTGCTCGAGTACGGACCGGTAGACGTCGGCAAAAGACGACGAAGCCGGCAGCCGCTGGAGGCTGGCGGGGCCGGAATAGTCCTTCACAATGATCCGCGGCACCTTGTAGGCGAGGCTCAGAGCCGCCTGCGGGGCCATGGCCGCGCCGATCTCGACATCGGTGATGTCGATGTTCTCGGCGGAGAAGCGCGCCGCGTCCGGCTGGCTGACGCCAGAGGCCGTGAGGCTGCCGATCTTGACGCTGGTCGGGTGTTGCGCCGCCGATTGAGCCGCGATCTCGGCGATCGTGACCGTACGGCTCAGCAGGTCGAACGACACCTTGCCATGGCTCGCCTTGCCTCCCGCCGCGCGAATCTGTTCAAGCGCGGCGTCGACCTCGCTGGCTATCCGATGCTGGGTATAGAACTGAAAGCCGAAGAAACCTCCCACCGCGATCACGATTGCGGCAACCAGGCCGCTCAGAACCTTTACCATTCGGGCAGCTCCGGTTGCCGGTTGGGCGGAAGGCAATTTGCCGTTGTCGGTCGAATGACCGGGGATGGGGAGGGGTCATGGTACCGGGTTCGATCGTTTGCGTCGATCCGCCAGCCCCTGCGCCCTGTTGATGGGGGCGCCATCAGCTGTTGCATCCAAGCGGTTGCGCGTGCTTCACATCCGGCTCAATCTGCCGGCAATCTGACCTCGTCCGGACGTGGCGAAGAAACAAAAGATCGGGACCGGAAACGCGGGAGTATGCATGTCGTCTTATTCTGAAGATCTCCATTCCGCGGCACTGGCGTACCATCGGCTGCCGCGGCCCGGTAAGCTGGAAATCCAGGCCACCAAGCCGCTCGCCAACCAGCGCGACCTGGCACTGGCCTATTCGCCGGGCGTTGCGGCCGCCTGTACCGAAATCGCCAACAATCCGGCTGAAGCGGCGACCCTGACTGCCCGCGCCAACCTGGTCGCCGTGGTCTCCAACGGGACGGCCGTGCTCGGCCTCGGCAATATCGGCCCGCTGGCGTCGAAGCCGGTCATGGAAGGCAAGGCGGTCCTGTTCAAGAAATTCGCCGGGATCGACGTCTTCGACATCGAGATCGCCGCCGACACGATCGAGCGCGTGGTCGAGACGGTGGCGGCGCTGGAGCCGACCTTCGGCGGCATCAACCTGGAAGACATCAAGGGGCCGGAGTGCTTTGAGATCGAGGCGCAGCTCAAGGCGCGCATGAAGATCCCGGTGTTTCACGACGACCAGCATGGCACCGCCATCATCGTCGCTGCGGCGATCACCAACGCGCTGCTGCTGAACGGCAAGAAGCTCGCCGACGTCAAGATCGTTTGCTCAGGCGCCGGTGCAGCCGCGATCGCCTGCCTCAATCTTCTGGTGTCGCTCGGCGCGCAACACAAGAACATCTGGGTCTGCGATATCGACGGCGTCGTACACGAGGGCCGCAACACGCTGATGGACCGCTGGAAGGCGGTTTATGCGCAGAAGACCAGCGCGCGCGTGCTAGCCGACGTGATCGGCGGCGCCGATATTTTCCTCGGCCTATCCGCGCCCAACGTGCTGAAGCCGGAAATGGTCAAGGCGATGGCGGATCAGCCGCTGGTCATGGCGCTGGCCAATCCGAATCCGGAAATCATGCCGGACGAAGCACGCAAAGCCCGCCCCGACGCGATGATCTGCACCGGGCGAAGCGACTTCCCGAACCAGGTCAACAACGTCCTGTGCTTCCCGTTCATCTTCCGCGGCGCGCTCGACGTCGGCGCCACCGGCATCAACGAGGAAATGAAGCACGCCGCGGTGGACGCGATCGCACAGCTCGCCCGCGATCCGCCGTCGGACGCGGTGGCGCAGGGCTTTGACAGCAGCGAAACCCAGGGCTTTGGACCGGGCTCGCTGATCCCGAGCCCGTTCGATCCGCGCCTGATCCTGCGCATCGCGCCGGCGGTCGCCAAGGCCGCAATGGATTCCGGCGTGGCGACACGGCCAATCAAGAATTTCGACGAGTACACCATGCTGTTGGAGCGCTTTGCGTTCCGCTCCGGCCTCGTCATGAAGCCGGTATTCGCCAAGGCGAAGTCCCAGCCGGTGCGGGTGATCTACGCCGAGGGCGAGGATGAGCGCGTGCTTCGCGCCACCCAGGTCGTGCTCGAAGAGAAACTGGCGCGGCCGATCCTGGTCGGGCGGCCGTCGGTGGTCGAAGCCCGGATCAAGCGGTTCGGGCTTTCGATCAAGGCCGGGCAGGACTTCGACCTCGTCAATCCTGAGGACGATCCGCGCTACCGCTCCTACGTCCAGACCTATATCGATGTCGCCGGAAGGCGCGGCGTCACGCCTGAGGCCGCGCGCACCGTGGTTCGCACCAACGCCACCGTCATCGCAGCACTGGCGGTGGTTCGCGGCGAGGCCGACGCCATGATCTGCGGCGTCGAGGGCCGCTATATGAGCCATCTGCGCCATGTCCGGGAAATCGTCGGCTTCCTGCCGGGCGTCAGCGATTTTGCGGCATTGTCGATGATGATCACCAGCAAGGGCTCCTATTTCATAGCCGACACGCAGGTGAGGCCCAATCCGAGCGCCGAGGAATTGGCCGAGGTGGCGTCGCTGGCGGCGATCCACGTGCAGCGCTTCAACATGAAGCCCCGCGTTGCCTTCGTGTCACATTCGGACTTTGGCAGCTATGATACCGAGTCGTCGCGCAAGATGCGTCTCGCCACCGCATTGCTGCAGGCAAAGCACCCTGAGATCGAGGCAGATGGTGAAATGCAGGGCGATACCGCGCTATCGGCGGCTGCGCGCAAGCTCGTGCTGCCGCATTCGAAGCTGGAAGGCGATGCCAACATCCTGATCATGCCGAATCTCGATACCGCCAACGTCGCCTACCAGATGATCAAGACGCTGGCGGATGCGCTGCCGGTAGGGCCGATCCTTATCGGCCCGGCGCGCCCGGCGCATATCCTTACCCCGGGGGTGACCGCGCGCGGCATTCTCAACATGACGGCGGTTGCCGCCGTCGAGGCCCAGGAGCGTGCCGGCCGTGCGCAACCGACTCTGTTCGGCTAGTTGATGTCGACGGGTTCTAACGCGGATGGTTTCGATTTGATCGTTTGAAAAGCAGGGGCGAAACGCTCATAATCGCCTTGCGCGACCGCTTGTGACATTGCATTGCCATCCAGTGAGGCCGACCCATGCCAGCGTTCTTTACTTTCGGGCGAGTTTTGTTCGCCGTGCTCTTCATCTACACGGGAGCGACCAAGCTCTTCGGCATCCAGCAGACGGCGGATTTTATCGCGTCCAAGGTGACCATTCCCACGCTGCTCGCGCCCTATACCTCGCAGCTCGAAACCATCACGGGCATGCCGACGCCGCAATTGCTGGCGCTTTCGATTGGCGGGTTCGAGATCATCGCCGGGCTGATGATCGCGGTTAATTTCGGCGCACGGTTCTTTGCGATCCTTTTGATCTTCTTCGTGCTGACCGCCACCTTCTATTTCCACGATTTCTGGAATCAAGCCTCGCCCGAGAACGCCAAGACGCTGATCGACGCGTTGAAGAATCTGTCGATCGTCGGCGCCCTGTTCATGATCGCGGGCTACGGCCGCGGGCCGCGGTCGTCGGAACCTGCCTACGACGTCTAGACTAGAGCGGCGGACGTGTGTTCAGGTCCGCCGCCACGGCGTGACGGTGACGTCAGCCGCCGGGTCGAGTATTTTCGGTTGTCCGGCGCGTAATCCGTGCGACGCCAACACCTGCTGCGGCGAGCGCGCGGGCACCCCGGGGAAGCAGGGCTCGCCGTCCGGCAGCCGCACGTGCGGGGCCTGTGACAGCCAGAATACGTCGTAGCGGTCCATGAACATGCCGAACACGTAGGGGCCGCCGATCACGGCGACCGTGCCGGCGCGTATTCCGGTCTGCTCGCAGACGGCCTCAAAGGAGGCGCCAGCCGGATTCCACAGCGTGGCGTTGGCATTGGATGGATCGGGCGCAATCGTGCGAACCTTTCGCGTCAGGATCAGCCGCCTGCGCCGCGGCGAGTTCGGCTGGTCTTCGTAGGAATTGCGGCCGTGCAGGATCAGGTCGGCGCGGTCGAGGGCGGCCGTGAAGAACTGCTTGTCGCCCTCGAATTTCAAATCGTCAGGCATGACATTGCTGGCGTTCGCCAGCATGCCGTCCGCCGAGACGATAACGTAGCCTTCGATGCGCAGCGCCGGCATGGACTTGTCGCCGAGTCGAAGCCGATTATTCCGAGATCGTCTGCACGACGCTGGAAACCGGGCGCGAACTCACCGTCGGCAGTTTGGCGTCTTTCAGTAGACTCTCGTCAAATTGCGGGAGGGTCTGTATTGGCGCCTTGGCGCGCATCGCCACCACCTTGTAGCCGCCAGCCTTCAGCTTCTTCAGGAGCTCGGGCAGGGCTTCCGCGGTGTGTTTCTGGAAGTCGTGCATCAGGATGATGCCCTTGCCGAGCTTGTCGACCTTGCGCATCACCGTCTCGATGATTTTCTCCGGCTTGCTTGCCTTGAAATCGAAGGAGTCGAGATCGCAGGAGAAAATCGCGATGTTGCGCGTGCCGAGATAGGTGACGATTTCCGGCGGGTGCTGCAGCGCCGGAAAGCGGAAGAACGGCGCCGGCGAGGTGCCGCCCAATGCCCACTTGACGGCGCTAAAACCTTTCTCAATCTCTTCCTTGCGCTGATCCTCGCTTAGCTTCTTGTTGACCAGGGCGGCGTGCGACCAGGTGTGCGAACCGACCGCGTGGCCGGCCGCGTAGACCTGCTTGAGAATTTCCGGATAATAGGTGGCGTGCTTGCCGATCGGGAAGAAGATGCCGGTGGTGCATTCCTCGGCGAGCGTCTTCAGCACCGAGGGCGTATTCACCGGCCACGGGCCGTCGTCGAACGTCAAGACGACTTCCTTGTCGCGCAGGAAATCCAGATCCTTGAAATGCTCGAAGCCGAAGCCGGGGCCGCCTGTTGTGTCGATCTCGACGGTGCGGCCGACGCCGAGTGCGTTCGGGTTGGTGCAAGGAGGCCGGGCCGGAGCGGCCGCGGCCTTTGGGGCAGGAGCTGCCTGAGGCGCGGCGGCAGCGGGTGCTGGAGCGGCCGCCGGGGGCGCAGCGGCGCCCTTGGCTGGCGGCGTCTGCGACCAGGCCGCGCTCGAGGTCAACAACGAAACCGCGCCTGCAAAGATCAACCCTGCCGCAATACGCATCTTGTTTTCCTTAAATGATCCCGCGTCCGATGCCGGCTTTGCCGTCGTTCGGCCGCTTCCCGCCCCAACGCACAATAGCCTAGTTGCAGCGGCCTCGCCAAGGCAACGGCGGTCATACAGGGCCGCCGATTTGTCGCCGAACCGGTTAATTCAGGGGATTATTCCCGCTGTTTCCACGCATTGCCCGCAAGCGACCCGTTAGCCGCTTCGTTCGGAAACACCTTGTGCGAGCGACCGCGCAATCGCGGTCTTCACCCGCGTATCCGAGGGGTCGACGGATTCCGGGAAGACTTCGGCGATATAGCCGTCGCGGCCGATTAGATATTTGTGAAAGTTCCAGCGCGGAACATCCTTTGGCCGTGCTTCTGCTGCCCATTTGTAGAACGGATGCGCATTCGGCCCTTTGACGATGGCCTTGGCCGATATCGGGAAGGTCACGCCGTAATGGTGCTGTGCGGTCGCTGCGATTTCGGTCGCGCCGCCGGGTTCCTGGCCGCCGAAATCGTTGGAGGGAACGCCGACGATCATCAGGCCGCGGTCGCTGAACTGCGTCCACAATTCCTGCAGCCCCTTATATTGCGGCGTGAAGCCACAAAGCGAGGCGGTGTTGACGATCAGGAGCGGACGGCCGGCATATTCCGAAAGCCTGATATCGCCGCCGGCCAATCCGCCAAACGAAAACGCGTAGGCAGTGATCCGGCTCATGCCGGCCTGCGCGTTGGCGATCCGGGCCGAGCCGATGCCCGCAATGGCGGCCAGCGTTGCCGTCATCATGGTTCTGCGGTCGATCATGGACGGCCTCGCGCGAAATTCATCGGCGCAAAGCATAGCAGAGCCGGTGAACCGGCGCCGCTCAACAAGCTGTTATGGCGAGTTAGCGCAAGGG
Organism: Bradyrhizobium sp. AUGA SZCCT0177; assembly: GCF_018130125.1. Lineage (NCBI taxonomy): Bacteria > Pseudomonadati > Pseudomonadota > Alphaproteobacteria > Hyphomicrobiales > Nitrobacteraceae > Bradyrhizobium > Bradyrhizobium sp. AUGA SZCCT0177. Next base: position 352,392 of record NZ_JAFCMA010000001.1, on the reverse strand, counting down.
AACGATGAAGTCGGTGCCTTCGCCGGTTTCGCCTGTATTGATGCCGTGATCGGACACCACGATCGAGCCGCCCGTCGTCAGGGCCTCGGTGATGCGCGCCATCGCTTCCGGTGGCACGCTGATGCGGTCCAGTGCTTCGGCCGGGCTGTTCGACGCCGGTGCCGGCTTGGCCTCGGCCGGGGCTCCGCCGGCGACCTTGCGCCGCCGCGAGGCGCGCTCGTCTTCTTCCTTGAGGGCCGCGTTGCGGGCGGTCACCGGCAGTGACACCACCGACCAGCGCAGGAGATTGGGATCGTTCTTGTCGACTTCCGCCGTGAACACATGCGTGCCCAGCATCCGCTCGCTTGGCGCGATCGTCACGGGCACGTCGAACAGCGGCGTGAAATTCTGCCGCACGTAAAGCTTGCCATCCTTGCGGCTGACAAACACTGCGATCTGCCCGGTGCGCTTCGGTTCCGGCTTCGCCGCGGCCTTCTCGACGCCTGGCAGGCGCGACGGATCCTTCTTCACATCGCGCGCGACGGCAGGTGCATCGGCGATCGCCTTGACGGGCTCTGCCGGTTTCCCCGCTGCCTTTGGTGCTTCAGTTTTCGTTGTATCGACCTTGGGCGCGTCCACCTTGAGCGTCCCGGTTTTCACCTCGTCCGACTTCGCCTCATCCGGTTTCACGTCAGCCGATTTGGCCTCGACCGGGGTGTCGCTGGCGGAGATTTCGCTCTTGGTCGTGTCGCCTGTCTCAAACGATTTGACCTCGGCCGTTGCAGCATCCGACGGTTTGGACTCGGACGATGTCACTTCGGCCGGCTTCCTGTCGGTGGACGCGCCGTCGGCGCTTTTGGCGGGCTCTGCCTCAGCGTCCGATTTCACCGGCTCGGACTTCGCAGCATCGCCGGACACCGGCAGTCTGCTCGCCGAGGACGAAGCATCGGACATCGTAGCGGCATTGGCCGCCGGCATGGCTCCGCGGGCATCTGCAGTGTGGGTTCGTTCGCGCAACGGCGTCCGATCGGGGCTGCCGTGACCGACGGTCGAACGCAATTCCAGGCTCGCTTCGGACTGCGCGGGCTTGATTGCCGATCCAGCGTCCGCGCCCTTGTCAGATTTAACCGCCGGCGCGTCCGACATCGGCTCGTCGGCGGCCACAGGTTGCGCTACGACCTTCTGCGCCACCAATAGCGGGTGCGAGAAACTCGAAGGCGTCATTTCGCCGGGCGTGACGATGACCCGGGCGCCCATCTTGGTCCAGTTCCACATCTTCGCGGCAAAGGCCATCGGCAAACGGATGCAGCCGTGCGACGCCGGATAGCCGGGCAGGGCGCCGGCATGCATCGCGACACCCGACCAGGTGATGCGCTGCATAAAGGGCATCGGCGCGCCACTGTAGATGTTGGAGTGGTGCATCTTGTGCTTCTGGATGATGCTGAACACGCCCATCGGGGTCGGATGGCTTTTCGTGCCAGTCGACACCGGACTTTCCGCGAAGATTCCGTTGGCGTCGTAGACCCTGACCTTTTGCTGGTTGATCGAGATCGCGATGATCAGGGGGCCCTGCGGCTTGGCGCTGATTTCCTTTTCGGCGGCCATCATAGCCTTCGAGGGCTTGCGGGCGCGCTGCTTGCGCGGCTGGGCTGACGGTGCCGGCCGGTAGAAGCTGGGGTCGGAATCCTGCCAATAATACAGGGCGGCGTCGGCATGGGAGGAGGCGCCGATGGTGCCTGCGGCAACCAGAATAGCTATTTGCCAAAATCGCTGGTTCGCACTGCTTACGCTCGTACTATTCAACCCAAAAAGCCGATGCCCGCTCACGCCCAAATTCCCTGAGTCCAGATCGTTCGAATCCGATGTTCCGATGATCATTTGTTGTTGCAGACGCGAAAAGCGTTCACCAGCTTAAGCCCTCTAAACCCGCGCTTTTCGCCGCAAGCGTAGCAAAAAAGCCTCACATTCCGTTAAACGCGAGCTCCCCCGCTCCGTTCCTCAGCCTTCCTGTGCGGCATTTGCACATTACATAACCGGTGGGTCCTTCAGCGGAGATAGAAATGACATTCAAGGCCATCGGTAAGTGTGACAAGTCATGGAGAAATCTGGCCTTGGGCGTGTCGTTGGCGGTGTTGGCCGCGGTGGTGTGGCATGCCGGCCCGGCCTTTGCCGCCGACGAGCCGGACCTGATTTTTCGCCGCTCCACCGTGTTCAAATGGCTGAGCCCAAATGACAAGCTTGCGACCTACGGCGTCGACGATCCCGAGGTCGACGGAGTGGCCTGCCATTTTACGGTACCGGAGAAGGGCGGTTACAAGGGCTGGCTCGGGCTTGCCGAGGAAGTTTCAGATATTTCACTGGCTTGCCGCCAGATCGGGCCGATCCGGTTCAAGGGCAAGATGTCCCAGGGCGACGACATGTTTCGCCAGCGCCGTTCGCTATTCTTCAAGAAAATGCAGATTGTCCGCGGCTGCGACCCCAAGCGGAACGTGCTGGTCTACATGGTATATTCGGACCGGCTGATCGAGGGGTCACCCAAGAACTCGACATCTTCGGTGCCGGTCATGCCTTGGGGAGCCGCCGACGCCGCGGTGCAGAAATGTGGCGAGTTCGTCCATTAGTGGTCCGGGCTAGGCAGCTATCCCGGAGCTTACCGTTTCACCGGATTGGGATGTGGGCGGACCTCTGAGCAGTCCTTGTTTTCAGGGCCCCTGGCCTTGGGCTCGTGGCAGCCGACCAGCCGCACAAACTTTTGCGGCGAGCACTGATTGTCGCCCATGATCGGTGCGCCCTGCTGCGACATCGCACCAGCCATCTGTTGCTGGCCGGATTTGCGGGGCGAGGATTGATTGCCAACACTGATGTTGCCATTGCCCACGACGGCTATCCTTTGTTGGATTATGAGAGAGAACAACGCCGAACCAACGGGAAAAGTTGCACGGGTGTTTGCTTGAGTCGGTCGGACCGACGCTTCGGTTCACAGTTGAGTTTGCTGCGCTGCGGCCTATTCACCAGACAATGATTAAGAAATTTGGATGAAGAACTTGCGACGGCGTCGAACCCGCCGACCGTTAGGGGCGTCTCATCGCCAGATGGTGAATGGAGACACACCCGATGCGCGCCCTCAGCTGCATAATTGCCCTGGTTGTCGTCCTGACCGGCCCGTCGCTGGCCGGCAGCGCTGATCGCGACATGCCTGGGGTAGGGACGTTCACCTATTGCGGTTCGCCGGTGGTGACACCCGCACCCGATTTGAGCGCCGTCGACAGCGAGTGAGGCAGTTTCGCCTCTCTTCCTTCGGCGGTACGCGGCAGGGCCCAGACTCAAAATCGCGAAAACAACCCCATGCAAAGTAGAATGGCCCCGGCTCTCAGGTGACCTGTACCTCTGTCCAGCCATTGATCACTATATTGAAATCATTGGGTTTTTCTCGTCAATGTTTCGTCCCGGCGGACCGACGAAACAATTCACCCCTGCGATGAAACCATTTTCCGCTTCTGGCGCAGATATCCGGAAACAGCCGTTGGTTATCACTCTGCCAACGAAACGGCGGGGACGCCGGCACCCAAACCGGAGACAGTCAAATGCGGACCATCAGCTTCATCCTCGCCTTCGCCTTCATCCTGGCCGGTCCCTCGATCGCTGGTTCCTCGGATCAGGGCTTGCCCGGCATCGGCACCTTCTCCTACAACGGCGCGCCGGTGACGACCTCGGCTCCGCAGTCGATCGTTGTCGCAGCTGTCAACTAAGCGCAGCTAACAGCTCGCAAGAGAATTTGCCGGTAAAGGCTCAGTATGTTTGTACGTTTTGGTGCCGCTGCGATTTTGGTTTCCTGCCTGCTGGGCGCTTCAGCCCAGGCCCAAACCCAGTTAACGGCGCAGATGCGGTTCCAGCAGGGGCCGATCGGCTCGATGTTCAAGCTCCCCGATCCCCGCGGTGAGTTCGTACGGCAGTGCGCACCCCACATGGTGGGACGCTGGGCGCATCCGGAAACCGTTTGCACTTGCTTGCACGATCATGCAGCCGCGACCGTCGAGGACAACGACCTGCGCGAAGCGTTGCTGCGTGGCATCAGCGAGACCGGCGTGCCCACGATCGAGACCGCCTGGGTGCCGGCGTCGAAGCAGTCCGAAATCGGCCCGACCTTCACCAAGATCGCCAAGCCGACGCTGCAATGCATGTTCGAGCCGTCGTCGAACTAATATCCTCGGACGCTCATCCCCAAAACCTCCCAAGAATCGAAGCCGTTGCCAGGTCGGTGGCAGCGATTGTAAGGCAATGGTTGATCGATGATTCCCGGGATGCACGCGATTGCGTTAACCCGCGCGCGTGAGCCAGCCGATGCAGCCGGGACGAATTCTGCTGTCATGCTTCCTTCTGGTGCTTGCGTTGCCGGCCCTTGCCGCTCCCGACGAGGACCTGTTGGGAAAGGCTAAGGGCTACCCGCTCGGCACCCGCGCCAGCTGGTTCTTCGATGAAGGCGTGCGGGTCGAATCGTTCAGCCATCTCGACGAGATACTGCCGCACAATAGGCTGAGCAAAGCGGTGTCTCCGCTGCCGCTTGCCGCTGCCGGCGGCGATGCAAAGCTCGGCTACCGGTTCGAAAACCAGAGCTGGACGCTAGACGATTTTCTCAGCCACCAGCGCGTCACCGGATTGCTTGTCATCAAGGACCGCACCATCCTGTTCGAGCGCTACCAATACGATCGAAAACCGGCGGATCGCTTCGTTTCGCATTCGATGGCGAAATCCATCGTCAGCCTTGCCGTCGGGATGGCGCTTGCCGAAGGCAGGATCGGTTCGTTGGACGATCTGGTTTCGAAATACGTGCCAAAGCTTGCGGGCAGTCCCTATGGCGAGACCACCATACGCCATGTTCTGCGAATGTCGTCCGGCGTGCAGTTCAAGGAAGCCTACGACGGCAATGACGATCTGACGCGGTTCACGATTGCCCGTAACCGCGAGGGCTCGATATCAGCGCTACGCCAATTCCAGACGCGCGAAGCGGTGCAGGGCGCGCGCTTTCACTATGCCTCCAGCGAGACCGTCATCCTGGCCGTGCTGCTTCGCGCGGTGACCGGCACCACGCTCAGCGAATATCTGACCGCGCGGCTGTGGCAGCCGATGGGCGCAGAGGCCGATGCGACGTGGGTGCGGACCACCGACGGCACCGAAACCGGCTCGGGCAGTTTCAATGCGACCCTGCGCCACTACGGACGCCTCGGAATGCTGCTCGCCAATGATGGCGCGGTCGGCGGCAAGCAGATCGTGCCGAAAGATTATCTGCTGGATGCGACCGACTGGCACCGGCAACCCCAGGCGTTCGCGCCGGGAAAGGCCACGCCGTATTTCGGATACGGCTATCAGTTCTGGCTCTACCCCGGCGAGAAGCGAAGGTTTGCCTTGCTGGGCGTTTACGGCCAGTCGATCTTTGTCGACCCCGGGCTTAAACTCGTGATGGTGATCACTGCGGTGGCCAAGAACGCCAGTGTCGGAAAGGAATCATTTGCCCGCGAGCGCGACGCCGTTTGGCGTGGAATCGTCGGCAAATACGGCAGTTGGTAAGGTTCGGCGGGCTGGCGAGACGGCGCGAATCGATGGTCGCGTATGGGAACTTGCAACAGGAATGCTTACGACGGCGGCAGTTGAACCCCGGCAGGGCCGGCGCGACTAAGTGACATGTTGCTGTCCGAATTCATAAAAGACCTCCTGTGGGCGGGGGCACATTCCGTGTTCATGAAGGTGGGCACCTGGCTCGATAAGAAAATCGACGGGCCTACGGTGAAGGTCGCCATAGGCATGGTACTCGGGCTTGCATCAATTTTCTTCGTTGCAATTGTTTCCGGATTGCTAGGCGTCTGAATGAAGAAGAAGCTTATCATCGCAATGGCGATCGGCGCGATTATCTCGTCGGTACTTCTGGCCATACCAAGCACAAGCGGCTGGTCAGGCTTAGGACTTGCAGGCCTGACCGCAGCGATCGTTTTCTGGGGAATAGTAGGGGAGTCTGCCTGGGGCGTCGCTGTTGCGTGGGTTGTGAATGCAGTCGTCTACGGCGCGGGCGCCTTCTTCGTTCTCAAGTCTTTCAACCGAGCCGCTGCCACGTAAACAAGTCGCTTACAATTTCCTGATTCAAGCTTCGCTGGACGGCGAGGCGTGCAAACGCAATAGCCTGAAAGCAGGCCCGTGCTCCTGTTGCCGTCGTCGGTTTCAGTATGGCGACAACTGCGCGGTGACCCGTCAGTATGAACCTCTCTGGCCTCTGAAGACACAAAAGGCGCGTATGTCGCGGAAGAACCGCGACGGAGGCATATGTGATGAAGGCCATGAAAGCATCTATCCGCATTGCGGTCACCGCGCTGGCCCTGAGCCTGTCAGTCATCGTGCCATCCTACGCCGAGCAGGATGAGGCAAGCCGTCTCAACCAGGAATCCAAGGAACTTTATCGGGTCGGAAAGTACGCGGCAGCGCTTCCGCTGGCCCAGCAGTTGCTGGCCATTCGCGAGAAGGAGTTTGGTACCGATGATGCAATGGTCGCGATGCCGCTGAATGACCTGGGCACGATCCACTACAATCTGGGTCAATACGCCGTTGCCGAGCCACTGTACAAGCGCTCATTGGCTATCAAGGAGAAGACACTCGGTCCGGACCATGCCGAAGTCGCAAGCGTGCTGAATAATCTCGGCGAACTCTACCGCACGACAGAGCGTTTTGCCGAGGCGGAGCCGCTCCTCAAGCGGTCGATCGCCATTCGTGAGAAAACGGTCGGTCCTGACGATCCGGACATCGTGCTGGCGCTGAGCAACCTGGCCGCTCTCTATAGCAATCAGGGTCGATACGACCAGGCCGAGCGGCTGTTCAAGCGCGGGCTGGCCGTTCTCCAGAGGGCGCACGGTCCGAGCGATCCGAACGCCACGGTTTTGATGAATAACCTGGCCGATGTCTACACCAACCGGCATCGTTATGCCGATGCCGAGCGGCTGCTCAAGCGGTCGATAGCCTTGACCGAGAAAGCGTTCGGTCGCGACCATCTTGATGTTGCGCAGGCGCTGAACAATCTGGCCGCTGTTTATGGGCGGCAGGGCCGCAACGCCGACGCCGAGCGGCTTTACAAGCGGTCGGTGGCCACCTTCGAAAAGACGGTCGGCCCGAACCATCCGGACCTCGCGGATGTCCTGGAAAACCTGGCCCGTCTCTACAAGTATCAGAGCCGCTACGCCGATGCCAACGCGCTTTTCAAGCGGTCGATGGCCATTCGCGCGAAGGCAGGCTCGCCTGCCTGAGATAGCGACTATCGCGGTTTAATGAGTGCGCACCCTACCGCCTCTGCTTCGTCCCCAGGCGCGCAATGCATTTGCGGACGCGCAGCACGCCCGACGTCGTCATCTGCGAGCCCGAGACTTCCTTGATCTGTCCAGCCGGGCATGTTCCGTCGTCGACAAGGATGCGCTGACCCAGCCGCAGATCCAAGATGTTGCGCTCATTGGGGACGACCTGCTGCGCGGCGGCCGGTGAGGCGAGCAGGCACAGGGCAAGGCCGGCGGGAAGTGCAAGAGCCGCGGCCGTCACGGCCTTCGTGATTGCCAAATTGACCTCCCTCACTTGCTCTGGATCTTCAACCCGTCGGGGCCGAGATTGATCTGCACGCCCTCGGGCTGTTTCTTGGCCTGATAGAGATTGTAGCCGAGCACGCCGACGGCAACGACCAGCACACTGATGATGAGATACAGGACGTTGCGATTGCCTGGCATCCGGTGTCTCCATCGTGACGACGATTCAATGCATTTAGCGGATGCGGCGGCGATTCTCCTAGGGCGCAAAGTTAGCGCGCCGATCGGGATCGCGCCGACGCCGGCCTTCGCGATTTGCCGGTTCCGCCGGTGTCCGGCTTCCGGTTGGCCCGCATCGCCGCCAGCGATGCCTTTGCCAGTTTCTCGGCCGACGCTTTCAGTTGCGGAAGCGGGTGGCCGGCAAATCCCAGCACAAATCCCGGCAGCGGCTGCGCGCGCGCATAGGTGTCCGCCAGCAGCCAGCCTTCGACGCCGGCCGCGAATTTGGCGTGGGCTGCAACCTGCGCCTCGACCGACGGATCGAACCGCGCCACCAGATGCAGGCCTTGCGACGGCACCGGCACGGAGAGGCGGCCTTCCGAAGCCGACGACAGTGTCGAGGCCAGCACGTCGCGGGCCTCGCGGTAGAGTCCGCGCACCCTGCGCAGATTGGCAGCGAACGCGCCGGAATTCAGCATATCCGCGACAGCGCCTTCCAGCAGCGTGCCGGGAAAGCGGTCGAGCGCGGCGCGCGCCGTCGTCACCGGCCCGATCAGCTTCTCGGGCAGCGCGCAATAGCCGATGCGCAAGCCGGGAAACAGCGTCTTTGAAAACGTGCCCATGTAGATCACGCGCTGCAAATGATCGATGCCGGCAAGCGACAGCAATGGCGCGCCGTCATACCTGAACTCGCTGTCGTAATCGTCTTCCAGCACGAAGGCATCGGCATCCCTAGCCCAATCGAGCAGTTCTAGGCGGCGGCTCATCGACATCTGCACGCCGAGTGGAAACTGGTGCGAGGGCGTCACATAGGCCGCGCGCGCCGATGGCGCTGACGTGCGGCCTTTGGCGACGATCAAACCTGATGCGTCGACTGGAACCGGGGCCGGGCGGTAGCCGCAATGCTCGATGGCGCGCCGCGCGGCGGGATAGCCGGGGTCCTCGCACCAGACCTGATCGGCCGGCTTGAGAATGGCGCTGAGCACGATCCGCAGGGCGTGCTGGGTTCCCGAGGCCAGCATGATCTGGTCCGGATCGCAGCGCAGCCCGCGTGCCGACAACAGATGATCGCCGATGGCGGTGCGAAGTTCGCGGCTGCCGCGGGGATCGCCGTAGTGCAGGTGGTCGGTGCCGAAGGCGCGCATCCGCCGCCCGACAAAGGACCGGAAGCGTTGCAGGGCCCGGTCGTCGATATGCGTGCAGCCAAGCGACAGGGTGCCTTGTGGCGGCGTCTCGATGACGATCCTGGCCTTGCCGGCGCCGCTCACCTGCGCGGGGATGCGCGCGGCGACGAAGGTGCCCGAGCCGACAATCGCGACCGCAAACCCGTCTGCGATCAGCCGCTCATAGGCCGTCGTAACCGCGTTGCGGCGAAAACCGGTCTGGCTTGCCAGGGTGCGCGAAGGCGGCAACGGTTCGCCGGGCTTCACGATGCCGCTGACGATGGCGTGGCAAAGCGCCTGATAGAGCCGGTGCGGCGAAGAGGCCCGCGGCGTCACATGCGGTCCGGAAAGGTCGAGCGGCAGCTCGGTCTTTCGCGGCGGCACAGGAGAATTGGTCGGAATTTTTCGCATGGAATTGGCACTATCGCAGACCAAATTCGCCGCTACAACTCTCGTCATCATTGATTGATTTGACAGGAACTGCCGTGACCGAAATCGAAACCGCCAATTCCTATCCCGTGTCGCCGCGCAATCGGGTGAAGCGCCTCCATGAGCGCGGCCGCTACGATCACGCGACCGTCCACAGCCTGCTCGACGCTTCGATGCTGTGTCACGTTTCCTACGTGATCGACGGCCAGCCCTATTGCACGCCGACGTTCTTCTGGCGGGAAGGAAGCAGGCTGTACTGGCACGGCAGCAGCGCCAGCCGCATGCTGGAGAACCAGTCGGACGGGCAGAAGGTGTGTCTGACGGTCGCGCACCTCGACAGCCTGGTGCTGGCAAGGTGCGGCTTCAACCATTCGGCCGACTACCGCGCCGTGATGGCCTTCGGCACCGCCTACATCGTCACCGACCCGGACGAGAAAGCGCGCGCGCTGGTCGCGATGGTCGACCGCTTCTTTCCCGACCGCACCGCTTCCTTGCGGCAAAGCACCAAGCAGGAAATCAAGGCAAGCGCTGTGATCGCGATGGAGATCGAGCAGGCGTCGGCCAAGGTCCGCACCAAGGGCGTCGCCGACGATGACGAGGACTATGCATTGCCTGTCTATGCCGAACGCATTCCGGTACGCACCGTGATCGGCGCGCCGGAACCTTGCCCGCGGCTTCTCGACGGTGTCGAGCGCCCGGAATCGCTGGGCGTCTATTCGGAAGGTCGTCTGCTCGATGATGCCTTGCGGGAGGCCCATCTTCTGCATTACCCCGGCGGCTGAGATCGGGCTAGGGTGGCTCGTTCTCGTGACCTGCAATCTTCGATTGGAGCCGCCGCATGACCACTGATACGCAACAAAGGATTCTCGACGCCGTCGATGCCGGCTTTGATGCGCAGCTTGCGACGACCCGCGACTTTGTCGCGATCCCCTCGACCCGCGGCGCCGAGGGGCCGTGCCAGGACATGATCGGCGATCTCCTGCGCGCGCGGGGCTGCGAGGTCGATGACTGGCATATCGAGGTCGAGGATTTGAAGGACCTGCGCGGCTTCGGGCCGATCGAGCATGATTTCTCCAAGGCGCGCACCGTGGTCGGCACCTACCGTCCGCCGACCAATGGCGGCAAATCGCTGATCCTGCAGGGGCACTGCGACGTGGTGCCGGCCGGCCCGCTCGACATGTGGGAGACGCCGCCGTTCTCGCCGGTGATCAAGGACGGCAAGATGTATGGCCGCGGCGCCTGCGACATGAAATCGGGCACCATCGGCGCGCTCTATGCGCTCGATGCGATCAAGGCAGCCGGCCTGCGGCCGACCGCGCGGATTCACTTTCAGTCGGTGATCGAGGAGGAAAGCACCGGCGTCGGCGCGCTCTCGACCCTGCAGCGCGGCTACCGCGCCGACGCGTGCTTCATTCCGGAGCCGACGGGCGGCAAGATGGTGCGCTCGCAGGTCGGCGTGATCTGGTTTCGGTTGAGGGTGCGCGGCGTTCCCGTGCATGTGGCTTACGCGGGCTCCGGCTCGAATGCGATCATGGCGGCCTATCATCTCGTTCACGCGATCGGCAAGCTCGAGGCCGAATGGAACGAGCGCGCCAAGGCCGATCCGCATTTCAAGACGCTGACGCATCCGATCAACTTCAACCCCGGCATCATCAAGGGTGGCGACTGGGCCTCCAGCGTGCCGGCGTGGTGCGACGTCGATTGCCGTATTGCCGTGCTGCCGGGCTGGTCGATCGCCGATTGCCAGAAGGAGATTCTGGCCTGCGTTTCCGCCGCGTCGCGCGACCACCGCTTCCTCTCCAACAATCCGCCCGAGGTGCAATGGTCGGGCTTCCTGTCGGAAGGCTACGAGCTGAAGGATGCCGCCGCACCGGAAGCGGCCTTCGGCAAGGCGTTTGGCGCCGTCTATGGCGGCAAGGTCGAGGACCTCGTCTTCACGGCCCTGACCGATACGCGGTTCTACGGCCTGAACTACAACATCCCGAGCCTGTGCTTCGGCGCCAGCGGCGCGGCGATCCACGGCTTCAATGAATATGTCGATCTGGATTCGCTGCGCAAATCGACCAAGGCCACTGCGCTGTTCATCGCGGAATGGTGCGGGGTGGAGAAGGTGTAACCGTGCCCAGAGCTAGACGCTTATTTTGACGCGTTTTCTACCGCAGATAAGTCTACGCAATCTGCGTAAACTTGATTGCTGTGCGAGCCGGTATCCACGTCGCTCGAAAACGCTCTACGGCTTTGCTTTGAAGCTTTCGACCATCGCTCGAAATTCCGGCAAAGCCTCGTCAAACCGCTCCGGCGGCGCCATGCCCAGCAGGACAAAGGGGCGCCCCGACGGATAGAGGGCAACGACCAGGTAGCGGAGCGGGCGGCCACCGGCCCCTTTGCCCTCGCCAAGATATTCGAAGCCGGCCGTGTTCGACGTCGTCAACGGTTTGGTGCTCAGGATTTTCTGGTCGCTGATTGTTCTCGACGCCAGAAATTGCTGCTCGCCGAAGCGCTGCTGATCAGAGGGCGCAATGGTGGCTTCGGTGGCGAGACTGACGATGAAGCCGACGTCGTCCAGCTTCCCCTCCGGCGGAGGCGGCGTTTCCTTCAGCAGCAGTCCCCTGCCGGCCAGCGGCTTGCGATACGCAAAGCGCGCTGTCGGCTCGATCGAGAACGGTAGCGCGGCGATCGGATCGCCCGAGGCCGTCGCAAGGATCCGGACGCTTGCAAGCGCGGCGCGGATCACGGCATCCGACAGCTGCTTTGGCGCGGGCTTTGCGATCGAGACGGTTAACATTCCGGTCATGTCGGGGCCGTCGATGACCATCAGCCATTTGTCAAAAACCTGATTGCCGGCGCGTTGCTCTGCACGCACGGTGATCTGCTCGTAGGGCACCCCCTCGATCGTCTCCGTCGACAGCAGGCGCATGCCACGCTTGGCCATCGCATCCGCTGTGAGGCCGTTGCGGAACTGTGTGAACGCGACCGGAGGGAACTCCGCCAACAAGATTGATGCATGGTGCGACTGATCCTGAAAGCCGGTGAATGTCGTGGCGACGACAAAGCCCTTCGGCGGCGCGAGACTGATGCGGCTGCCCGGTGGCGTAACCGGATCGGCAGCGTGGGCGAGGCCGGCGAAGAACCAGCCGGCGAGAGCCACGCCGACAGCAAGAAGTCGCATCCCTATCGATAGTCGCCACATGCTTGCACAGCCCTCTATACGTCTCATTCACCGCGATAATCCTGAGATGGTTTGTTTCTCAAGTGACCGCGCGGGTTCAGTGTCGGCTGTCAGTCTTGCTGTGGCCAGAGCGCCTTCACGATCGCATCCAGCCCGTCCGTCAGCGCGGCCGGGCCCGGCTGCAGGATCAGCGGCGATTTGATCTCGACGATGCGGTTGTTGCGCACGGCGGGGATGTCGCTCCAGCCCGGACGTTGCCTGATCCGCTCGGGCACGACCTTCTTGCCGCACCATGAGGCCAGGATCACGTCGGGCGCGGTCTCGCGCACCGTGTCTGATGAAATGATGCGGTCCTTGGCGGCCTGCTGAAACCGCAGCTTTGGCAGCACGTCTTCGCCGCCGGCAATCTCGATCAGTTCGGACACCCAGCCGATGCCGCTGATGATGGGATCGTCCCACTCCTCGAAATAGACTTTTGGTTTGGGTGAGGGACGGGGTGTCGCAGCGATGCTGGCAAGGCGCTGCTCAAAGCTGGTGGCAAGCTGCTCGGCGCGCTCCCCAGCTCCGACCAGCGCACCGAGCGTGCGGATCATCGCGAGTATTCCCGCGACGTCGCGCTGGTTGAAGACATGGATGGCGACGCCGGCGCGCACGAGGTCGGCGACGATGTCGGCCTGCAGGTCGGAGAAGGCGAGCACCAGATCCGGCTGTAGCGCCAGGATCTTCGGAATGTCCGCCGAGATGAAGGCCGATACCCGCGGCTTCTCGCGGCGCACCCGCGGCGGCCGCACCGCATAGCCGGAGACGCCGACGATACGGTCCTGCTCGCCGAGCAAATACAGCGTCTCCACGGTCTCTTCGGTGAGGCAGACGATCCGGTGGGGCGGGAACTGGCGCATGGGGGACATATGCAGAATTACCGGCCTCTTGTCACGGCGCCATTACCTCCGAGGTCATTGCCTGATTTACCTGGCTCCTTCATGCTTGCTGCGGAACTGCTTGAAAGAAATACGGGAGGACGCATGACGCTGCTGGAAAAAATCCAATCGATGAAGATGCCGTTTGCGGAATTGAAAGGCGTGACCTTTGTCGAGGCCGAGAAGGACCGTGTGGTCGCGAAGATGCTGGTGCGCCCCGAGCTCTGCACCTTGCGCAGCACGATTCACGGTGGCGCAGTGATGGCATTTGCGGATTCGGTTGGGGCGGCCGCGACCGTCATCAATCTGCCTGAAGATGCCAAGGGCACCACCACGATCGAGAGCAAGACCAATTTCATCGGCGGGGCCAAGGAAGGCAGCACGGTGATTGCGACCGCGACCCCGGTTCACCGGGGACGACGCACCCAGGTCTGGCAGACCCGGCTCGAGACCGAGGACGGCAAGCTGGTCGCGATCGTCACCCAGACCCAGATGGTGCTGTAGGCGCGCGGACAGTGCCCGCTACGCAGCGTCCGTCGGCAGGGCGTTCAGCATCCCGGTTTGCGGGTGACAATCCAGATATTCAAAGAAGGCTTCGTCGGCCCGCGCCACCGTGACCTCGTGATAGAGCCGCAGCTTCGCGGCAGGACCCAAGGTCGACAGATATTTCATCGCGGCGCCAAAAATCCGGACATGGGTCGGATGCGATTCCGCCCATCGCTCCAGGGCGGCGAGGCTCTTCCACCAGCTCATGCCGTAGGATTTTTCGGTGCGTGTGCCGTCGGGCGCGACGACGGTCATATATCGGTTGGCGTAACAGCCGATCGAGCGGCCGTCATCGCGCAGGAAGTCCATGCCTTCCCGCAACACCGGCTCGACATCCTCCAGGTACATCTTGCGTTCGGAGGCTTCGGTATCGCCCCAATCCTGGCCCGAGCGGATCAGGCAGACATTGTCTGAAGGGATGACCCTGATGCGGGCGCCATCACGGACAGCGGTGATCGTTCCTGATGGCGCCATCTCGCTGGTCTGGGAGTTGGGAATGCGATCGCGCATGCCGCCCCAATAGGCGTGCTCCTGAATCTCGCCGCTCATGCCGTCGGCGAGAACCGCGACGCCTTCGGGTCTTCCGAGGGACGAGAACAGGGTCTCATAGCCTTCCACGCTGGGATGCAGCACCTCGATGAACGTGCCCACACCGCCGGCGTTTCGTCGCTCGCCGGTCCAGCCCTCGCGCGCCGCCGGGAACCAGCCGTCGAACCTGGCGCGATCGTCCCAATAGGCCACCGTGACGACATTGGTGAAACCGGCTTCGTCAATATAGCGCGCCCGGTCCCAATGCGTTGGGCCGCCATTCTGCCCGAAAGCGGCGACGATCCACGCCAGCGCTTGCTCGGCGGCTTCTGACGCCTCGCCACGGGTCTGGACACCGAAATAGGCCATCACCACCCGCACCACGGCGGGCTTGTGGCGCGCGACGAACGATGGGTAGGGCGGTGCGTAGTCGTCCGGGACGCGACGGTGGCGTGTGCGCGCGCTTCGCAGATGGTCCGGGATCGCGGATTCCATGGGCTCGCTCCTCGTCAGCTGGCAGAACCTTCTAAAGCTCTCAGGCCTGCAGCCTGATTTCGCTCATGACCTCGGCATCGACCGGTAAGGTAAAATGTTCGACGCGGTTGGCGCGGGACGTGTTGAGCAGCAGGCGCGTGACGTCGGGCCGGGAATAATGCCCGGCGGGATCGGCTGCGTTCTTCGCCACGCCGATCATGCCGAGATCGATATCGGCATAGAGAATGCCTTCCTGATCGGGCGGCAGTTTTTCGGCCAGCGAACTGCCGTCCGGTCCGTAGATGACAGCGTGACCGCCACCGGCATGCAGGAACGCGTGCTTCTCGGGGGAGTCGCAGAGCTCTTCGATCATGGCCTGCGAGACCACGGCGCAGGGAGCGAGGACGAAGCATGAGCCCTCGACCGCGTAGATCTTGCTCGCGGCGTTGTTGACCTCATGGCCGAGGGCATGCGCGAACGGGTCGTACAGCGAGAAGCTCGGCCAGGCGCCGACATGAACCTGCTCGTTCTGGGCGTACATCGCGTATTTCGACAGCGGCTGCAGATGTTCCCAGCAGCACAAGGCTCCGAGCCGGCCGACATCGGCGCGGTCGTGGACGGCGAGGTCGCTGCCGTCGCCTTCGCCGAACACGGTGCGTTCGGCATGGGTCGGCCGCAGCTTGCGGCGCCTGGCGATGGTCTCGCCGTCGGGCCCGATCAGCCATTGCGCGATGTAGAGGCTGCCGCCGGCGCGTTCGGAGAGACCGAGAACCGCGGTGAGTTTGGCGCGCTTCACGGCGCTGCGAATCTGGTCCGCCTGTGGGCTGTCATAAGCCAGCGAGTTGTCGAAATAGCGCTGCACGAAACCGCGGCCGATCGCCCAGGCAGGCGCACCGAGCCAGATCTGCCATGGATATCCGGGAATGAAGGTTTCGGGAAACGCGATCAGTTTGGCGCCTTGGGCGGCGGCCTGTTCGATCAGCGCGATCGTCTTGTCCACAGTCGCATCGAGATCGAGAAAGACCGGCGCAGCCTGAACCACCGCTACCTTGTACTTCTGGTGCACGAGACCCATTGAAATCATCCTTCTGCGTTGGGAGATAAGGCAATCGCTGGGTCGAAAGCCTACCGCCGCCCCTGGCTGCGGCGCTTGTCCGTGGCAGAACGAAAACTTGTTTTAACTTGCAATTGTCAGCCGTGACGGCGGAGAACCCGGCGCGTCCGCAGGCGGGCGTTGTGCCGCCGCGGGAGGCCAGAGCGATCGAGGAGAATTTATTGCGTCGGGTGGTCTCGCCATTCGCGCGGCGAGGCACCGTACCTCTGCTTGAAGATCCGGCTGAAATGGGCGAGGTCGTTGAAGCCCCACGCGAATGCGATGTCGCTGATGTGCCGGGCCGCATGCGCCGGGTCCGACAGATCGCGCTTGCATCGCTCCAGGCGCTGCATCTGGACGTAGCTGCGGAACGAGTGCTGCTCGTCGGCCATCAGGTCGCTGGCATAGCGCGGCGAGATTCCGGTGGCCGCGGCAACCTGCGAGATCGACAGGTCGGGATCGCTCAGGTGCGTCAGGATGTAATTCTTGAGCCGATAAAGCAGCGCAGAGCGGTGAAACGACTGATCCGACGAACGCGCATGCATCCGATCGGCGAAGGCCATGGCGATGAGATCCAGTCCCTGATCCAAGAGGCGGGATGCTGTGGCGGGATCGACGTGGTCGACGACCTTGCTGGTGCTAACCAGAAACTCGTATGCCAGGCCTTCCAGGGGCCGACTGCTGCAGAAGGTGGTCGCGGTCAGCGCGTCGAAGGCGCCGATGCGTTGCTGCAGAAGTTTTCGCGGCATCTGCAGGATCGTTTGTGAAAAACTGTCATCGAAGCGCAGCTCGTAGGGGCGGGTGGTGTCGTAAATGACGAACTGTCCCGCGCAGACGACGGCATCGCGGCCGTCCTGATACACGCCGTTGACGCCGCGGTTGCCCAGCGCCAGCAGCACGTAATCCTCGCTGGCGCGTGCGATTCGGGATGGCGTGCGGAACACCCGCTGGGCGCAGGAATCGACGCGGGTAAACGTCGCGCGGCCGACCGCGGATTGCGAAACCGCGCCCCAAAACCCCTCCCGCATATCGGAGTGGCAATCGAGACCGACAAAGGTATCGCAGACGATGTCCTGCCAGACCGCAAGGCGTCGATCTGGAACTGAAGAACTCGTGTCGAGCACGACAGCCACGATGGGACCTCCGGGAACCGGGATAAGTGTGGGCCAAAGCCCGGCTCAAATCCAGTGTGTGCAAATGGCTTGCCGAGCGCCGCGACTGGCGTCGATTTGGTTACCGAATTGTTAAGCAGAGAATGGCTTTTTATTAGGCATTTGAAGGGGTTGAACTTCATATTGCGATGCACAATATAGGTGGTCTAGGGATTCGACGCCTCCTCGAGGGCCACCACGAGGAGTTATGACTATGAACTACCAGACTACCGCTCCGAGCCGCGCCAAGGGCGCCGTTCGGATTCTAAGCCAGCAAGAGGAATTGCCGCTTCTGCGCGATCACCTTTTGCGGCTCGACCGCACCAGCCGCCATGATCGCTTTCATGGCTTCATGGACGACAGTTTCATCGAACGCTACGCCGAAAAATGCGCCAACGACGGCACGGTGATCATCGGCTATTTCGAGGATGGCGTGGTGCGCGGTGCCGCCGAACTGCATCCGCCGGAGCAATCGCCTGACGCACTGCCGGAGATCGCCTTCAGCGTGGAGAGCTCGGTACGACGCAAGGGCGTCGGCAGCATCCTGTTCAGGAAGCTGATCGCGGAGGCGCGGGCCAAAGGATATAAAAGCCTGCGGATCACCACCGGCGCGCAGAATGAAGCGATGCGGGCGCTCGCCAACAAGTTTGGAGCACACCTGACGTTCCGCTACGGCGAATCCACCGGCAGCATCGATCTGGCCAAGCAGAACCAGCCGGAAGGGGCGCCGTCCGCAATGGCGACGACGCTCGAGGCCGCACGGGCGATTACGAACTTCAATCGCGCTTATTGGGCCATGATGCTGAGAATGTCCGGCTGGGGCCGGACGGCCTGACCGGAAGGCCCATCGACAGAGCCCCGTTCCGCTTGCATCGGAACGGGGCTCTGTATTTTTTGATTTGACGCGTTTTCTTGACGCGAACCGGTGCCCACTTCGCTTGAAAAACGCTTTAGCGGCAATTCGCGGATCTCCTGGATCACGCGAATTGCCCGGGGGCCTTTAACACTAGGATCTTCAGGAATGGACTTCAGGTACCGGTGCGCTTGTCGTTGCCGAAGCGCCTGATCACCTTGCGTTCGACCACGACCGAGCGCTGGGCGCCTTGCTCACCCGTGATGACGCGGGTGGCGGACCGCGCAACGGCGCGGCCGGTCTTCTTCACCTCAGCCAGCACTTCTTCGAACGGCAGCCCCATCAGCGCTGCGGCGATTTCCGCCTGCTGCTGCTGATCGTCGGTAATGCCGACGGCGGCGAAGATCGCTTCCTCCAGCGTCGGCGGATCGCGCCGTACGCGCCGGGTGCCATATTTCGTGTTCCAGTCTTCGCTCATCGGGGCCTCGCATCTGATGCGGAGATACCTAAGTGCCCTTATGTTGCATTGCAATATGAATTTGGCGTGGCATTACAGCCATGCACCTACAATTTCTCCAGTCTGGTAGCGTCGTACAGTTCGATAGACGTGGCGGCCGCGGCCAGCGATTGCAGCGATTTGACGAAATCGCGCGAGGCGGGGACCGCGAAATGGTTAAGCAGCGCCGCGCGGTCGGCCCATTGCTCGAAAAACACCAGCCGCAGCGGGTTTTCGCAATCGACATGCACGGCGTGCGAGATGCACCCGGGTTCGCTGCGCGAACGATGGACGTGCTCGAGGCTCAGGCGGCGGACCTCGTCGAAACTGTCCTGGCGCGCCGTCACACTGCCGGTAACCACGATCATGTTGTCCTCCCGGTTTCACCGTCCTTGTCGGGACTATTCGGCGGCGGTCAGATCCAGCGGTTGTTGAGGCCAGCGTTTCAGCGCGGCGTGTCCGGCATCGGTCAGGACGTAAATGCCGCGCTCGGCGCGATCGAACCAGCCATAGACATTGTGCAGTAGAATCTTGCCGGCGTCCGGCATCTCGATCCGCAAATCCTTCACGCGCCGCGGGCCACCTGAAAGTGCCGCAGCACAGGCCAGCGCCTGCTGGCGGTAGGCCGTCATGATCGGCGCGCGCGTTGAGCCGCCCATCGCCGGATCGCCCTTGCGTCGCTCATGCTCCCTGATCAGCCGCGAACGTTTCTTCGGGTTGCGGCGAGGGGCTGTCGTGGCGGGTTTGACGATCACCTCGACGTCGCCGGTGTTGGTGACCGCGAGCATGCCAAAGCCGAGCCGCCGACAGAGGTTGCGATAGCGGGCGTCACTTTCGCGGCCCTTGCCGCGTGCCGACAATTTGGCCGCGAGCCACACCTCGTCACAGGCGCCGGCGCGATCGACCGCCTGCAGGATCAGTTCGAGATTGAATGTGAGCTTCAATTCCCCGATCACCACGACCGGCGGATCGTCGCCGCTCAGCGCCACCAGGTCACAGCCGCCGATCTCGCCCTTGACCGTGAAGCCGAGCTTTTCAAGGAAGCGTTTGACGGGCAGATAAAGCGCGGTTTCCAACGACAGGCTCCGGCGGCAAAAGCGGCCGCGACTCAGTGTCACGAGTTTAGCCCGGATTTGGCCAAATCGCGCGTAGGTGGCTATCTTGGCCGGCGGGACAGGTAAACGGGCGCGATCCAATCCATGATCAGGAACGGCCTCTATCACATTACCGTGGAAATGCTGGACAGCGTCCACGGCGGCAACCAGGGCGTCATGGTGGTGCGTGATGGCCAGTTGCGGGGTGGCGACTCGTTCTTCTATGCCTACGGCACCTACACGGCAGCGAACGGCAAGTGGAAAGGCGAACTGACCAACCAGGAGCATTCGCCGACCTATGGCGAGCGGCCGGTCTGGGAACGCAAGATCGTCACCATCGGATTTACCGGAACCTATACAGACGACACCGCCGAGAGCGACGGTATCGCGCTCGCCGGCAAGCAGAGCATCCGCTTCAAGTCGATGCTGCGGATATTGATCCCGGACTGAACGCGCACGGCGACATCTCCACCGTCTGGATTCAGAAAAACAACAAGGACCGGCTGCAGCCGGAGCGGTCATGCTCAAGGGACTTTACAAGGTCGAGATTCACACCACGCATGGTGGCTCCGGCCGCGGCGTGATGGTGGCGCGCGACGGGCGTTTGTTCGGCGGCAATGCCGCCTTTGCGTTCGCCGGCCGCTACCTCGAATCCGGTCACGATATCGCTGTCGACATCACGACGGTCCAGCGCAACGACAATCTGGGTTTCAAGCGGGTATCGGGTGCCGATAACATCACGCTGCGGGGAACGCGCAGAGGGGGTGACCGATACATATTTGAGGATGGCACCGCGCTGCTCGCGGGCGCGCCATTCACGGCTCACGTAACCGCCATCAGCGAGGAGGCGGCGCCGCCGGCGGGAGCGAACGCGCCGGACGGCGTCCGGAACGGACTCTATTCGCTCAACATCCGCATGCTCGACGGCATCGACTCCGGCAATACCGGCCTGATGGTGCTGCATGACGGCACCATTCGCGGCGGCGACGCCCATTTCGACTATGTCGGCGCCTACAGCAGCGCGCAGGGGCGGTGGAAGGGCGAATTGATCAACCACACGCATACGCCGACGATGGGCCAACGTCCGCTGTTCGGCGACCGTGAGGTCGGCATCGGCTTTTCCGGCACCTACGACGAGGATGGCGCGGAAGGCGAAGCCACCGCCCTGGCCGGCAAGCGCAGCATCCGCTTCAAGGCGGTGCTGCGCAGGCTTGCAGATTGAGGACTTAAACCCGCCCGCTTACCGGCAGCAGCGCGCCGGTGACGGCGGAGGCGGCGTCGCTGGCGAGGAACAGGATCACGTCGGCCAGTTCTGTTGGTCTTACCCATTTGCTGAAATCGGCTTTCGGCATGCTGGCGCGATTGGCCGCGGTGTCGATGATCGACGGCAGCACGGCGTTCACCGTGATCCTGCCCTTGTATTCGGCGGCGAGCGCTTCGGTCAGGCGATGCACGCCGGCCTTGGACGCGGCATAGGCGCCCATGCCGGCGCTCGCCTGCAGCGCGCCAAGCGCGCCGACATTGACGATCCGTCCGGCACCGGACGCGGTCAGATACGGGATCGCCGCGCGCGAGGCATTGAGCGCGGTCGTGACGTTGAGCGCGTACATGCGCTGCCACGTCTTCGGATCGCCCTCAATGACCGTCTCGAACGCAAAACCGCCGGCGATGTTGATCAGCGCGTCGAGCTTGCCGAAGTGCGACACCGCGGCATCGATGGCCTTCTTCGCCGCCGCCGCATCGGTCAGGTCGACGCCGCCGAGTTCGAACTGGTTTGACGTCGCCGGCACCTGCGTCGGCGCGTGGTCCACGCTTGCGACCCTGGCACCGGCCGCCAGCGCCTGGTCAACGACGACGCTGCCGAGCGCGCCGAGGGCGCCGGTCACGACAATGACTTTTCCATCCATAATGGGCCTCCGCGGGCCGATAAAAGGGAGCACACACTAGCGCCGGCAGTTTTTCATTTGCAATGCGGCGAATTTCGCATCCAAATGCGGGTGTCGAACAAAATATTCCCGTTGAGGGTGATGAAATGAACGACGTGTCACGTACCGGCGATCCGGACGTCGCCAACTTCAAATACAAACTGCCGTATCTGACGGCGGCGCTCCAGCGTCCGGAAAAGGTCAAGATCGTGGCGATCGGCTCGTCATCGACGGCGGGCGTTGCGCCGGTCGCACCTTATCCGCCTCGTCTGGAAATGCTGTTGCGGCAGAAACTTGCGCGGCGCACGATCGATGTGGTCAACCGCGGTATCAGCGGCGAAGAGGCGCCGAAAGAGTTAGAGCGGTTTCGATCCGACGTGTTCGATGAGGCGCCCGCTCTGGTAATCTGGCAGGTGGGTACCAACGCAATCTTTCATGACATGGATCGCAGGGAGGTCGCCAGAGCCATCGAGAGCGGGTTAAGACAACTCGCCGACTTGTCGGCGGATGTGATCCTGATGGACCTGCAATACACCAGGGCGATGACCGACAAGCTCAAGGCATCGGAAGAAATGGTGGCGTTCATCGCCGCAGCCGCTGAGATCGCGAAGGTCAACGTCTTTCAACGCTTCGCCCTGATGCGACG
Organism: Bradyrhizobium sp. AUGA SZCCT0177; assembly: GCF_018130125.1. NCBI lineage: Bacteria > Pseudomonadati > Pseudomonadota > Alphaproteobacteria > Hyphomicrobiales > Nitrobacteraceae > Bradyrhizobium > Bradyrhizobium sp. AUGA SZCCT0177. Next base: position 330,160 of record NZ_JAFCMA010000001.1, on the reverse strand, counting down.
CTGGGTCGATGACAATATCCCGATCAGTGCCCTGGAAGACGGTGCCGACAATCATCTTCACATTAGCGAGTGGGCGACCGGTTGCTTGGCAGAAGCCCTGAGCGATGCGATCGAGCGGGCCGTGAAGGCGGCGGGTACTACGTAAGAATACGGATCAAGGCCGATAGCTAAAATTTGCCTGAGTTGCGCAAGTCGATTGCAGGTTCCGTTCCCTACAAGGGGAGTCCAATCCTGGCAGGGGCATCACGATGGGATCTCTACCCGATCACGGTTTACCGCTTGTTCAGCTTAAGGAGCAGCGGCGGGACTTGGTGGTCGCGCTGCAAAACCGCAACGGTCCGATCAAGGACTGGGAGCTGATGCAGATTGCGGCGATCCAGCAGGCGATCCAGGCGTTCGAGGACGTCATCGCCGATCTCGATGCTGAAATGGAAATGGAAGCCGCGGCCTGAGCGATCGCGAGACACACTCGAGCCCAAAGGTCGGCCGCGCGGATCGCTTCGATGCGGCGGGTGAAACACGATTAGAGCGTTTTCGAGCGAAGTGGGCACCGGTTCGCGTGAAGAAAACGCGTCAAAATAAAAACCGTCAGGATTGCAGATAGCGCGCCGCGAGCGCCGCGCGCTCCTTTTCGCCAAGACCGATGCCGTCGCGGAGATAAGCTTCGAGACTGCCATAGTCGGCGTCAATGGCTTCGAACGCAGCGCTGAGGAACGCGGGCTGCACCGAACCCAGCACCTGCTTGACGTGATCAGGCAGGTCGCTGCTGGCAGCGGGATCCCTGCGGTAGAACTGGTTCGTCAACAGATAATCTTCCGCAATCACCTCGTCGGGAACGCCAAGCGTATGCAGGATCAGCGCACAGGCGAAGCCGGTGCGATCCTTGCCGGCGGTGCAATGGATTACCAGTGGCGCGCGGTCCTCCAGCAGATGCGCAAACAGCGCCCGGAAGCGCGGCGTGTTCTGTTGCACATAGCTGCGGTAGGAATCGCGCATCACCTCGACGGCGTGGTCAGTCGACAGCGCCGTACCGCTGGCGGCGATGGCACGAAGTGCGGCGACCACCGTTGGCTCGACCGGCAGCGAATGCACGGTGATATCGGCCAGGCCGCACACCGCCTCAGCGCGCTCCGTCGTGCCTCGAAAATCGAACGCGCGCTTGACGCCGAGCGAGCGCAAGACCGCAGCGTCATCATCGGTGAGATGGCCGAGGTGGTTGGACCGGAACATCTGCCGCCAGCGTACCGTGCGGCCGTCCCGGGTGAGATAACCGCCGAGGTCGCGGAAATTGCTGGCGCCAGCAAGATTGAGATGACGGGCAGGGGAATCTGACATCGGGGCTGCCTTACGGAATTCTTGGTAGAATTCTTGGAGATGCAATTCTTGTGTGGCGATCGAGCCGGGGTGTGTCGCGTCTTGCCCTCTGGTCTATACTCGGGCCATCAGGAGGAGAATATGAATAATCGCAAGATCGCTGGTTTCGCGGCGGCGTTGCTTCTGGGAACGATGTTTTTGGGAGCGGGCGGCTCGACGGCCGCGTTGGCACAGGCGACCTTCAAAAACTATCGTTGCGCCGACGGCACGCAATTCATCGCCGGGTTTTTTCGGTACGATTCACGCGCCCATCTGCAGCTCGATGGCAAGGCGGTGACGCTGAAAAAGGGTGTGGCGTTGTCGGGGGCGCGCTATTCGGGCCGCGGGATTACCCTGAAAGTCACAAAGGCCGGGCTCACCACGCTCAAGCACGCCAAACGGCCGGTAACGGCATGCGAACTGACGTAAAAACAAGGCTTGCATGAAAAAGGGCCGAAACGATTTCGTTCCGACCCTTTTCTACTTCACCGACCGCGCCTGAACTCTTTGACGCGGATTTGCCGAACATTGGGCTGGCATCAGTGGTCACGCCCAGGCTTGGTTTCCTCGATGGCCGCTGCGTGGTACCAGCTGCCGCTGCAGTCCGCGACATCGACCGTCGGCGCGGCAAAGTCGGGCTTGGTCTCGCCAAAGCGACGTCCCGCCAAGGCCGACCGGCCCCCGGCTGGGAATTGATAGATCTTGGCAGATCCCTCATTCACACCTGTATTGATCATCCTGGTCTCTCCTGGATCGAGCGAACCACCATGGTGCGCCCGACTCGTTCTCCGTTAGTTACCGAGACTGCGATATCGTTCGCGCCCTCCCGGAATGCAAATTGCTCAAAAAAAGTCAGCTGCTGTGCATTTTGTAGGCATTTCCTGTTTTGCTTCGTGTGAGGCAATGGGCAGGTGACTAACGCTTGAGCCGGGGAGATGGTTGCCGGCCGCGACCGAACCTCCCGCCGAATGGCGCAAAAGGCTGCTGCAGCTTTAATCGGGCCGGGAGTTGCGGGCCGAAACTGCCGTAGAATCGGGCGTCAGACGGGCTCGAAAGCGCCTTTTGGCCGCCCGCCGCGCATGTCAGGCGCGCTTCTATGTCGCATCAAAAAATGCACGCACGAGGGTGGACATCCCAAAGCCGTCCGGTGCCGCGCTGCAGCGATTGGCACTTTAATTGCTTGGTAAGAAGCGGCCTGACGTGGCCGGGTACACGTGTGCGGGGACTGCAGGGCTTCTAACCTCCAAAGTCCGAGGCTTCCGCACCTAGCAGCATTAAACTCAAGAGAGGCTCAATGACCAAGTACAAGCTCGAGTATATCTGGCTCGACGGGTATACGCCGACACCGAATCTGCGCGGCAAAACACAGATCAAGGAATTCGCTTCGTTCCCGACGCTCGAGCAGCTCCCGCTGTGGGGCTTCGATGGCTCATCGACCATGCAGGCCGAAGGCAGAAGCTCGGATTGCGTGCTCAAGCCGGTTGCGGTTTATCCCGACGGCGCGCGCAAGGACGGCGTCCTGGTGATGTGCGAAGTCATGATGCCGGATGGCGTCACCCCGCACGCGACCAACCGGCGCGCCACCATTCTTGACGACGAAGGCGCGTGGTTCGGCTTCGAGCAGGAATACTTCATGTACAAGGACGGCCGGCCGCTCGGGTTCCCGACCTCGGGTTATCCTGCGCCGCAGGGCCCGTATTACACCGGCGTCGGCTACAGCAATGTCGGTTCGGTCGCGCGTGAGATCGTCGAGAAGCATCTCGAGCTCTGTCTTGCCGCCGGCATCAACCACGAGGGCATCAACGCCGAAGTGGCGAAGGGCCAGTGGGAATTCCAGATCTTCGGCAAGGGCTCCAAAAAGGCCGCCGACGAAATGTGGATGGCTCGCTACCTGTTGCAGCGCCTGACTGAAACTTACGGCATCGACATTGAGTATCACTGCAAGCCGCTCGGCGACACCGACTGGAACGGCTCGGGCATGCACGCCAACTTCTCGACCAAACTTATGCGCGAGACCGGCGGCAAGGCCTATTTCGAGGCGCTGATGGCGGCCTTTGAGAAGAACCTCATGGACCACATTGCCGTCTACGGGCCTGATAACGACAAGCGTCTGACCGGCAAGCACGAGACCGCTCCCTGGAACAAGTTCAGCTACGGCGTGGCTGACCGCGGCGCCTCGATCCGCGTGCCGCACTCGTTCATGAAGAACGACTACAAGGGCTATCTCGAAGACCGCCGCCCGAACTCGCAAGGCGACCCCTACGCCATCGCTTCGCAGATCCTGAAGACGATCGCCGAAGTTCCGACGGCTGCCAAGTCGGCCGCGGCCTAAACCACGCCGCAGACCCGGACGGGGGCGTCCGGATTACAACCCTGACCCGCCAAAGCGTGCCCGCTTTGGCGGGTCATTGCATTGCGATGACGTTGCCTCAAATGAATCGATTCAAGCCCTTTGCCCGATTCAAGCCGTTCCCCTGCGTTATGAACCGCGCTAGATAGCGGATGCGCTTGCCGGGGACACGGCCATTGCTCGAGGGTTTCTACAAGATCCGGTTTCAGCTCAACGACGCGGTCGGCCGCAGCGTGATGTATGTGCGCGCCGGCAAGATGCTCGGCGGCAATTCCGCCTTTGCGCATATCGGCACCTACCGGGAAGAAGCCGATGGCGAGCTTGCCATCGAGATCAAGACCGTTCGCCATAATCCCGACCCGAATTACCGCGCGATGGCCGGCACCGACGACGCCACCCTGCTGGCGCGGGGCAAGCCGGATGGCAATCTTTACCGGTTTGAAGGCGGCCTCAAGGAATTGCCGGGTGCGAAATTCAGCTCAGTCATGACGCCGATCGGGGAGGAGGAGATCCCGATCGCCGGAGGCGTCGGCCAGGATGGTATCGTCAATGGCCTCTATTCCATTCACATCCGCATGCTCGACGGCGTCGACGGCGGCCTGACTGGCGTGATGCTGCTCAATGAGGGTCGTATCCTCGGCGGCGACGCGTCGTTCTACTACATCGGCAGCTACACCTCGGAGAAGGGCCGCTGGAAGGGCCAGATCCTCAATCAGGAGCACACGCCGGCAAGGGGCGAGAACCCGGTGTTCGGCGGCCATGAGGTCGGCATTGGCTTTGCCGGCACCTGCGACGACCAGGGCGCGCTGCTGGAGGCCACCGCGCTTGCGGGCAAGCGAAGCCTCCGCCTGACAGCCGTGCTCAAGCTGATGCATCGGGCGTAACGCCATGGACAATGCCGTGCGCGTGCTCTCGACACTGGCCCTGAAGGGCGCGGTTCACAATCTGGCTGGGCATTATGAGGCAGCCGGCGGTGTGCGCATCGATGCCGACTTCGCGCCGACATTGGCGCTGCTGGATCGCCTGCGCGGCGGCGAGGGCGCCGATGTCGTTATCCTGACCCGCGAGGGGCTCGACGACATGGCCCGCGAGGGGCGCGTGGTGGCGGATAGCTGCGTGGATCTCGCGCGGTCCTATGTCGGCCTGGCGGTGAAAGCGGGCTTTGCCCATCCCGACATCGCAACCGAGCCCGCGCTGCGCGCGGCGCTGCTTGACGCCCGTTCGGTGGCCTATTCGCGGATCGGCGCCAGCGGCATTTTGTTCGCGCAGTTGATCGAGCGCTTGGGGATTGCATCCGAGATCAATGCGAGAGCGTGCATCATCCCGTCGGGTTTCACGGCCGAGCGGCTGGTCACCGGAGAGGCCGATCTGGCCGTGCAGCAGATTAGCGAGTTGAAGCAGGTCGGGGGTATCGAGGTTATTGGCCCGATTCCTCGCGAGCTGCAAACGCCCGCGGTGTTTTCCGCCGGCCGCGTGGCGGCCTCTGGCAAGGCTGCTCAAGCGGACCGGCTGTTGCGGTTTCTCGCCTCGCGCGAGGTTGCGCCGGTGCTGCGCGAGAGCGGGCTTGAGCCTTGAATTTGCCTGCCGGTCGACGCAACCTGTCGCCCCATGAGGACGCTGTTTCACGGGGTCGCGGTTGCGATGGGTGTGTTGGTGTTGCCCGTTCCGGCGCGCGCGCAATCGGCCGATCTCGTGCTCTGCGACCGCGTCGCCGCCGATCCGTCCGATCCCGACAAGCCGGCCGACGTGAAAGGCACGTCTGAGATTGCAGCCTCCGATATCGCCACCGCGATCAAATACTGCAAGATCGCCGCGAGCTCATCGCGGCGGGCAACGTACCAGCTCGGACGCGCCTACGCGGCTAACCGGCAAGCACCCGAGGCGGTCGCGGCATGGCGCAAGGCGGCCGACAAAGGCTCGACCTCGGCCATGGTCGAACTCGGTGTGCTCTACGGAACCGGAGCCGGCGTTGCGCGGGACGAAGCGCAGGCGCGCAAGCTGTTCGAGCGCGCTGCCCAGGCCGGTAATCCGCGTGGCATCAGCAATCTCGCGGCCCTTGGCGGCGGCGCGGGCGGACCGGCCGACCCGGTGCGGGCGCGCGAATTGCTGTCGAAGGGCGCCGAGACCAATGCGGAGGCGCAATATCAGCTCGGCATGATGCTGGCGGAAGGCGACGGCGGCGCCAAGGACGATGTTGCCGCGCGGGCGTTGTTTGAAAAGGCGGCGGCACAAAATCATCCTGGTGCGCTGGAGCGCATGGGCGCGTTCGCACAGCAAGGCCGTGGCGGCGCCAAGGATTCCAACGCCGCCAAAGCCTACTACGAGCGGGCCGCCGCACTCGGCGATGAAGATGCCAAGAAGGCATTGGAGCGGCTGCGATGTCCTTACACAATCAAGGCAAGCGCGGCAACGTGGTGACCAATCTGTGCTTTTGAGGTGAGGGGCGCGTCGTTCAGGCCGCCATCACTTCATGTAATAGCTGATGTAGTATCGCGCCCGCTGATAGGTCAGTTCCAGATATCCGGGATAATCTCTTGCCGCCAGTTCGACCGCGCGCTTGTAGCGTGCGCCGAACTCGCCCTTGATCTTGTCGAAGTAACCAAAACAGGCATCGTCGAATCTCACCGCGGCAATGATGGCCTGCTTCACTTCCGCTTCATCCATACCGGGATGGGTGAGTTGCAAGCGGTCGAAGGTCAGACCGTCTTCGGGATGATCGTGCTCGAATTTGACCTCGATGGAATTTTCTCCCGACGGCCGCGACCGGAACACGTCACGCACGTTCGGCGGCATCGCGCGCCACGCGAGCAAGTCGAGCTTGGAGCACTCCCGCCACAGCAGATAGGCCGCGTCCCTCAACGGCAGCTCGCTGGCCTCGGCGATGGTTCGGGCAATGGTCTCTTCATCTTCGGTCATCGGTATCACCCGCAATGGAAATCGCCCATTGGTCGGCTGCCGTGGCCAGCCGGTTCACGTCGCCGGCACCGGTTGCGTGAGGTATGACACGGAACGCCCAAAACCTGCGCTGAAACGACCGCTGGTACTGCTTCCCCGCTGGTGCTATGCCGCCGCGAGATGGTTCAATAAAGCTGGAAATCTTCCTTGCTGGACGGGCTTTACAAGGCTGAGTACGGCGTGAACGACGCGTTCGGTCGCAGCATCATGTGCATGCATGAGGGCAAGCTGCTGGGCGGCAATTCCGCTTTCGCGCATCTGGGGACCTATCAGGAGAGCGGCGAGGAGATCCTCGCCGAGCTCATCACCCAGCGTCACAATCATGATCCCCATTACAAGCCGCTGATGGACACCGACGTCGCCTCAGCCAGCGTGATTGGCCGGGTCAACGGCAACATGCTGCGCTTCGAGGGCAGCGCCGCGCAGCGGCCGGGTGCGCTGTTCTGGGCCAATCTGACCCGGCTCGACGACGAGGCCTTGCCGCCTGTCGGTGAAGTCGGGCCAGGGGGCATCGTGAACGGGCTCTATTCCATTCACATCCGCGCGCTCGACGGCGTCGATGCCGGCCTGTCCGGCGTCATGCTGCTGATGAATGGCCGCATCCTCGGCGGCGACGCGTTCTTCTATTACCTCGGCTCCTACAGCTCGGCCGATGGCCGCTGGAAAGGCGAGATCCTCAACCAGGAGCACACGCCGGCGAAGGGCGAAAATCTGGTGTTTGGCGGCCATGAGGTCGGCATCGGCTTTGCTGGCACCTGCGCCGACGAGGGCGCGGAACTGGAAGCCATCGCGCTGGCGGGAAAGCGCAGCCTGCGGCTGGCCGCCACCTTGAAGCTGATGCGGGCCGCATAATCTTTTTATTTGACGCGTTTTCTTGACGCGAACCGGTGCCCGCTTCGCTCGAAAACGCTATGCCTTGCCCCCGGAATAGGCTTTCCCCTGCGCCCCACATGGAATAAGAGCGGCCAACAATTTTCATGTTTGGGCAACAATGATCCGTCTCGATAACGTCAGTAAGCAAGTCGGCCACCAGATCCTCTTCATCGAAGCTTCGGCAGCCCTGCAAAAGGGCGAGAAGATCGGCCTTGTCGGCCCGAACGGGGCTGGAAAGACCACGCTTTTCCGGATGATCTCAGGCCAGGAACTGCCCGACGAGGGGCAGGTGTCGCTCGATCGCGGCATTACCATCGGCTATTTCAGCCAGGATGTCGGCGAGATGGCAGGCCGCAGCGCGGTTGCCGAGGTGATGGACGGCGCCGGCCCCGTCAGCGTCGTGGCGGCCGAACTCAGGGCGCTCGAGGCCGCGATGGCCGATCCGGACCAGGCGGATGAGATGGAAGACATCATCGCCCGCTATGGCGAGGTCCAGCACCGCTTTGAGGAACTCGACGGTTATGCGCTGGACGGCCGGGCACGCGAGGCGCTTTCGGGCCTCGGGTTCAGCCAGGAAATGATGGATGGCGACGTCGGCGCGCTGTCGGGCGGCTGGAAGATGCGCGTCGCGCTGGCGCGCATCCTGCTGATGCGCCCGGATGTGATGCTGCTGGACGAACCGAGCAACCATCTTGATCTGGAAAGCCTGATCTGGCTGGAGCAGTTTTTGCGCGGCTATGAAGGCGCGCTGCTGATGACCTCGCATGACCGCGAGTTCATCAACCGCATCATCAACAAGGTGGTCGAGATCGACGGCGGCACGCTGACGACCTTTTCCGGCAATTACGAATTCTACGAACAGCAGCGTGCGCTGAACGAGAAGCAGCAGCAGGCGCAGTTCGAGCGCCAGCAGGCGATGCTGGCCAAGGAGATCAAGTTCATCGAGCGCTTCAAGGCGCGCGCCTCGCATGCCGCCCAAGTGCAGAGCCGGGTCAAGAAGCTCGACAAGATCGAGCGCGTCGAGCCGCCGAAGCGGCGCCAGACGGTCGCGTTCGACTTCCTGCCGGCGCCGCGTTCCGGCGAGGACGTCGTCAGCCTGAAGAATGTCCACAAGGGTTACGGCAGCCGCAGCATCTATGAAGGGCTCGACTTCATGATCCGCCGCCGCGAGCGCTGGTGCGTGATGGGCATCAACGGCGCCGGCAAGTCGACGTTGCTGAAACTGGTGGCGGGCTCGACCGAGCCTGATGACGGCACCGTCGTGGTCGGCGGCAGCGTCAAGATGGGCTATTTCGCACAGCACGCGATGGATTTGCTCGACGGCGAACGCACCGTCTTCCAGTGGTTGGAAGATTGCTTCCCGCAGGCAGGCCAGGGCTCATTGCGCGCGCTGGCCGGCTGCTTCGGATTTTCCGGCGACGATGTCGAGAAAAAATGCCGGGTGCTGTCGGGCGGCGAGAAGGCGCGTCTGGTGATGGCGCAGATGCTGTTCGACCCGCCGAATTTTCTGGTGCTGGACGAGCCGACCAACCATCTGGATCTCGCGACCAAGGAGATGCTGATCAACGCGCTCTCCGAATTCGAGGGCACCATGCTGTTCGTCTCGCATGATCGTCATTTCCTGGCGGCGCTTTCCAACCGCGTGCTGGAATTGACGCCCGAGGGCATCCACCAGTTTGGCGGCGGCTATACGGAATACGTCGCGCGCACCGGCCACGAGGCGCCGGGCCTGCGGAGCTGATGCGCGGGACGCACATGGGGCACGCGCCGCGGGCTGCTTGAACCATCATGATCTGCCCGATACGCTTCTTGCAAAAATCGGGGGAAACGATGCGGCAGATCAGGATCGGCGACATCACTATCGACGCGGTGATCGAGCGCGAGGGGCCGTGGCGGCGGCCGCAGGATTTCTTCCCGGCCTATGACGACGCGGTCTTCAAGCAGCATCTGCCAAAGATGGAGCCGGAATTCTTCGACGCGGCGTCCGGCAAGATGTTCATCACCTACCAGACGTTTGTGGTCCGCACGCCGCGCCATACCATCCTGGTCGACACCTGCACCGGCGAGGACAAGGGGCATCCGCCGCCGTTCGATTTCCCCGGCAAGGCGCGCTGGCGCAACGAGCTGTTCGCGCTCGGCGTCGGCTTCGAGCAGGTCGATTACGTGTTCTGCACCCATCTGCACATCGACCATACCGGCTGGAACACCACGCTGCGCGACGCGCGGTGGGTGCCGACATTCCCGAATGCGAAGTACATATTCCACAAAAAGGAATACGCGGTGTGGGAAGCCGAATACGCCAGGGGAGCCGAGCCGCCCGGCAAGGTGTTTCGCGACAACTGCCTGCCGATCGTGGAGGCCGGGCAGGCGCTGCTGGTCGACGACGACTACGCACTCGACGATACCGTCACGCTGACACCGACGCCCGGGCATTCGCCCTGCCATTGCTGCGTCAACATCTTCTCGAAAGGTCAGCACGCCGTGGTGGCCGGCGACTTGATGCATCATGCGATCCAGTGCCGCGAGCCCGACTGGTCGCCGGGTGTCGACTGGGACCCAAAACAGTCGGCGGTGTCGCGCCGCACGTTCTTTGCCTCCGTTGCCGGCACCGATACGCTGATCCTGCCGGTTCATTTCCCGAATCCGACGGTCGGCCTGATCACGGCCGATGGCGATCGCTTCGATTATCGTTTCAAACGGGATTAGCGCTATTGACTGATCGCTCACCGAATGGCGACTTCGTGCGCTATGTCGGGTTCGACGACTAGACCAGCAACACAGGACAGCATCATGGATCAGCGCGACCCAAGGACCGGTAAGGAGCACCGAGAGTTCTTCAACATAGATCTTTCCTCGGGTTGGGAAACGATCGCACCGGGTATCGAAGCGAAGACGCTGGCTGGATCGCTCGATGAAGCTGCCGGCAAGGGGCATCTCAATCGCCTCGCTCGCTGGGCGCCGAATGCCGAGATCGACGCTGTGCGCGTGCACGAGTTTTACGAGGAGGTCGTGGTTGTCCAAGGAACGCTCCTTGTGGCCTCGCAGGAGCCGCCACATCGTTTTGAGGCGTTCCACGCTCCGGCTTTCGCCTGCCGCCCTCCGCATGCCAAACACGGCCCCTTCAAGGCAGGTCCGGAAGGCTGTTTGCTGCTTGAAACATCGTTTTTCTACTAGGCGGTACCCGCAGATTGACCCCACCGCGCGCAGAATGCCTCGACGTCGCCGGATTGAAATTCCGGCAGGCGATGAAAGATGGTTTCCGCCGGCCAATTCCACCACGCAATCCGCGAGAGCTGCACGGCGATTTCGCGGTTGAAACGCTCTCGGATCTGTTTGGCCGGAATACCGCCCACGATGGTGTAGGGTGCCACGTCGCGGGTGACGACGGCGCCCGCGGCCAGCACGGCGCCATCGCCCACCGTTACGCCCGGCATCACAATGACGGCGTGACCGATCCAGACATCGTTCCCGATGACGACGCGATCGGCGCGGCGCTGCCGGAAGAAGCCGTGGTCGCGCTGCGCATCCGCCGTGTAATATTCGGGGCAATAGGTGAAGCGGTGCTGTGACGGGCGGTCGAGAGGATGGTTCGGCGCCCCGATGCGCACTTGTGCCGCGATTGCACAAAATTTCCCGATCTCTGCATCCGCGACCATGCAGCCCGGGCCGAGATAGGAGTAATCGCCGAGGTCGGTGTATTCGATGGCGGTGTCGCCGAGAATTTCGCAGCAAACACCGATGGTTACTTCGCGCAATTTGACGGATGGTTCAACGAAGGTTTCGGCAAGTTTTGGGCGCGGCGGTGCCGGTTGGTGCATGTCGACTGCTCGTCCTGAATCAAGCGGCCCTGCTGCCGCGAGATTCATCTATCACACCAGGCAGGCGGCCGCGCGCAAAGGTTCGGACTGGCCAGCATGCGCTGGCTGCAACGATCCCCGCCTGACTCAGGCGGTGCGAACCTCGCTGAGGAAGCGGTTGACCTGGCCGGCGAGGTCCTTGGACTGCGACGACAATTGCTCGGCAGCGCCCAGCACCTGGGTGGCGGCTGAACCGGTCTCGTCGGCCGCCCGTTGCACGCCCGAGATGTTGGCGTTGACTTCCTGGGTGCCGCGCGCGGCTTCCTGGACGCTGCGGGAAATCTCCTGCGTGGCCGAACCCTGTTCCTCGATGGCGGACGCAATCGCAATGCCGATCTGGTCGATCTCGGCGATGACATTGGCGACGTTCTGGATGGCCGTCACCGTCTCGTCGCTCGCGGCCTGAATGGCGGCGATCTGTTCGGAGATCTCGGTGGTCGCCTTCGCGGTCTGGCCGGCCAGCGATTTGACCTCGGAAGCGACGACCGCAAAGCCGCGTCCGGCATCGCCGGCGCGCGCGGCCTCGATGGTGGCGTTGAGGGCGAGCAGGTTGGTTTGGGCCGCGATGCTCTGGATCAGCGTCACGACGTCGCCGATCTTCTGCGCGCCCTCAGCCAGCGAACGGGCGGTGTCGCCGGTGCGGCGCGCGTTGTCGACGGCACGGGCCGCGATCTCGGTGGACTGTGCGACCTGGCGGCCGATCTCCGAAATCGAGGAGGTGAGTTCTTCCGTGGCGCTCGCAACGGTCTGGACGTTGCTCGAGGTCTGCTCGGAGGCGGCCGCCACAATACCGGCCTGACGGTTGGTGGCTTCCGCGGTCGAGGACATCGACTGCGCGGTGTCCTCCATCACCGATGACGCCGCGGACAGCCCGCCGACGAGTTCGGTCACCTTGGCTTCAAACCCGCGGGTGAGTTCGTCGAGCACCTGGACGCGCCGCATCTTGACGTCGTTCTCGGCGGCCTTTTCCGCTGACAGGCGTTCGGCCTCGATCATATTGTCCTTGAAGACGCGCACGGCAGCCGCCATCGCGCCGATCTCGTCGCCGCGCTCGGCGCCCGAGATTTCGTCGGAAACGTTGCCGCTGGCAAGACGCGTCATGGTGGCGGTAAGCTCGACGATCGGTTTGCAGACGCGGCGATAAACCATCAGGATCAGGCCGGCGCTGGCGCCGATAACGGCGATCAGGCCTGCGAGCGCGATGATGAAGCTGAGGCGCGCCGAGGAGTAGGCGGCGCCCAGGACCTCCTCGGCATTGTCGTAGAACGCGTCGCGCAGCGTGATGACCGCGCCGAGGCCCTTCTGCGATTCCGCGAAGAACACGTCGACGTCGTGCTCGTATTTGCCGCTGATCGCGCCGTCCTTGACGAGCTTCAGCTCCTTGCCGAACCGATCGACATAGGCCTCGTTCATCTTGCCGAGGGCGGCTGCCACATTGGCTGGCGTTGCGGGATTGCCGCGCAAATCCTGCAGCGACATCAGGATCTGGTCGGCGCGGCCTTGCGCGCGGCTCAGTTCCATTTTCTCGGCGTCGGTCGCGACGCGGTTGGCGCCGACCAGGTTCTTGTGCAGGCTGGCGTTGTAGCCGCCGACATCGCGCAGCGCCCAGGTGATGTTGGCGTAGGTCGCCTGGCGGTAAGCGTCGCCGTCGAGCAGCGCCATGCGGCGGACCTGTTCTTCGAGCAACGCGGTGATGGCGGCGTTGAAGGCTGCGTTATCGGCGACGATCTTTCTGGCGGCGTCCTTGCGGGCATCGGCGGGGCCGGCGATCGCCTTGTCGATGGATTCGCGCAAGGCATTGAACTTCGCGTTCAGCGCATCGATGCCGCTGCCGACCAACGCGCCATCGTCGAGCGAGCCGGGCAGCGCCTTGCGGATTGCGTTCATCTTCGCCAGCGCGCCGTTGGTATCCTTGCGGTACTTGTCGAGGTCGGTGAGCATCTTCGGCTCCACCACCGCCGGCCCATACAGGATGTTGGTGGAGAAGCCGCGTTCGGGGTTCATGTAGCGCGGGATGTCGCCGACGGCCCGCACCACTTCGAGCCGGCTCTGGGCGACGGACACCTTGTCCATGGTCTGGTATTTCGTGACGGCCACATAGACGGCGAGGCCACCGCCCACGGCGGAAAGCGAGACGATAGCGGCGGTCAGGAGGGTACCGATTTTCATGGGATTTGGGCCATTCACGATGGTATGGTGACCTCCATCCTAAGTGGTGCGCCTTAATCTTGGGTTACGGTGCGGGCAGTTGGCCGATCCACCAGCCGTCGTGGCCGATCCGCAGCGCGAACTACCTGACGCCTGCAACCAGCGCGTTTAAGAGCAGCGGTTCCGGCATCGCGCGGCGGGAAAACACACTTGCGCATTCCCGCGGCTCATTTCGCCCGGGTTGTTCAAATCTCGCCGCCCCCCAGAAAAATTAGAGGGCGCAGGGAATGCCGGATGCGCGCTGCACCCGCGGTCTCGTGTGCGATTGTGCAACAAGATGGTGCACACGAGCATACAGGGCAGCGGAGAGCATCCGACATTCCCTGCGCAATGGCTTTACGGCTTATGGCGCGCTCTCCCCGGTGAGACGGTCTCTATTGCCACCGTCGTCCCTCGGAAGCGTTAGCTCCCGAAAGACTTGACGCCGTTACGGGCGCCAGGACCACACGCTTTCGCCGTACGCTTCAGCCGCGACCGTCAATCGCAACCTCGGCGTCCACCGCGACCCGCCCCTCGTCGTGACGATGGCCAACGCCCCTCTGAGTGGGACGGGATGGCTATTGATGTGCCGGTGATTTGGGGTGGAAGGAAAGGGAAATATTTTTGATTTACAGAATCTTTGTGCTTGACATTATTTCCGTAAATCAGAATTGATTTGCCCGTCGCGCTAATTTGTCGCGGCCTGTCCCTATCGAACCCCGCATGTGCTCCCCGGGATCACGCGGCACCGCGTGACCGTTGCAATCGACGGATGGGTCAAGACTTCGCGCTTCAGCGGTCGTCTTCGTCAGTCGTTCGCGCCGACGATCCCCGACTGGGCCAACGATCAGCACACACAAGCCGGGAAAAAGCCGGGCCGCGGTCGCGATCATTTCCGTGTGGAAGGCGCGAAGCTGTTCCCGCCGCCGATAGAGCCGGACCCGCAACGAGGACGAAGCCTATCGGCTGTGGGCGCTCAAGCAGCGGGGCAAGTGAGGCCACGGAACGTCTTGGTTCACCCGCGCGCCTTTAACTCCCCTGGCGATTTGCGTGCGAGGTATTCGCGTAAGAGCCGATCCATCGCAAGTTGAGGCTCACTGTTTGGTTGAGACGGCGCTACGTTCGCAATTTTTCCTGAGCCTTCGCAGGAGAGATTTTCGGTCGTGATTGGTGGCTTGCTGCCGTAGCTATAGATTGAAGCGCCAGAAGACATAATCTCTTCCCAAGCCAGTGCCGCGAAACGCCCGGACCGAACGTGAATTAGACTGAAGCTCTCCACAATTGGATCAAAGGACATTGTCCTAAGGTACACTGTTTCATTGACGCGCCACCTCGTGTACCGAGCGGCACAAAATTAAGCCGGGATTGCGCGAGGGCAAATATCCTCAAACGTCGCAGTCGCGCGGTCCCGGCGCAAAGTCGCGCCCTCCACAGGACCCGGACAACCGATGGAGGTCCCCCGTTAATGTTTGCTGTCACAGCAAAAGCTGACATCGGTCTGACCGCGCGGAGGTCAGAAAATGACCCAAAGCGGACTCGCGTGCCGTTTGGGTTGATTTTCGGAACAACGAGGAAAGCTCATCCGAGCCCATTTCGATCACGGGAATTTTGCAACCGCAGCCAATCGACTGCGCAGCCAGCGATGGGCTTTATCCCTGTCGTTGCGCGGATGCCAAACGGCAATCACTTCGAAACCGGGGACCTGGAAAGGAAGCTCGCGCACGAACAGCCGCTTGTTGTTCTGACCCAGCAGGCGAGATGGAACGAGTGCCACAAGATCGTCCGTCTGCAATATCTCCGGAATGAGCAGGAAGGTTGACAGGGAATAGCGGACCTTGCGCCGTTGCTGAAGCCGCGCAAACGCCTGATCGCCCTCGAACGATCCGCCCGTTGGCGACACCACAACGTGATCGTAATCGCATAAGCGCTCGACCGTCATGGCCGCATTGCCCGCGAGCGGATGCTGACGGCGAACCGCGACGACATAGCGGTCGCGATAAAGCAGCCGTGACGGCAGATCGGACATCGCAAACTGAGCCGCAGTGATCGCCAGGTCGATCTGTCCGCGTGCGAGGGCGTCGCCGAGGCCCTCGATAATCGGTGGCACGATGGCCAGCCGGATCTGTCTCGCCTCGCTTCTGAGCGCCTTTACGAACGGGGTGAGAACGGCGTGCTGCATATAGTCGTTGCTCGAGACCCTGAAGGTGACCTCGGCATGGACCGGATCGAATGCATTGCGTGCGACGAGATGCCGGCTGTCATCGAGCAACTGTTTCAATGGAACGGCCAGCGCCTGTGCCCGCGGGGTCGCCAGCAGGCCGCGCTGGGTGCGTACGAACAGGGGATCGCCAAACAAGTCGCGGAGACGCATCAACATGCCGCTGACCGTCGGCTGGGTGTAACCTAGCCGCGCGGCTGCTCGCGTAACATTTCCTTCTTCGAGCAGTGCGTCGAGCACGACGAGCAGGTTGAGGTCAACTTTCCTGATATTGGCCATGGCAATATTAGAACCATAATATTGCGATTTGAGCAATGTCAGGCCGCTTGGTAGTCTTGTTGCACGGATTTGCGCTCGGGAGTGAAGAGCAGGGAGAGATGCGATGCCGACGATCGAGGGAGGGTGCCTCTGCGGTGCCGTACGCTACCGTTCTGACGCCGAGCCGCTGATGCAGGTGGTCTGCCATTGCGAGACCTGCCGCAAGAACTCGGGCTCCGCTTTCTCGATGAACGTCGCGGTGCCGCA
The DNA here is from genome assembly GCF_018130125.1 of Bradyrhizobium sp. AUGA SZCCT0177. Classification (NCBI taxonomy): domain Bacteria; kingdom Pseudomonadati; phylum Pseudomonadota; class Alphaproteobacteria; order Hyphomicrobiales; family Nitrobacteraceae; genus Bradyrhizobium; species Bradyrhizobium sp. AUGA SZCCT0177. The sequence continues at coordinate 313,842 of NZ_JAFCMA010000001.1, read as the reverse complement.
GGACACGCTCCGCATCGAAAGCGGCAGTCCGCGCCGCTACGAGGATCATAGCGGCGCGAGCGGCAAGGCGTTCTACCGGTTCTTCTGTGGCGATTGCGGCTCCCACGTCTACAGCCACGGCGCGGCATACGGCGCCATCGTGTTCGTCAAGGCCGGCACGCTCGACGACTCGAACTGGCTCGCACCCAACCTGCATATCTGGTGCGCCGAAAAACTGCCTTGGGTCGGTATTCCCGAGGGCGCCACCGAAGTACCCGCGAACCCGGGCTGAGCAGGAAAGCAATTTCCCCCATCGAACCAGCGAAACCGATCAACTCGTCTTCATCGTCGTCTGCCATCCCGCGCCATCGGCTAGAGTATCTGCGCGTGCGCTTTGGTCGCTAATGGCATTTTTCGAACGTGCCGAGCACGTTAACTCGGGCAGTATTGCCCTACGTTTGGTCCAGAATGCGCATTTTGCTGATGGAGTGACCTAATGATTACGGCAGGTTGTGAACGGCTTGGCATCGAAGTTCCAATAATTCAAGCGCCCATGGGTGGGGCAGTCGGCCCCGCCCTCGCTGCTGCCGTTAGCAACGCTGGCGGCCTCGGTACACTTGCGCTGTGGGGGGCGGACGTACCGAGATTGCGTCAGCTGGTCCGCGAAACGCGCGCTCTCACGACTAAGCCGTTCGCCGTCAATCTGAACCTGGAGTTTCCGCAAGAAGAGCGCCTTGACGCCTGTTTGGAGGAGGGCGTGCCGGTTATCTCCTTCTTCTGGCGCGATCCTTCAGACCTTGTGGCCCGCGCAAAGTCTGGTGGTGCCACAGTGCTCCACACCGTCAGCACGGCTGCAGAAGCGCGGCACGCGGTAGGGAGCGGGGTTGACGCCGTTGTCGCACAAGGATGGGAAGCCGGGGGTCATGTGCGTGGTAAGGTCGCAACGATGCCACTCATTCCCGCAGTGGTCGATGCGGTCGGACCGGTTCCCGTCTTTGCAGCGGGGGGTATTGCCGACGGCCGCGGGCTTGCCGCTGCCCTGGCACTTGGCGCTTCGGGGGCATGGATCGGGACCCGTTTTCTTGCGAGCAATGAGGTCGCCATTCATCCGCGCTATCGCGAGCGAATTTTGCAGGCCACCGAAGACGATACCGTTTATCTCGAAGAACTGTTCGACATCGGCTGGCCTAACGCACCTCATCGTGTATTGCGCAATAGTACTGTCGCTGCGTGGGAAGCCGCCGGACGTCCGGCAACGGGCAAGCGCCCGGGTGAGGGTGATGTGGTGGCTACTTCGAAATCACGCGGGCCGATTGTGCGCTATCGATCGTACACGCCCGGTACTGATGCCGAGGGGGATATAGATGCGTTGTCGCTCTGGGCTGGCCAGAGTGCTGCCCTTGTTCACAAGCGACAACCCGCAGCAGAGATCGTGCGCGAGATTGCTGGCGAAGCTCAAGCTATCTTGTTTGGATTAGCTCGGCAGCTGAGAAACTGATCGTCAAGGCATATGTCTGTTCCTGGCACTTCTGAGACATGATAAGGCACGCGACCGGAGTCCGCCTTTAACATCGGAAGCGGACCTCTCTACTCAAGTCGGCGTAAAGGCCTCCTTTTAAATTCCGGGCCCCGCCCACGCTAGGGAACGGCCGCGGCGCGCTGGAACGCTGGCCGCGCAAGCAGGCGCTCACGATAGGCCGTGGCGCGGGGACCGAGCAGCGAGGCGAATTCGGGCTTTCCCATGGTGTTGAGCGGATAGCCAACCGAAATGTCAGCAAGCGTCATCCGCCCCGCCACCAGGAAGTCACGACCCTCCAGCCGCTGCTCGAGTAGCTTTGCCCGCATCGAGAGCGAGTGGCGTGCATCAGCCAGCACGGCATCGATGCCGGTCTGCATCTCCGGCGTCTTGTTCCGGATGCGGCGGACGCGCGCGATCGCGGAGAGCGGCGCCTGCAGAGTCGCCTCGCCGTACAACAGCCATTGCACGAACTCCGGCCGCTCCGGCTCGTCCGGCGCCACGACTAGGTCGGAACCATGCCGGGCCGCCAGGTATTCGCAGATCGCCAGCGATTCGTAGATCGCCCGGTCGCCGTCGATTAGGGCGGGCAGCGTGCCGGCCGGATTGATCGCGAGATACTCGGGCTCCTGCAGCCGCGGCCGAACACCCAGAGACTTCACTTCGACCGTGGCGCCGATCTCCTCCAGCGTCCACAGCACGCGGAGCGAGCGCGAGGTGGGCACGTGATAGAGCGTGGCCATCAGTCGACCCTCTCCAGCAGCCGCGCGCAGAGATAGGTGCGCGGCATCAGCGACGAATAGTAGATCTGCTCATAGGCGGCGTGCGAATAGCCGACCACATCGGCTGTAACGATTGCCGCCAATCGGCGCTGCTCACGAGCCAACAAAACTCCTCCCACTCGGTTTGTACAAGGGCTCAACCGACAGGGCAATGACGCGGCCGACGTGGCGCGCGTACATGTCTGCTTCTGGCAGATATTGTTGAAAAAGTCGAAAATCGAGCGACCCGAAAAATCTCGCGAAAGTTGACCTCAAGGCATCTCTGCTGCTGCATCGTTTGCCAGCGCCACTACGGAAGCACGTGATCGATTTTGGACGAAGCGATATGGTCCTGTAAGGCGCATCAGCGGCGCTAGGAATTTTCGTTCGTCACCCCAAAACGACTTTTTCAACAATATCGGCCATTTTTGGACCTCGACGCACGCAATCGCGATGTCCGCTCTACACCGATGAGCCGACTTCGTCAGTCTCGCGCGTCACTTCCGAAAAGGGCCAAAAGCCGACTTCATCGACTTTCCCCGGCAGATCTAAGGCAGCATCGCCCCGTCCGGCCAAACTAGGGCAGCTATAATGTGAAACGCGGATCGGCTGAGAGCGCCGATCGGGCGACGTAGTCGAGTTCGCCCCGTGCAATCCCGATATCCATCAACTCTCTGTCGCTCAGATCGTCCAGCGCAGCACGCAGCCTCTCGCGTTTGCGCCACTCACGAAATGCATTCCAATATGCCTCGAGGGGACTGTAAGGCTGCCGCCTCGCCGTTGCTGGTCCAAACTCACTGTTTCCGTGGATGGTGCTCATTGGAGTGTCCAGGTTGGTCTATTTCTGCCAAGCGAGATTGCCGGCACATCCCCTGGCGCGCTTAACAGTTGGCTTACATTTCCCTTACCGACAGCTTATTCTTGGGGTTTCAGAGGTGGCCGCGAGAGGGAATGCAGCTTGCGTTTTCTTTTTGAGGAGTACGCATTGGATACCGACAGGCGCGAACTGCGGCGCGCAAGGGAAGAGGTCGTTGTCACACCCCAAGTATTCGACCTGATTGAATACCTGATCCGGAACAGGGAGCGCGTCGTCAGCAAAGACGACCTCGTCAGCGCCGTTTGGAAGGGTCGCATCGTCTCGGATGCCGCGCTAACGACTCGCCTGAACGCCGCCCGGAGCGCAATCGGCGACACGGGCGAGAAACAGCTCTTGATCAAAACATTGCCGCGCAAAGGTTTCCGCTTCGTTGGCGCAGTGAAGGAAGACCGGAGGCCCGCAAATGAGACGATTGGCCTAATTGAGCGAACCGGCGAAGCGCCGCCGCGCCTGTCCATCGTCGTGCTACCCTTCGCGAACCTGAGCGGTGATCGTGAGCAGGACTATTTCGCGGACGGTATAACCGAGAGTCTGACCACGGACCTGTCGCGCATCGGTGGTTCATTTGTAATGGCACAGAACAGCGCCGTCTCATACAAGGGCAGAGCTGTCGATGTCCGCCAAGTCGGCCGCGAATTGAATGTTCGCTACGTGCTCGAAGGCTCAGTGCAACGCAGCGGCAAGCGACTTCGGATGAATGTTCAGCTGATCGATGCCAGGAGCGGCCAGCATCTTTGGGCCGAGCGCTTCGAGAAGCCTGTCGTCGACCTGTTCGATATGCAGGACGAAATCGTGTCGAGGCTCGCCGGTACATTAGGTGCCCAGCTCATCGAGGCTGAGGCGCGACGAGCCGAGCGTACGCTGCATCCCGATGCGATGGACTTGTGCTTCCAGGGCCGGGCCTGGTTGATGAAGGGGATTAGCCTTGAATGCGTGACGCAAGCGCGGGGCTTCTTCGAACGCTCGCTGGAGTTCGATCCCGGCAACGTCGAAGCAATGATTGGTCTGGCAAATGTTGATACGGTAGTGGGAGGTAGCTTTACGACGGATGATGGGCCCACGCGGCTTGCGGCGGCCGAGGCGATGGTGAACAAGGTATTGTCGATTAGGCCGAACAGTGCCTCAGCCCACATGGCTCGGGGTTGGGTCCAGACCTTTACGAACCGGGCCGCCCAAGGCATCCGTGAGTTCGAACATGCGTTGGCGCTGGCTCCGAATTTGGTCCACGCTCATGCTGCCCTTGGTTTCGCAAAATCCTACATAGGTCGCGCTACGGAGACCGAAGGCCATATACTCGAAGCTTTACGGCTCTCTCCTCGCGACGTTTTCGCCTACCAGTGGGCGTGTTTTGCGGGCGTGGCCAAGCTGCTGCTTGGTTCAGACTTCGAAGCCGTCAGTTGGCTGCGACGAAGCACCGAGGCGAACCGTAACTTTCATCTCGCTCATATATCGCTCGCCGCTGCCTTGGCCTTGACCGGCGCGCTCGATGAGGCGCGAACTGCTGCGAGAACGGGACTTGCGCTCAACTCAGGTTTCACCATTCGTCGCTTGCTCGCAGCTCAACAAAGCGACAATCCAATTTACCTTGCCGGGCTGCAGCGCTTGTGTGAAGGCTGGCGCCTCGCTGGCGTGCCGGAAGGGTGATGAGCGCTTCAGGCCGACTTCAGTGCTTTACTGCCCTACGTCGGCTTTGGGGCACTTTTCGGACCTGATGGGCCACATCGACGATGTCCGTTCTTGAAGGCGAAGCCGACCTGCCGGTTGAACGTCCGGGCTTCTCACTTTGACCCAACACGGACATTCGATGAGGTTGTGGTGACGCCTGCAGTTGGCCTACCTTCGGGTTGAGAAGCCGGGGGCGAACAATGAATGATAGCGGCAAGAGCGAAGAGCTTCACGAGGGCGGATGCTTGTGCGGCGCAGTACGATTTCGGACCGTGGGAGCGCCGATAAAGGTCACGGTTTGTCATTGCCCGCTCTGCCAACGTACCTCCGGTAGCGCATTCACTGTCGAACTGATTTTTCTTCGAAAGGCCGTAGGCTTCGAAGGTGTCCCTTCCAGCACGTACACGTATCGCTCGCCAGATCACGGACGACTGCTACACTACAACTTCTGCCCAACTTGCGGCACTCGCCTCGGCGTAACCCTGGAGCGGTTTCCCACTCTTCAGATCATTTACGCCGGCGTTTACGATGATCCATCTTGGGTAAAACCTGACTCGCACATCTTCACGCGCAGCGCCGCGGCATGGACTCTCCTTCCCGAGGATGTTGACTGCTTCAGCGCCAATATGATGGACGAACAAGGCAGTCCTCAAAAGCCACTCGCGCGGAAGGTCTGGTGAACTGCACGCGGTCAAGCTCGGCATTCCCGGCAATGTAGCCGAATGACCGCTGTTGGCACTTTCCGGACATGACTGGTCTCACTGGCAATGTCCGCTCACGGGGCGGAAGCAGCCATCAAGCATTCGCAGTTTGAGGCTGCTTGTGGTCCATCGGCGCGCGCCGTCTATTATGGACGGATCGTACAGAAACTAAAACCGGGAATGCGCGATTGCAAATACGCTCGCACCGGGCCGTCGCGCGGTCCCCGCATCGGATTTTCGGCCTTCACAGTACCTTGCCGCCGACTGCGCAGGTCGCCATCCTTCGACGGTCCCGCGCCGACAGTCATCACGCCGCGTCGGCCTGCACCCGGTGCGCTTACCCCTGTTGGGTCAGTTGCTGCATAATCTGTTGAAACATTTGGGCCGGATCGTTCTGACCACCCCCACCACCGCCCGTTCCTCCGCCTGTGATTTCCAGCACTTTGACCGCCACCAAGGGGAGCCGCATAAAGCCGCCAGACACCGCATCGAGTTCCTGCGCATTCAGAACGTCGCTCACATTGATTGCTTCGGTCATCACAGTTCCCCTTTGATTTAACCAGCGCGATCATCCGGGCTGGTGCGGCCACATTTAGCGACACCGCTTTTGTCGCGATGTGACGGAGATCACATAGCCAGCGCTCGCGCGCATCGCGTCATCACGACCGGCGACGACAACGCCAGTATCACGGCGCGGACGGCGACCGATTGCGGACGGCATCACGTCATCTCGACGCGGACGATGGCATGGCAAGCTGGTCACTTCGCCCGTTTGAATACCAACTCCAGTGTCACACCTGCGGGTGTGCGCGGGTTCGTGAGCTTCAGTTCCTCGTCGGTAATCGACGTGACGATCCGGCGCTGATTGGGCGCTCCGACGAAATTCGGAACCGAACTCGTCTCGATGTTGAGGTGAGCCGTCTTCGTGCTTTCGTCCACCGTGTAAGTCCCGGTGTAGGCAACCACGCCCGACGCGACGGCCATGGCTTCCTCGGGGGACGGTCGTGCTGGATCGCCCGACGCATACTTCGGCACCTCGGTGCGCACCGTAATGAAGTGGAAGCGGCCGTCTGGCGTGTAGGTCACCGCGCCTTGGGCGCTTGGCCGCGGCACGGCGCTGCCATCCTCGCGCTTACCTGTGCTGGATACGTAAATCCACGTGCCGACGAGTTGATCCTTGAGTGACTTTCCTTGCGCCACGCTGCTGCCTGGGAAAGCAGGAATTGTGACCAACGCGATTGCACAGAGGCCAAATACGCAATGCCTGTTCATGAGACCCCCTAAAGTTGGTCCAGCCACGGTACAACAAAAGCTGGTGGCCAGACCAGTTTCCCATTCATCGCAGCGTCGCGTCTTGCAGGATCGGCGCCTAGCGGCGGCACTGGCAACCCTGGCACCCAACAAGCCGGGAGATGGGCGACACCGGCGGGCGACCGGGACCGCAGCCGAAGGCACAGGAAGGCGTACATCGCGCCGCCAGCGCAGGGCTACAGGACACCGCGCCCGCACCGGCAGCACGCATAGGTCAACCGTGCTTTCCAGAAGATAAGCGACAGGCGCGAGGATTGATTAGGAGCGCCGTACAGCGCGCCGCTAGCGCAGGGCTAAGGAACAATCGACGGATGGGGCAAGACTTCGCGCTTCAGTGGTCCTCTTCGTCAGTCTTACGCGGCGAGGATTTGCGCGATGGGGCGGGTGCGCCGAGTTCCTGGCAGGGCAGTTCGGTCCACGATCCATCTGATGTCTGCTGGTAGGAATGGCAGGACGATGACGCCGGCTGCTCGCTCGTCTTCGGCGTGTCGGCATTTTTGGCAAGTCCGGGTACTGCCGCCGCGAGCAGGGCGGCTGTCGTCGCCACAAAGATCGCGTGTCCTAACCGCATGGAAATTCCCCTTTTTGAAAACAGAGTTCCTTTCGTAGCGGACATTGTGGAATTTTTTGGACAGGCGTTGCGCGCACGATAGTTTGATTAATGATCTCCAAATCGTGCGCGCTCGTTCACAGCCGCGTGACGCGCAACCGCAGGGCATTGCCGACGACGCTGACCGACGACAGCGCCATGGCCGCAGCGGCAATGATCGGCGACAGCAGGATGCCGAAACCGGGATAGAGGATACCCGCGGCAATCGGGATGCCGGCGGCGTTGTAGATGAAGGCGAAGAACAGGTTCTGCCTGATGTTGCGCATGGTGGCCTGCGACAGTTTTCGTGCGCGGACGATGCCGCCAAGGTCGCCCTTCAAGAGCGTGATGCCGGCACTTTCCATCGCCACATCGGTGCCGGTTCCCATGGCGATACCGACTTCGGCTGCCGCCAACGCCGGGGCGTCGTTGACGCCATCGCCGGCCATGGCGACGATCCGCCCCGCCTTCTGCAGCCTGGCGACCACGGCGCTCTTCTGATCCGGAAGCACTTCGGCCTCGACGTCTGATATGCCGAGTTGCCGTGCGACGGCTTGCGCGGTGGTTCTGTTATCGCCGGTCAGCATGATGACCTTGATGCCTTCTTCCGCCAGCGCGCTCAACGCCGCTTGTGTTGAAGCCTTGACGGGATCGGCGATGGCGAACAATCCGGCAAGTTTGCCGTCCACCGCGATATTGATGACGGTGGCGCCATCGGCGCGCATGCGCTCGGCATCGGAATCCAGCGAATGGGGATCGACGCCAAGCGAATTCACGAACTTCGAATTGCCGAGCAGAACCGATTTGCCGTCGACCTTGCCGGTCGCACCTTTGCCGGTCGGCGAGTCGAACGCCTCGACCTTGCCGAGTTCCAGTCGACGTTCCCTTGCGGATCGCACGATGGCGTCGGCGAGCGGATGCTCGCTGGCAAGCTCGACGCTGGCGGCGAGCCGCAGGATTTCGTTCTCGTCGAATCCTGAGGTCGCCACGATTGCTGTAACCTTCGGCTTGCCTTCGGTCAGTGTGCCCGTCTTGTCGACCACCAGCGTGTCGACCTTTTCCATGCGCTCCAGGGCCTCGGCGTTCTTGATCAGGACGCCGGCCTGCGCGCCGCGCCCGACCCCGACCATGATCGACATCGGCGTCGCAAGGCCGAGCGCGCAGGGGCAGGCGATGATGAGTACGCTCACGGCGGCGACGAGGCCAAACGCCATGCGCGGCTCCGGCCCGAAATATGACCAGACGCCGAAGGCGATCAGTGCCACGGCAATGACCGTGGGCACAAACCAGCCCGCAACCTGATCGGCGAGCCGCTGGATCGGTGCGCGCGAGCGCTGCGCATCCGCCACCATCTTGACGATCTGGGACAGCAGCGTGTCGCGGCCGACTTTCTCCGCGCGCATCACGAACCCGCCGGACTGGTTCAGCGTGCCGGCGATCGCCTTGGCTCCGGCCTCCTTGGTAACCGGCATGGATTCGCCCGTTACCAGCGACTCATCGAGCGAGGAGCGGCCTTCGAGAATGACGCCGTCGACCGGTACTTTTTCGCCGGGGCGGACGCGCAACATGTCGCCGACCGCGAGGCTGTCGATGTCGACTTCATGGTCGGCGCCGTCTGCACCGAGGCGGCGCGCGGTCTTCGGCGCCAGTTGCAGCAGGGCCTTGATGGCGCCCGAGGTCGCTTCTCGGGCGCGCAGCTCCAGCACCTGACCGAGCAGGACAAGCACGGTGATGACGGCAGCAGACTCGAAATAGACCGCGACCGCGCCGCCATGGCCGCGGAAGGTGGCCGGGAAAATTTGCGGGGCGATGGTGCCGATCAGGCTGTAGAGATACGCGACCCCGGTGCCAACAGCGATCAGCGTGAACATGTTGAGATTGCGTGTCAGCAGCGATTGCCAGCCGCGCACGAAGAAGGGCCAGCCGGCCCAAATGACGACAGGCGTCGCGAACGCGAGTTGAATCCAGTTTGACAGCGCCGGGTCGACGAGGCCGTGACCACCGACCAGATGCCCACCCATCTCGAGCACAATCGGTGGCACCGACAGCACGAGGCCGATCCAGAAGCGCCGCGTCATGTCGGCGAGTTCGGGGTTGGGCGGCGTATCGAGGCTCGCAACCTCCGGCTCCAGCGCCATGCCGCAGATCGGGCAACTTCCGGGCCCGACCTTCCGGATCTCGGGATGCATCGGGCAGGTGTAGATCGTGCCGTCGTCGGTGGCTTGGGGGACGTCGGCCTTCCCAGCAGTTTTCTCCAGATACTTCCTTGGATCGGCGGCGAATTTCGCTTTGCAGCCCGCCGAGCAAAAGTGAAACGTCTTCTCCTGGTGGTCGAAGCGATGTTTGCTGGTCGCGGGATCGACCGTCATTCCGCAGACGGGGTCGAGCACCTTGGCAGCGGCGTGGTGATCATGATGGCTGTGGTGCCCGTCATCTGTGTGGGCGTGATGATCGTGGCCACCGCAACACGATTTGGAAGTTGCGCCGTCCGGATTGGCCTTGGTGTCCGGGGTCTTGCTTGCCGGGTTCTTGTCGTGGTGGCTCATCGCGAATGCAGTCCCTTGCAACCCATACCCTATAGGGGTATATAGGCCGCATGAGAAAAGACATCAAGGCATCCTGTCAAAAACGTCTGAGCCGCATCGAGGGCCAGGTCCGCGGCCTGTCCCGGATGGTGGACGAGGACCGCTACTGCATCGATATCGTGACGCAGATATCGGCGGTGCGCGCCGCGCTCCGGCGCGTCGAAGAAGAAGTGTTGAAGGATCATGTCTCGCATTGTGTCGAACACGCGATTGCGAGCGGTGACAAGACGGATCAGCGCCAGAAGATATCGGAGTTGATGGCGGTCATCGGCCGTTCTGACCGATAAGACGCGATCGCGTCACTGTCGGCGACGTGCAATCGCGCCGGCAACGGTCTGCATGGTGATTCCCAAGACCCAGCCGATCATGATCATCCAGGTCCAGGCGAGGTACGGATCGTGACGGAGCACGATCACGCACACGGAGGCAAAGGCGGCGCCCGCGGCGAGGAACGTGCCGACCGCGCTGAGCAATTCCGGCGCGTCGATCTTGCCATCCCAACGCCCGTCCGACGGCTTGCCATTGTTGTAGAAGGGACGTTGCGGGGTGTCGATGCCCAGATAGAATCCGACTGCGCCGCCGAGCATCATCAAAAGCAGGAAAGCCTGGGACGTGAACCGCGCGATGCTGGTGCCGACGAGTGCAGCCACAAACAATCCGCTTGCAGCGCCGGCCATCGCAAGGCCAAGGCGCTCCAGTACGTGTGCGGTCTTTCTGACGCGGGTTCGCATGCTGGCTCCCGCAGACTGTGAGCAGGGAGGTTAGGCCGTTTTGGTGCCGGTTGAAAGACGTCTACAAGTTGAAAGACGTCTACAAGGAGAAGTGATACGCGCCGACGGATCCGCGTAAGCGGCGGCTACGGATAAGCGTCCTGCGCCAGCCAGTTCGGTGAATCGGGCCGCGCCACCGTCGTGCAAAACGGGCGCTAGTTCTTGGCGCGGATGAAGCCTGCAAGCCTGCCCTTCTGGGTCTGGCACCAGGTCGTCATGCCGACACGCCTCTGGTCGAGGTCCGTCGTCCTCGTCGCGATGGCGACCTCCTGCAAGAGCAGGTCATCGGGGCGCTCACCCATTTTTCCGCCGGTATGCACGTATGCAATGGCCTTTCGGACTTGCTCGGTGGTGCCATCCGGCTGCTGCATCTCCTGGGCCTTCTGCACCAGATCCTGATACACGACATCCGTGCCGGGGCATTCCACCTTGGCCGCGAACGCCTGCAACACCATCGTCACATATTCCGAGCGAGGGCCGGCATGCGCCGTCGTCGCAACGAGAACCAAACCAACTAGCAACGCAGCACCGCGCATCATGACCTCCCTGGCACTTTCCTTAGGCTTTTCCGGTTTTGGGGAGGCTAGCGCCGACGGCAGCCCGGCACAACCTTCGGAAAGCATCTGGCGCATCAAAGCGCCGTCAACTCGCCCTTTGCCCAGATCTCGCGCAACTTGAACTTCTGGATCTTGCCGGAGCCCGTCAGTGGAAACGCCTCGACCACGAACCAGTGTTTTGGCGTCTTGTGCGGGGCCAGCGAGGCCCGCATGTAGGCCGACAGTTCCTCCTTGTCGATCACGGCACCCTGCGCCGGGCGGATGAAGGCGGCGACTTCCTCGCCCCATTTTTCGTGCGGCAGTCCGACCACGGCGATCTCGCTGATCTTGGGATGGCGGAACAGCAGTTCCTCGAGTTCGCGCGGATAGATGTTCTCGCCGCCGCGGATGATCATGTCCTTGAGCCGGCCCTCGACGGTGCAGTAGCCGCGGGCGTCCATCGCGCAGAGGTCGCCGGTGTGCAGCCAGCCATCGGCGTCGATGGAAGCGGCCGTGGCGTCCGGCATTTCGAAATAGCCGAGCATGACGTGGTAGCCGCGCGTGCAGAACTCGCCGATCTCGCCGATCGGCATGGTCTGGCCGGTGTCGGGATTGACGATCTTGTTCTCCATGTTCGGCAGCGGCAGGCCGATGGTGCCGGCCTTGTCCTCGATGGTGTCTGACGTCTTGGTCATCGCCGCCACCGGCGAGCATTCGGTCTGGCCGAACACGATGGTGAAGGGTGCGCCGAGTTCTTTTTCGAACCGCGTCACCAGTGCGGCCGGCACGGTCGAACCGCCCGAGCAGATTGCCTTGACCGACGACAGGTCTGTCGTGGCGAAGGAGGGATGTTCCAGCATCGCCACCAGCATGGTGGGAACGCCGACCATGGCGTTGCCGCGATAGGTCGCAAACATTTCCAGCACGAGGCCAGGCTCGAACGCTTCGATCAGCACCTGGGTTGCCGCGCGCGACACCGCGCCGAGCACGCAGCAGACGCATCCGCCGGTGTGGAAGAGCGGCATCGTGGTGACGAATACGTCGCCGGGCTCGACCCCCATCTGCACGGCGGTATCGGCGCCGTTATTGGCAAGCCCGCGGTGATGCAGCAGCGCGCCCTTTGGGAATCCGGTGGTGCCTGACGTGTACTGGATCATGACCGGATCGGTCGGCTTGACGTCCGGCAGCGCGATACTGTGGTCGTCGCCGGCGGCGATGAAGGTAGCCCAGTCGTCAAACGAGATGATCTCGCGCAATTCCGGGCAGCGCGGCGCGACCTCCCGCACCGTTTCCAGCATCGGATTGCCGCGGAACGCCGGCACCACGAAGACGCCGGCCGCGCGGGACTGCTTCAGTACATATTCGACCTCGTTGGCCCGAAAACCCGGATTGACGGTGACCAGCACCATCCCGGCCATCGCAGCGCCGAACTCCATCATCACCCATTCCGGCAGATTATACGCCCAGACGGCGACCCGCTCGCCCGGCTTGAAGCGGCGGAGCAGGGCGCGCGCCGTGCGCTGCGCCTCGGTGTGAAGCTCCGCATAAGTCCATTGCCGGCGCGCCGCGGGATCGGGGACACCCGCAATCAGCGCGAGCCGGTCCGGCGCTGACTGCGCGGCCTGCTCCAGCAACTGGCCGAGCGTGACGTCGCGGACGGTGGTGGAAACACCCGCGACGTGAGATTCCTTCAAGGCCATTGTCTCTCCCATGGGGTCTTTGCCGGTATGATGCCGATTTGCGGCAATTGACCGGACTATGGCATCCGCCGCTTGTGTTTTGCAGCCGGGTTCCGAAAGAAATTGTGGTTCTTTCCGGTTGATACGGTTCGTTTCGCTGGGCGTATTGGCGCAGACCGGTGCGCCGACTTATGCTTGACCGCGATACCGTCTGGGAGAACGCCATGAGCCTGCTCGGCAATCCATTCGACCCCGCACGCGAGGCGGCGCTGGTGACCGGCGCCGGCAACGGCATCGGCCGGGCCATCGCGCAGGCGCTGGTCGGCGAGGGCGTGCGGACCGTATTCGCTGATATCAGCAAGGAGCGGGTCGCGGCTGCGATCAAGGCTTTGCCACGGCCGGAACTGGCCGTGCCGTGGGTCGGCGATCTCGCCAGCGCCGCCGCGCGAGAAACGCTGCTGAAGGACGCGCAATCCGCCGTCGGGCGGGTGACCCATTTCGTGCACAGCGCCTCGCCGCCGCGGCGCGAGGCGGATCATGCCATGGCCGTCAGCACTGAGACCTGGGCGCAGATGCATGCGGTCAATCTCGAGGCCGGCTTTCACCTTTCGCGCGAACTGGCGCGGGGGCTGATCGCGGCGAAACAGCCCGGCTCGTTCCTGCTGCTGACCTCGCTGCATTCAGGCACGCCGCGCAATCTGCCGCATTATTCGACCGCAAAGGCCGGGATGGCGATGCTGGTGAAGGAGCTCGCAAAAACGTTCGGCCGCTACGGCATCCGCGTCAACGCGCTGGTGCCCGGCGCGATTGCCGCCGGCGGTTTTGTTGCCGATCCGTCGCTGGCAAAACACATTCCGCTCGGCCGTCTCGGGGAAGCCAGCGACCTCGCGCCGCTGGCGCTGGCGGTGCTCTCGAACCGGGTGTCGGCCTATGTGACGGGCTCGGCGATCACAATCGATGGCGGCTTGTCGCTGACCAACTGGTTTGAGCCGCCGGAGCTCGGAGAAATGTGAGGCGGAACCCGGATGAGGAGTGCCCGGCGTGGAACGAGCGGGCCGGTTCGGCGGTTCTCACAACAGGCCGCAGCCCTACAGGGGAACCGGTTCCTGCGGCGCCAACCTCAGGGAGCGCGACATGACATCCGAGATGCAAATCCACACCATCGCGCGGCAGATGCTCGAGAAGCATGGCCCGGCGGCGATTGCCCAGGCTGCGCAGAATGCGGTTGCCTGCGAGCGGAAGGGCGAGGCCGACGAGGCCAGCGAGTGGCGCCATATCGAGGACGCCATGAAGATGATGCGAGGACCGCATCAGAGCTGACGGTGTCCCGGCGTTCGGTCCCGGAGGATGACGGCAGTGAACCCTTTTCCATCCACCGCGACCAAAGGGCATGGAAAACATAGCTCAATACATCGGCGTGACGCTGATACTCGGCGTCTTCGTCTGGGGCATGATCGGCTTCTATCGCGGCCTGTCGATGCCCAGGAATGAGCATCGTCTGGATCGCACGGGCGATACCTGGTTGAGCTGAGCCAGCCCGATAGCGAACCCCCGGCGGCCGTGTTAGCCTGCCGCCACAATGACCCATCGCATTCTGGTCCTCTACGGCTCCTATCGCTCTGACCGCATGGGCATCCGTCTCGCTCAGTTCATCGTCGAAGGCTTGCGCGGCCGCGGCGACGATGTCGAGCTGATCGACGCCAAGGCGGTCGGCCTGCCAATGCTGGACCGGATGTACAAGGAGCATCCGAAAGGCCAGGCGCCGGCGGTGCTCGAAGAGCTCGCCGGAAAGATCCGCGGTGCCGATGGCTTTGTCTTCATCACCGGCGAATACAATTGGGGCATGCAGCCCGGCCTCAAGAACCTCACCGACCATTTTCTCGAGGAGTGGTTCTGGCGCCCGGCCGCCATCGTCAGCTATTCGGCCGGCCGTCTCTCCGGTGCCCGCGCCGCTACCGCCTGGCACGGCACGCTCTCCGAGATGGGCATGGTGGTGATCTCTTCCACGATCGGGGTCGGGCCGATCGCGCAAACCCTCTCAGACGACGGCAAGCCGACCGGCGAGGCCGGCAAGGCGCTGGAGCGGGCGTTCCCCCGCTTTGCGGATGATCTGGCGTGGTGGGTGGAAGCGGCAAAGGCGCAGCGGGCGAAGAAGGCGCCTCCGTATTGAGCCGCTAAGTCAGATCGCAGCAGCGGCTGCCGCGCCATGCTTGGCGTACCATTTCGGCCCCCGGCCGCGCATGTAATGCCGCTCGGGCCGGTAGCTGTCGAACGCGCGGTCAATCAGGCGATACCACCCCGTGACGATTCGGTCGAGGCGGTGGAACAGCGGCCTGGTGATTTGCGCGGTGCTCATGACAATGCTCAGTTCGGCTTGCCGAGAACGGACGAGAAGGAGAGCTCGAAGATCTCGTCGTCGAAATCGTCGCTGACATGCACGACCCAGTCGCGCCAGTCTTCCGCGCTTTCTTCCATGATCAGCGATCGCACCACGCAGGCGGCGCGGTCGCGCGCCTCGGCGAGGTTGCTCACGACAGCGCCGAACTGATCGACGCGAACTTCGCGGGAGCTGGAGCAGTGGAAATAGACCTGGGCCATGTCGGTCTCCTTCACCAAGCGAATCGAATCTGTGTCTCAAAGTAACAGCGGCGGATTCCGCTGGATATTCCGGTAGAATCCCGACGGGGAATTACGGGCATGTCCCGCAACGTGACAGCAAACCTACCTGGACGAATCGTGCGGTTCCGTGATTCACATCACTCTGATTCTGTTAACGTTCGATTAACCAAACTCGCGCAGGATTTCCGCCATGGGATCGCAGCGGAACCGGATTCGAGCCGGCAGTTGCAAGAGAGGCCGGTGGCGTAACGCCCGCCGGCCTTTTCTCTTTGTGGCACGTGATCGACTTCCGGTTCGAGCTTCAAGCAAGCGTGATTGCTGATCCCCTCCAGGGATTCGCTCACGCAGGGATGACGGAGGCATAGCGGAGGAGCAGGCGATGACTTACGCCCGCGAATTGCGCGCAAACGTCATGCTGATCTCGGAGCGCGTCTTGCTGACGTTGGAGAGGATCTCGCCCATCAGCTTCAGGTTGGCCATCATCTCCTGGATCAAGAACCCGCCCGCCACGCGTTCGAGCTGCTCGGCGGTAAGCTCCTGCGCCTTAGTATCACGATCGTGCGTCATGGCGGTCTCCTGTGGGTTGGCCGTAAGTGGATTGCATCCGCGTGCATAGGTTGGCCTGGCGGCGCGGACCCGGCCGTGATCCGGATCACGTTCTGGCGGAATCCGGCTTTTGCTTCCCCCTCGTTGAGCTTCACCGAGGCAGGTCGCTGGTTGGGTTACTTTCGGCGGACAAGTCGCTTAGTTGTGTATGCAAGGGGATCGCTTAGCGGGTGTTCGCGTCGCCTTCTTTCAGGTAGCATCGGCGCATGAGCGAAACCGATACCTTGTTTGCCGCCCTGCGCCAGTCGGCCGACGAAACCATCGTGGACATGTTCGAGCGCATGGTGCGGGACGCGCCGGACCATGCCCTGAACAAAATGAACGCATTGGAGATCGCAACCAAAGAGGGCCTCGACGAGGAGCGGGTCATCGCAACACTTTTGAATGCGGTCGGGCTCGGCATGTTCGAGATGACATGGAACGTGATGTGCCCGAGTTGTGCCGGGGTGCTTTCCGCCAATAAGAGCCTGAAGACGCTCAATAGCGCGCAGTACAATTGCGCGTTCTGCGCCGCGGGCTATGAGACGACGCTCGACAATCTGGTCGAGGTGACCTTCACGGTGAGCCCGCGTGTGCGCAAGATCGCGGCCCATAGTCCTGACGAATTGTCGGCGGCCGAATATTATCACCAGATATTCTGGAGTTCGGCGATCGATCTTCCCGGCGACGTCGAGAAGCTGCTGGGGGAGGTCACGCTTGAAATGGTCGACTTGCCGCCGGGCGAAAGGGCCATCCTTTCGCTGCAGGCGCCGGAAGGCACGTTGATCGTGTTCGATCCCGTGACGCACGCGGCCCAGTTCATCGAGGTCAAGGGCGAGGAGACCGGCGAGCGCCAAAATCTGTCCGTGATGTTCAACAAGGTCCAGGTTCCCGTCGATACCGTCGCCTTGCGCCCCGGGCCGCTGCGGCTGGCGCTGGAAAACCGTACCGACGGCCGCGTGTTGCCGGCGGTATGGGTGGCGAACGCGGCGCTGGACGCCATCCTGACGCGACGCAAGCCCGTGCTCACGGCAACGCGCCTCCTCACCAACCAGACTTTTCGCGACATCTATCGGACCGATACGCTCGCGATCGGCCAGAGGCTCAAGATTCTGAGCCTGACGTTCTTGTTCAGCGACCTCCGGGGCTCCACTGAACTCTATGAACGCGTTGGCGACCTCACGGCCTTCGATCTCGTCAACGAGCATTTCAGGCTGTTGCAGGAGATCATCGCGTCCGAACGGGGCGCCGTCGTCAAGACCATTGGCGATGCCGTGATGGCGACCTTCGAGACGCCGGACCGCGCCATTGCCGCGGCGATCCGCATGCGCGAGGCGATGAGCGACCTTGGCGCCGAGCGGCAGCATCAGAGCCTGAGCTTGAAGATGGGTATCCATGAAGGGTCGTGCCTCGCGGTAACGCTCAATGCCCAGCAGGACTATTTCGGCCAGACGGTGAACATCGCCTCGCGGGTCCAGGGCCTTGCGGCGTCACGCTCGATCGTGGTGACGGAGCAGGTGGTGGAGAACGCGAAAGCCCGGTCTTTGCTTGAGACCAAGGGGCTCAAGCCAACACCCAGAAGCGTGGCGTTGAGCGGGATTGCGGACAAGGTGTCGGTCTACGAGATATCCTGATTAGGATTGGCAACACGGAGACGAAGCCATGAACAAGCCCGTGCACGTCAACCCGCCCGAACTGCGTTCGACCTTCGTTGCGGCATCTTCGATGCCCTGGCAGCCAACGGACTTCGACGGAATTCAGATGAAGATCCTCTACAAGGACGACGAAGGGCGCTCGACCATCCTGTTCAAGATGGCGCCCGGCGCGGTCGTGCCGCTGCACGAGCATACCGCGCTCGAACAGACCTTTATGCTGGAGGGATCGCTGGAAGATGCGGAGGGCAGCTGCGGCGCGGGTGACTTCGTGTGGCGGCCCGGCGGCAACATCCATGTCGCGCATTCGCCCAACGGGGCGACTTTCCTCTCCGTTTTCAATCGGCCGAACCGCTTTTTCGATGGCAGCAAGTTTTTCACGTCGGACGAGCGGAAGTAGGACAGGGCAGGGCGGTAGAGCCGAACGAGAATCCGCCGTCAGCGGTCATCCAAGGCGGCGGATTACGCTAGCGCTGATCCCACATCCCGCCTGCGACACCCACGAGAGCTGTGACCCAATCACCACACCCCAACGGAATTGCGCTGGCGGGGCGGGGTCTGACGTTTTCCGGCCCCGGTTCCGCCCCGATTGGATTCGGACGATGGGCCGTGCTGGTTTTCGGCTTGGGCTGGGGCGCAAGTTGGGGATCGCAACATGTCCATCGACCGCGCTGCTACTTCGAACGTCGACATCGGAACGAACCGCACTCAACGCAAGGCGCCGCCTTGGATGCCGGCCGCGGGGAAGGTTATGCGGCTGCTTGCCGTTGGCGTGGCAGCGGCATCGCTGGCGGCCTGCTCGCAGACCTCGGGCGTCAGCCAGAAATCTGAATTGCGCGCCAGCCGGGTGGCGTCGCTGGACCACGATCGAATGTCATCGCCCATGATCAAGAGGCGCGTGGCGGCGACAAGAAAGCACACCCGGTTTGCGTCGCGCAAAGATGCAGGCAAACCCAAGACGACGGCCTCGCATGGGGTGGCGAGTTTCTACACCGAGGGCACCAAGACCGCGAGCGGTGAAAGATTCAACACGATGGACATGACCGCGGCGCATCCGACATTGCCGTTCGGCACCAAGCTGCGCGTGACGGATGTCTCGAGCGGCAAGTCCGTCACGGTGCGGGTCAATGACCGCGGTCCCTACGTTCCGGGGCGTGTGGTCGACGTCTCCTATTCCGCGGCCGACGCGCTCGGAATGGTCGGAAAGGGCCTCACCAATGTCAAACTCGACGTGGTGCAGTAGGGGACAGGGACAGGCTGTCGCTGCACGTCAATCGAGCAGCAGGCGGCCGACAGGCTCGCTGCGGTCGGCGCTTCCGCTTCGGACCACCACGATCTCACCGCTTGCCGGCGAGATCGTGGTGAGGGCCAGGATGTTCGCGCCGTGCGTCACGACCAGAAGGTTGCCACGGCCGGTCCATTTGCCGATCACCGCGCGGGCACCGGCGGTCAAAGCCGCTGTCTGATCGCGCAGCACGACCACATTGCCGAATGTCGGTGCGGCTTCGACCGGTCCCAGTTCCAGCAGGGTTGCCGTGTCCATGCAGCGACACCATGGCGAGGTGAGGATTTGATCGACCGCGATCCCCTCCGACTTGAGCCGCGCGCCGATCCTTCTCGCGTCGGCGCGGCCCTTGGCGCTGAGATTGCGCTGGGTGGCGCAGTCATCGATCCGGAAGCCCGGCGGATCGCCGACGCCACCCGGCGCATCGGCATGGCGCATCAGTGCGACATGCCCGCCCGCACGCAAGGCGGACCAGGCCGCGGCATCGTCGGCGCGCGCGATGTCCGCCGCGGCGGCAAGGGCGAGGACGAGGGCGACGATGGCGAAACCGTTGCGGCGCATGGCGGCGACCTTCTCAAAGATAGGCGATCAGACGCCCGGCGCAGACGGCGCCGAGCCACAGCAGCAGCGACAGCAGCGCAGTAACCTTGGCGCCAGAAGGTGCTTCATCGCGCCAGAGCGCCACGCGCCGCCACGGGCCGGCATGGGCGATCACGACGTTGACCAGGGCGGCTGCGATCAGCAACAGCTTGGCCTGGAAAGCCGGGTTGCGCACCACGTGCGACGCGTCCGCGCTGAACAGCAGGAAGCCCATGCTGATCGCCAGCAGAAAACCGATGCGTGACAACGGCAGCAGCAATTTCGCCATCGGCGCGATCGGGATTGCGCGCCCCCATCCGAGTAGCCTCAAATCGAGTGCCAGGATCGATCCCACCAGCACGACGAAGCCGAGGATATGCAGGATTTCGACCGCGGGATAAAGCGCGGGCGACGAGCGCATCAGATGACCCAGCGCGCTTTCCTGCAAGGCCAGGAAGATCGACGCGGCGGGTTGCTGTTCCACGCGGGCTTATCGCAATTCGATGCGCTTGCCGTCGAGAACGACGTATTCGATGCGCGCTTCGTCCGGCTTGCTGGTATGGGGATAGCCGAACACGGTGCAGGTCTTGCCGGGCGCGATGAGGTCCGCGGTGATGCCGCGCGCCTGCATGCGCGAAGGCGGCGCCAGCACGAAATGCCAGTGCTTGCCGTCGACCTCCATCTCGATCTCGCAGTGCGGGTTCTCGAAGGTCGATTTCAGGATCTTGCCGGTCACGGTGAACGATTTCGAGGTGTCGTATCCGCCCCAGCCGTGATGGGCGGCCGCAGCGCCTGGCGCAAGGGCAGCCGCTAGCGAGAGGAACAGGCGTCGGGTGATTGTTGTCATGACGGCCTCTGCACGATGGAGGACAACACCGATCCGCGCCGGATTCATAGCGGGTTTTGCATGACCATTCAAATGATCCGGAATAATGCACGTCGCCATCAGGGCGCCCGAGGAGGCAACGATTGAGCCCGTCAAAAGTTCTATACGCGAAGTTCGAGGAGCGCCGTCCGGTTCATTGCCGCGGCAGTGCGGCAAAGCCACAAGGAGACCGGCGGTGCGCAGGATTGAGGATCAAAGTTTTCTGCTGTTGCTGCTCGTGGTCAGCATCGCGTTTGGCTGGATTCTGAAACCATTTTACGGCGCTATTCTCTGGGCCACCGTCGCAGCCGTCATTTTTGCGCCGCTGAATCGGAAGCTGCTGGTCAGGACGGGCGGGAAGCCAGGGATCGCTGCCCTGGTTACGGTCCTGATCATCATCGCAATGGTCATTTTACCCCTGGCGATGATCGCGGCCTCTCTGACGCAGGAAGCCTCCAATCTTTACGCCAAGGTCCAATCCGGAGAGTACGACTTCGCCCGCTACATTCAGCGAATATTCGATGCGCTGCCGGCCTGGGCCACCGGTCTGCTTGATAGCTTCAACCTGAACAATCTCCCGGCCGTTCGCGACTGGCTGGCATCCGGCGCTATGAAGGGTGGACAGGTCCTGGCGCCCCAGGCGCTCAGCATCGGCATGAACACTTTCGACTTCATGATTGGCCTCGGCATCATGCTCTATCTTTTGTTTTTTCTGTTGCGTGACGGTAAAGCGCTGGCTGAACGGATCAAGCGGATCGTCCCCCTTCGCGCAGATCAAAAGACGGCACTCTTCGGCAGATTCGCCGATGTCGTCCGCGCGACGGTGAAAGGTGGCATCCTGGTTGCCATCGCCCAGGGCACGCTTGGCGGGCTGGCGTTCTGGTTTCTGGGGATTCACGCGCCGCTTTTATGGGCGGTGTTGATGGCCTTCCTGTCCCTTCTGCCGGCCATCGGCTCCGGCCTGGTCTGGGTGCCCGTTGCAATCTACCTGTTGGCAAGCGGCGCCGTGTGGCAGGGCGTTGCCCTGATCGTGTACGGAGTGCTCGTCATTGGACTGGTGGACAATCTTCTCCGTCCATTCCTGATCGGGAAGGATGCCAAGCTGCCAGACTATGTCGTGCTGATTTCCACGCTGGGCGGCATTGAAGTGTTCGGCTTGAATGGCTTTGTGATCGGCCCGGTGATTGCAGCGATGTTCATGGTGACCTGGGAGAGTTTCTCCACCTCCCGGCAGGGCAACGCCGCCGGGGCTACGGGCTAACTCGCCAATTGGCCGCTTGCTGGCCGTTGTCACAGTTCTGTCATGGTCCTTGCTTGGCAGCATACGGGCTATGGAGAATTTTATCGATAGTGGATCGTTCGATGCGTCGACGTCAGTTATTTAGGCTATATCTGTATGGATATATCGAGGTCTAGGCTATATTTTACTGGATATATCGAGCCGTGCGTCGAACAACGTGCGAGTTCCCTAAGGTTCCCGTGAACAGAATATTAGGATCAACCAGCGATGGAAAGTTCCATCGGCGCACTTGAGATTGCAACTTAAGGTTTTTTTAAAGCGCTCTCCCTCAAATCGCAGCCAGGTGTCTACACAACCAGATCGATCTCGCGTCGGTCTGTCGCCGCCTGCATTGCATCGGGTGATGACGATGCCGGGCACTGTCCTGGAGTCGCAATTCATGAACTTCCCTGCAGCGCTCATCTCCGCAGGTCTGGGCGCAGCATTCCTGGCGGCCGAGCTCACCTTCTATTATCAGCCCGCCTGGATCAATCCCGACTACGCATTGGGCTTGATCTTCTCCATGCGCCATTCGAAAGCGCGCACCGCAGTCTCGCGTTTGCTGATCAACCCGCAGTCGGCGGAATTCAGCACGCTGCGCTCGGTGGAGGAAAACGCCGCGAAATATGTTTGCGGGGCCGTCAAGGCCAAGGATAAATCTGGAAAATATGTCGACTTCCGCAGCTTCGTTTACACCGTGGCGACGGACTCTGCCCGCATCGATGACGATGGTTTGATTTCGCATAGGCACGGCGCGTTCAGGGCTTGCCCGATCTCGCCGGAAGACAAGGTATCGCCCGACGGGCAATCGATGGTGAAAGCCATTGAGAAGGTCGTCCCGTCCGTCGTCTCCTCGGCCATGTCGACCATCGGGACACAGATGCCGGCGGGAGGCGGGTCCGGAGGGTCACTGGAACAACAGGTTGGCCACATGGCCAACCAGATGACGGGAGGCCCACTGCCGGGAAGCTCGTCGGGCTCGGGAAGCTATTCCGGTTCTGCAAGCTCTTCCGGCTCAAAGTCCGGTTCGGCGGGACAACAGGCCAATTTGTCCTCCAACGCCGTGCTCGACAACGAGAGCGGCTGGAGCAGCGACCGGCCGCCGGCCGCATGGCCGACGTTTCCCCTGGATCACCCGCTGGCGCGGTCGGCGCCGAAACGGACCGCGGGCCAGGCGATCGCGCTCGCAAAAAAGATCGAGGACCGCTGGGAGCAAGCGAAATCCGGTAACGCGAAGGCCCGTCCTTCATCCGACGAGATCCAGGAAGCCTGCCGCGCGCTGCTTACGGTCAGTCCGAAAGACAGCAAGTTTCCGAAGGCGTGGGCCGCCTTCGTGCGTTTACGAAAAATCGACCGCGAGACAGCTTGACGTTACCTGCATGCTACGTCCGTCTCCCGGACAATTCCTTGCCGCGCTCCGCCAGCTTCACCATCACCTGCAGCGCCTGATTGGTCGGTGTGGGAATGCCGAGTTCAGCGCCCTTGCGCACCACATAGCCGTTGAGAAAGTCGATCTCGCTGGGCTTGCCGCGCGCCAGATCCTGCGCGGTGGACGACATCTGGTTCGGCATGTTGGCGGGAATCTTCATGATGTGCCCGGTGATGTCGTCTGGGATCGCGACCCCGCTGGCACGGGCGACCGCGATCGCCTCCTGAACCGCGCGGGCGACGACATCCCTGGTGCCATCGACTTCCAGCATCGGTCCGTAGGAAATGCCCGCCACGGCGGACAGCGCATTGAAGGCGCAGTTGATGATCAGCTTGCTCCACAGCGTGACTTCGATGTCGTGCGATATCGTAACGCCGACGCCGGCGGCTTGCAGCGTTTGCGCCAGCGCTTCGCTGGCGGCCGAGGCGCCGATCGCAAGATCGCCGCCGCCGTGATGCCGGACATGGCCGGGACCGGCCATCTCGCTGCCGACATAGACGACGACGGGAATTACGGCGTGGCCGGTGATGGCGGCGAGGCGCGGCGCGTTGTCGACGCCGTTCTGCAGGCTGAGCACGGAGGTTTCCGGCCGCAAGCGACCGGCCAGCGACCGGCCGGCCTGCTCGGTATCGGCCGACTTGACGCACACCAGCACCAGATCCGGCGAGGCGAGGGCGCCAGCGTCGGTTGCGGCTTTGGCGGGCAAATGTCCCTTGAACGTCTTGGTGTCGAGCAGCAGGCCGTTTGCGTTGATGGCGTCGACATGCGGCTGCCGGCCGATGAACGTCACCTCATGTCCGGCCCGCAGCAGCAATCCTCCATAATAGCAACCGACCGCTCCGGCGCCGACGACCGCGACTTGCATGCTGTTCCTAGCCCTTGAAGGTGGGCTGGAGTGGATGCACGTAATCCTTAAAGCTGTCAAAGCCCTTCCACACCGGCTCGGGCGCCTCATATCCGGCGCGCGGCGCGTAAACCGAGGCATCGTTGAGCTGCATGTCCGGGATGTAGCGCGGACAATTCGGAAAGATCACGCGCGCGGCGACGCGGACGATCAGCTGCGCGCCGACGGTGCTGGCGAGCAGCGGATCTTCGCGGCTGACGGTTGCCGTGCCGTTGACCCGCAGGCGCTGCGGCCTGCCATGCATGGCGATGAACAACAGGCCGACATCGGCGTTCACCAGAATATTGCCGAGGCTCTTGAACATGCCATTGCCGTCGTAATCGGGGAAAGCGAGTTCGGACGGCCCGGTGACGGCTACGAAGCCCGGCATGCCGCCCTTGAACGAGCAATCGGGCCGGCCCTCGGCGTCGGCGGTTGCCAGGAAGAAGTACGGCTGGTTCTCGATGAACACCCGGTCATCAGGTGTGAATTCCTCGCGGGAAAATTCCTCCAGACGGTCGGAAATCCGGCGGCTGTCGAACTGATCCTGCAGCCGGCGATTGCCCTCGTGAAACATGACGGTATCGGTCATCGCTTGCCTCCTCGGTCACAGGGCGGTCGGACAGGTGCTTACAGCAGCTTTGCCAGCACCGCGACCAGCTCGGCCTGCCGGTGCACGCCGGTCTTGGCGAAGATGCTCTTGAGCTGGCTCCGCGCGGTCTCCTTTCCGATCCCGAATTGATCGGCGACGTTTTCCAGGGACGCGCCGAGCGCCAGCTGGGTCGCGAGCCTGGCTTCCGCCTGGGTCAGGTGAAACACCGTACGCAAGTTCGTTTCCGGCGTTGGAGACCGGCTATCGGGATCGATCAGAATGACCATGGCCTGGCAATCGGCCAGTGCATTGGCGGTCGAATTCGAGAGTCTCGCCGGGTACGCAAGCAGCGGCCGGCCGGTCGCACGAGGCAACGCGACCGGCGCGGAAAGTCCGCCGGTCGGACGCCACAGCAAATTGTGAAGGGCGCGGTTCAGGGCCGTCGTCGCCCGCGTATCTCTTGCGGTCAGCTGGCCGTTTACGATCCTGATATCATCCACCAGAAGGCGTTCGGCCGACGCATTGGCCTTGAATACATGGCCATGGCGGTTGATCAGGACCACCGCCGTGCCGCTCATTTCAAAAGCTTCCAGCGCGCCGGCGGCGGCGGAAGCGCTGAGCGCGCGGGCGATCGCGGCGCCGGTCGAAAGCCGGCTCGAGATCCGCGCCAGTTCGTCCTTTTCGTCCGCCGAAAAGGGTCCCTGATCGATCGTTCGCTGCAGCGCCACGGCCCAAAGGTCATCGCCGCAAGCAACCTTAATACCGGCGTACCAGCGCAGGCCGTGCGGTGCGAGGAACTCCTGGTAGTAGGGATGTTTGGCGATCTCATCGGCGCTGTGGCCGTCGAAATCGTCGGCGACCCCGCGCTGCGTCAGGGTCGGGACGGTGCGCATTCGCTCATCCTGCAAGTGCCATCCGTCCCGGAAATAGTCTTCCATCACTCCGGAAACGTTTTCGGTATAGGGGACATTCGGGAGGGCGTCGCCCGACAGGGGCAGCATGACGGCCCCAAAGCTCCCGGTGGCCGAGGCCACGGAAGTCAGCGCCTGGACCCAACGCGTAGGATCAAGGCCGGCTTCGGCAAATTCCTGTTCGGCGGGGCCGAAATTCCACGCTGGCAAGGGTTCTCCCGGTCGCAAGCTAGAATCTGAAGCTGCCCAGAAATACGCCGGGGTCACTGGGAAGGCAACAACCAGCCCAAATTTGCGGCGCTAACCTTACCCCGAGCGGATGCCTAGGCGCTACCCAGGATGTCGGACAGCGCGGACAACAACCGGTCGGTTTGCCCGTCGGTGCCGACGGTGATCCGCAGATAGTCTGATATCCGGGGCGCTGCAAAATGGCGGACGATGACCGCGCGCTGGCGCAGCGCCGCGGCCAACGCCGCGCCCTGATGCGCCGGATGACGCGCGAACACGAAGTTGGCGGAGGACGGCAGCACGTCGAAGCCAAGCCGTGCCAAGCCTTGGGTAAGCCGCTCGCGGCCTTCGATCACGCTTGCGCGGCTCTTCTGAAACCAGGCTTCGTCCTCCAGTGCGGCGATGGCCCCGGCCTGGGCGGGGCGGCCGAGCGGATAGGAGTTGAAGCTGTCCTTTACCCGCGTCAGCGCTTCGATCAGGCCGGCGTCGCCGATCGCATAGCCGACGCGCAAGCCCGCGAGCGCCCGCGATTTCGACATGGTTTGAACGACCAGCAGGTTCGGGTGCGAAGCGACCAGCGGGATCGCAGTCTCGGCGCCGAAATCGACATAGGCCTCGTCGATCACAACGGGCGCGTCGGGATGTTGCTCCAGCAAGGAAGCGATCTCGGCCCGCGACAGCGCCACTCCGGTCGGCGCATTAGGATTGGGCACGATGATCGCGCCGGCGGTGCGGCGATAATCGGCGAGCCGGATCCGCATGGCCTCATCGAGCGGCACGGCCTCATAGGCGATGCCGAACAGGCGGCAATAGACCGGGTAGAAGCTGTAGGTGATGTCGGGGAATAGCAGCGGCGCATCGTGCTTCAGGAGGGCAGCGAAGGCGTGGGCCAGCACCTCGTCCGAGCCGTTGCCGACGAACACCTGCTCGGGGCGCACCTTGTGGTAGGCGGCGAGGGCCGCGCATAGCGCGGACGCCTGCGGGTCAGGATAGAGGCGCAAGCTATCGGCGGCCTCGCGATGGATTGCCTCCAGCACGCGCGGGGAAGGGCCCAGCGGGCTTTCATTGGTGTTGAGCTTGACCAGATCCGCGATGCGGGGCTGTTCGCCCGGCACATAGGGTTTCAGGTCGTGCGTCAGGCGGCTCCAGAAACGGCTCATTTATTCTCCAGCGAGCAGAGAGCGAGTAGGTCGGATTAGCGAAGCGTAATCCGCCATCTTGGATAATCCAAAAACGGCGGATTACGCTATCGCTAATCCGTCCCACAGCGTCAGGCTCACTTCAAATTGGCGAACATTATCTTGACTGCGAGGATCTGTTCGTACTGCGCCTTGGTCACCTGAACGCGTGCCTTGCCACCCGACACGGCGTTGAGTTCTTTGTCGGAAAGCGCATCGGTCTGAGCGGTCTGGGCGTTATCGACTTTCATGGCATTCCTCCCTCTGGCAGGTGGGGCGCGACCACCGCGACCCTTTCTGTGATCTGGAGAATGTCTCGCGCCGAACGCGAGTTCCGTGACTCACATCACGCCTGAGCTTTTGAGGTTTGAACCTGATGACGATCTCCAGCGATGTCGTCATTCCGGGATGGTCCGCAGGACCAGACCTCAGGGGCGCAATTGCGCCCCGGGGAATCTCGAGATTCCGGGTTCGATGCTTTGCATCGCCCCGGAATGACGCTATCAACTGCGCACCGCGACCGCCTCGAACCGCTGCTTCGGGTGGACGAGCAGCTCCGCGGTCTCGACAATCCGCATTTCCTCCGTCCCGCGCGCCGCGGTGCGCTCCAGCACGGCTGATATGGCCGACGCCGCGTGCCCGAGCGCTTCCGGTGTGGCCTTGTTCTGAACGCGCGCGGAGGTGAACAGCGCGGCGAACAGGTCGCCGGTGCCGTTCGGGCTGATGGGAACTTTCGGCGTGCGCACGCGCCAGGCGTTTGACGCTTCGATGGCGAGGGTCTCGATCTCGCCGTCAGGCGTATCAGACAATTCGGCCGACGTGACGACGACCGTCGATGGACCGTGCACCATCAGCGCGCGCGCTGCTTCGATCATTTGATCCGACGTGGAGGCCTTCGCCCCGCACAGCCATTCGAACTCGAAATGATTGGGGGTGATGATGTCGGCGAGGCCGCACAGCCGGTCGCGCACCAGCGGCGGGATGTCGGCTTTCACGAACAGGCCGCGGTCGCGATCGCCGAGCACGGGATCGCAGACATAGCAGAGGGCCGGGTTGCGGGCCTTGGCGCGCGCGACGAAGTCGGCGACGACAGCGGCATTGTCAGCCGAGCCGAGATAGCCCGACAGGATCATCTGACAGGTGTCGACCGCCCCGCGCTCCTCGATCCCGAGCAGGAGATCGGCGACCAATTGCGCCTCCAGCACCCGGCCGCGGATGGTTGGATAGCCCGGCCGGTTGCTCAGCAACGTCGTCGGCACCGCAATGACGTCGATGCCATGCATCTGCATCGGAAACACCGCGGCAGAGTTGCCGACATGGCCGTAAGCGACCTGGGACTGGATGGAGATGACGCTCATGGCATTGAATGTAGCCCGGATGAAGCGCAGCGCAATCCGGGATTGCGCAGGGTGGAGACGGTCCCCACGTCATTGCGAGGCATCGGGCGCGCATTCGCGCGATCCGGTGGCTCGCAATGACGGCGCATATACGTCCGCCTTCTCGCGGCGCGAATCGTCCGAGGTTTGGTAGCCGGACCCTCCGTAACAGAGGAGAGCGCAGCGAAAGCCGGGTCAGCGCGCCGCGCTGCCGCATGCGTTCGCGCCGGCGTAAAATTTGGTCAAAAGACCGGCTCGCCGATCGCCACCTCGCTGCGCGGGCCGAGGACGATCACGCTGCCTCCGGCGTCCTTTGCGCCGAGGATCAGCAGTTCGGATGTGAAGCCCGCGATGTTCTTCGCACCCAGATTGCAGACGCAGACGACCAGCGAGCCGAGCAGGGCTGCGGGCTCATAGTTCGTGATCTGCGCGCTCGACCACATGATCCTGTCAGCGCCGACGTCGACGCCGACCTTGAAGGAGGGATTGCGCGCGCGGGGGAACGGCTGGATATCCACGACCTTGCCGATCCGGATGTCGAGACGGGCGAAATCGTCGTAAGTGGCCGGGGCTTTCAGAGGGGACATGTCTTGCGTATGGCACATTAGCGATGTCATCGGAAGTGAGTTGCGCAGGCAACCGGCCGATGGACGTCTCGCGCAAGGCGGTGAGGCGCGGCGGATTAGCCGAAGACGTAATCCGCCGTTTTCGTATGAGCCCAGACGGCGGATTACGCCTTCGGCTCAATCCGCCCTCCAGGTTTCTTCGAAATTCTGATCGACACGGAGCCGCGGCGCATGTCAGTGATCCCTGACGATCTGAGAAATGCGCGCCGCTGGACGAAACCCTCATCGGGGTCTGCTGTAATACAGCCGTCCTGCAGCACATCGTCGAGGAATACGCGGACATCATAACCGTCCGCGATCAGCGCCAAATGATTGCGGTAGCCCGGATCGAACATCACTGACGATACACGGCCGAGGAAATGCTGTTGTACACAGCGGCGGAGTTCAAATGCGTCCGCGGTCATCACGCGTTGCTCCGAATCGATGCGTGATGCTGGCTGAATAATGCTGTAGCCGCGGAATTGTTCCTCAATAGAGGTTGCACACGGACCGGTTCTGCGGAAAATTGCAGACGATCTCGCAACTCGCGATATCTGTCACGGGCGCCGGTAAACAATGACCACCAACATTTCCATCTTCGACGGCCATAACGATGTCCTGCTGCGTCTTTACAAGTCGGCTTCCGGCGACGTGGTGTCCGATTTCCTTGATGGCGAAGACGCCGGCCATATCGACCTGAAAAAGGCCAGGGCAGGAGCTTTCGTCGGCGGTCTGTTCGCGATGTACTCGCCATCGCCAGGCAACTTTGCGTCGCTCAGCAAGCAGATGACGGGCGGACAGTATGCGGTGCCGCTTCCTGATCCGCTTCCCATCGAAGAGGCACGGAAATCCGTCGCCGGTGAGCTGGCGATCCTGATGCGGGTTGTCAGGGGATCGCAGGGCGCCGTGGCGCTTTGCAAGACGACCGCCGAGATCCATTCGGCGATCGAGCGCGGAGCGCTGGCGGTGGTGCTTCATCTGGAAGGCGCCGAAGCCATCGACGGTGATCTGCATTTTCTGGAGGTGCTGTACGCGGCGGGCCTGCGCTCGCTGGGACCGGTCTGGAGCCGTAACAACATTTTTGGTCATGGCGTCCCGTTCCAGTTTCCCGGCGGGCCGGATATCGGCGACGGCCTGACCGCTGCCGGCGAAAAGCTCGTTGGCGCCTGCAACGAAATGAAGATCCTCGTCGACCTCTCGCACATCACCGAAAAGGGCTTTTGGGATGTCGCGCGCCTCTCCAAAGCGCCGCTGGTCGCGACGCACTCCAACGCGCATGCGTTGTGCCCTTCGCCGAGAAACCTTACCGACCGGCAATTGGCAGCGATCCGCGATTCCGCCGGCATGGTCGGTCTCAACTTCGCGACCTGCTTTCTTCGCCCTGACGGCAGCATGATCGCGGATACGGATGTCGAACTGATGGTGCGTCAGCTCGACTATCTCATCGACAAGCTCGGCGAGGACCACGTCGGATTTGGATCGGATTTCGACGGCGCAACCGTGCCGGCGAAAATCGGCTCGGCGGCCGGGCTGCCCGTGCTCATCGGGGCTCTCCGGCAAAGCGGATACTCCGAGCCGCTGTTGAAGAAGCTGGGCTCGACCAATTGGCTCAATCTGCTCGAACGCACGATTGGCTGAAACCGGGAGCCGTCGCTCTCCTGGCGACCACGCATGCCGCCCGCGGCGAGCTTCGGCTGACAACGTCTCTCTTTGCGCTCGCGCGTTCCTCGGAAAATTCGGGGTACTCCGAAAGAGTAGCTGTTGTTCGCGCAGTTTTGGAATGCGGACCTGCTTCAGGCGCGCGAACTTCACTTCTGGGGCGGACCCGTGTTTCCAGAGCCAGCCCTTGGCGAACCGCCCCACGATCCGTTATTCGAGATCGGGGTGATAAAATCCCTGTGCAGGGCGGTTGGTCTGTTGGCGCCATTGAACAACACGGTAACGCCCGTGTTGCTATGGCTCACTTCGACAACGATCCCAGTCTGCCCGGCCAGTTCCGGGCATCGAGCGGCTCCGAGTTCACTCATCTTAAAACGAGTGCCGGCGACCAATCTGGTGGTTTCCTGATCCATCCCTGAAGCTATTCAATAGTGAAAAGGTCTTTCCGGCTAAAATGCAATGATGCCAACTGGTTATAATAATTAATTGCGCGACTCAGGCAGCGGCTAATTTAAGTACGTTCCAGGTTCGGTCGTCTGTCCGATATCCGACATTACGGGCGCAGCTGCCACTTTTTCCCGGGAATCCGTATGAAGCGAGCGACCTCGAAACCGGGAAACCCGGGGCGTGTACGGCGCTAATTAATATTGGTCGCAGGCTGCGTTCTTTTGGTTCAAAGGGCGGCCTCAGCCAGCGCTTCTGACCGGTTGCCGCAGGATCGTCTTGAGCTTTTCCGGCGGCGTCCGGCGTGCATCGCTCAGATAGATCTCGTGATGAGGCCCTGCAAACGTCATCCCCATCGCAGGCATGATCTCGTGGTGAAGCCTGGCGAGCACCGGGCCTTCGTCGTCATAGCTGCCGACATGCAGCGTCTGCAGGCATCGCCCTTCGTCCAACGGCTCGAGGCGCAGCGAGACGGGAGGCTCTCCGAGCTTGTCCCGCGACCTTGCAAGGGCAGCCTCATACCGGGGCCGCTCGACGAAGTCGGGCACCATGATCATCATCGTCCATTGCCACAGATGCTTCCGCCGCCCGACAAAATCGTCGGGATTGTCGGCCCACCAAAGGCCTTCGAGCGGCGGAACCACGTAGTCTTTTCCCGATGTGCTCTTGCTGGCAAATTTCATCGCGTAGCTCAGCGAATACAGCCACTCGATGGCGCGCTGATAGGCTGGATCACGATTGGGGTCGCCTTCGCCGTTGATCTTGACGAATTGCATGGCAGGCATGTTGATGGTGGCAAAGCTGCCTTTAGGCGCGCTGTAGAATGTTGCGAGCTGCTTCTTGAAATCGATCTTGTCCACGTTCGTCACGGTTCGCTGGATGCTGCGCTGTGCCGCGTTCCGGTCCAATCCGCCTGCGGTGGCGCGATCCGCCGCTCGAGACACGTAGCGGCGGATTGCGCACCGCGAATCCGCCGTGCAGGCTGGGAATGGTTGGCAGGCATGTCGCCAACGTCAAGCGCGACGTGGTGCGCTAGCAGGCGAGGGCGCCTCTCATCCGAGAGGCGGCGCATTGCATCATGCTTCGTCTTTGGGCACGTATTTGCCCGCGATGCATTTGTATCTCTGTAGTTTCCATTGGTGATACGGACCCTTGGCGAGCCATTCGGCAATGCCGATTTGCGCATTGACCATACAGGCGGTCATGGTGATGCCCGACTGCTCACTGTTGGTGACGACTTTCTCCAGGCATAGCTGGCCGTTGCAGAGAACGGCGACAAGAGTAACGAGCATGGCGTCCTTCGTTGATAGGAAATTCCCGGTCAACTAACTCCATGCAGGCTTCATGCCATGATTCTGCATGTGCCGTACGCAGCCAAAGGCTTTCCCGGTAGTACTACGGGCGCGCGAAACCAAACGCCGCAAGCGCGCTACTCGGTGGGAGTTTAGTGCAACGGGTCCGTCCAATGCGCGGCCCGATGACAGGCTCCGGCGTAATGCGCCGCTTTAGAAAAACACGTAACGGCAGATTACGCCTACGGCTCACGGGCTGCGAGGCGACCATGGCCATGACACTGACGGTTGCGGTTTTTTGGCTTGCGGCCGCACCGGGGGCGGCGCCGGCTTTTGCGACTGGGCGACATTGGCCGACTGCCGCGGACGCGGCAGTGGTGTTCCGGGCATCACCTTTGGCTCTTCAGGGATCATCTTTGGCTCGTCGGACATCGCCTTTGGCTCTTCGGGCAGCGCATTTAACTCTGAAGCGCTGGCGATGATGCGGGCGAGTTGTTGCTGGCTTGCGTTGACCCGTTCGGTCAGCGTCTGGCTTTCGCGCGCCATCTGGATCTGGCTCGCCCTGAGCTGGTCGATGACAGCGTTGTTGCGCGCTATTTCTTCCCGGCCCGCCGCGAGCTGGCTCGTGAGATTTTCATTGTCGCGGACCAATTGTTCTTGCCTCACCTTGAGGTGTTCGAGTGATTGCCTCAAGGCCACGAGATCGCGCGCCATCGGTTGGAGTTGCTGCTCCAATCCGGCGGACGCGGCAACAGCAGCCGGTGCGGCGTCTTTCGGCGCAGCGGCTTCCGGTGCCGCCTGTGCCAAAGCTATCGGAGCTGAGGGGGCCGTCATCGCCGTATCAGGGGAGGATGACCACCACCAGGCGACGACACCAATGCATGCTGCCAACAGGCAACCGGCGACAGCCACATGGCGCCAATCCGCCAATCGAGGCTTCGCTGCTGGCGGGGCGCTCGACGTCTTCATGCTGGGCGGCGGGGCCGAAGCACTAAATCCCGCTTCGCGCGCCAGGTTCGAAAGCTGCTCCTCCAGGCTCGCGATCTGCCCTTCGGCGAGCCTGTCGCTCATTGTGGAATTCATTTGGTGCTCCGTATCAAATGCAATGGCACCCGCCTGAAAGTGGATCCGCACATCTGCGTTTTAACGCAGCCGAGGAGGCGGAACTATGTTCACGGCCGGAGAACTACGGAAGGAACTCTGACCCTTTGCGCGCGCTGCATTCATCGCCAGCTCGCGTAGCCCGCCGCGAAAGTTCCAGCGAACCTTCACGGCGTCTCGTGCGACCAACGCGCGGTTCAGCATTCCATGATCACCATCATCACATTCTTGTATCACGTTTTTGTGCGTCGCACCATTGAACTATTGCAGTGCAATAAACGACTACTAGATCCGCATTCCAAGCCATCGAAGGAGAATTGCCGTGAAGAAGATTACCCTGTCCGTCGCTGCCGCCGCCATGTTCGCGATCACGGCCGCTGGCGGCGCTGTCGCAGCCGAGTTGCCGTCTTATGAACGGTCAGGCTTGCCGGTCTCGGCCGTGCAGCTTCAGGTGCTCGGCGTTGAGGGCGTCCAGGAAGCGTCACCCGTTGCCACATCGGTCACGGCAGTTCAGCTCAGCGTCCTGACACCGCGGAGCAAGATTACGACCGCCCAAGGCCGCACCGAAACCGTCGGCCGCGCCATTCAGTGAGGACAAATGCTTGATCGGCGCTTCAACTGGCGCCGATGCACGAGCACCTTGTCGCGTTTGCAAGAAGCCCGCGATGTCGTCGCGGGCTTTTTTTCGTGATGAGGGCGTACAAATGCGAAGCAACGTGTTGTTAGGAATTGACCCGCGCTGATTTGCGCGACTCCGATTCGTTCCTTGCGAACAAACTGGAGTCGGATGGAGAACAAAGCCGCCTTGGCTGATCCATGCTGCGTAGGGGCTGGGCAGTAGGGCGCCTTTGTTGTGGCGATCATGACAACGATAGTCCATGCGTCCGCGATCTCGCGGCGTGAAGCGTCCGAGTTTTGCGACTTGCTGACCCTCCTGAAGCGAGGAGGGCGCAGGAAAAGCCGGGTGCGCGCTGCACCCGCGGTCTCGTGCTAGAAACAACCAAGTGTACAAGATCGCTTCCCTTGCCGCGATCAATCGTTGCAGCCATCATGTCGAAACCAGTGCCGACGGCTGGGCCGATGATATCAGGCTCTCCGACATTGAGCCTGACTTCCTCTGTACCGCCTGCGGCAAGCGCGCGGCGCGGAAGTGGGACCGGTGTTTTCGCAGGCCAGCGTGCGCGCCACGCCAACTGCATCTCAGGCCGGCATGATCGGCGATTTAAATGGTAAAGCGGACCACTGAACTTTGAGCCCGCGCCTGTCGCTACCTCTCAATCGGCTCGTCGATTGTCTTTACAGATGCAAAACATTGCCACACTCAGGAGAAAAGCAATAACACCTCCAGCATTGCCGAGCGGCACCCAACTTGCTGCCGAACATCCATCCCCTTGTCAGATCGAACAGCGCCGGGATCGCTGCGGCGAACAACAACCAAATGACGGGCTAGTAACTTTGGTCGACTCGAAATGTGGCCCAGACAATCAGAGGTAAAGTAGCACGCGCCAGAATGAGCTTCGGGCAAATGCAGTGCTTGGCCGGCGCGAGGATGACAATCGTCATGCGCATTATGACCGAGGTTCGGGCCGAATGACTCACGTCCCAAAGCCTCTACGTCATTCTCCGATTTCAGGGGTTTTCGATGTGGGGTTGCGGTGCTAGTAATTCGGCGCTCACTCAGCGCCAAGGAAACGCCATGCCAGCTCAAAGTCGTTACCAGTGCCGATTCTAGCTCACGGCATAGGCGTCATTTTTAGAAAATGATCAGCTGTCTTTTTTCTTACAGGGCCGAGCTATGAAGATTATCGCCATCGGCGAGATCGACCGAACAACATGGAACGATGTAGTTTTGTCGTCTCCCGATGGATGGGTGTTTTCACTCTACGAGTGGCAGGAATTGATCCTGCCGGTTGAACGATGGGGCCTTCAAGAGCGTAGCTTCGGCGTAGAAAGGAACGGCAGAATTGTCGCGGTCGTGCCGCTCCAATACTCGAACACATGGAAGGTCACTGCTTCATCCGGCTGGGGCGGGAGCGGTCCGGTGTTGGTGCCGGGATTGTCTAGAGACGAGGAGAACGCGGTACTCTGCGAGGTAATCAAACAGATTTGCGCGAGTGCTCGCCACGATCACGCCGAGCGTATTTCCATGAGCATAAGCCCGATTACGAAGCGCTCCCTAACGAACCGGACTGGTGTGAGTCCGACATACAAGTTCGGCTTTGCCGAGACGTCCACCGACGCGATGGTTGTTGACCTTAGCCAAACCGAAGATCAGCTTTGGCTGGGTCTATCGCAGATTGCGCGCAGGAAAATCCGCAAAGCAAAGAGCGAAGGTTACTCCGCTGAACTTCTTGACTGGGTAAAGAACATCGACCCCTACTACGATATTCACTGCGAAACCTATTTCCGAACCGGCGTTGAACCACACCCCAAAGCGTATTTTGAAGGGATGGCACTCAAGATATCACCTCTCGGTTTTAACTTCTTGTTGGGCGGCAAAGCACCAAATGGAAGCGTGGTGGCCTTCCATAACTCTGCGAAGATGCCGCACTCTGCTGTTTACCACACCGGATGCTCGCGCACCGCTCACCAAAACTCTGGCGTCAACTATCTCCTGTTTTGGGAGGCTATGCTCCAAGCAAAGCGGCTCGGCTGCGAATGGTACGAGGTCGGCGAAATCTTCTCCGGATCGACGGATAAGAAAAGCCGGGGTCTTACGGAAATAAAAACCAAATTCGGCGGAGTCCCTCGGCGGTACTTCAAGGGCCACACCGAGCGATTGGAGCCCTTCTTCCTCTTCGATGAAAAATATGATTCTCAGACGTTCGAAGAATACGCCTTTATCGACGACGACCAGTTTCGTTGACACGACCAACCAGCTTCTACAGACAACGCTCGGGCCAATAATCGAGAATGAAAAGAACATTGCCAAGTCGGGTCGCGGCACGAAGAAAATGGGAACGATGTTTGCACCCATTACGCATTCCGAATTTATCGAAGATTATTTCTGACCGCGGGCGATGATCGGATCGATGCCGGCGTCGCGCAGCTTCTTGGCCTCGCCGTGATCGATGCGCGCCTGCTTCAGCGACTTCGCCGGATAAGCGCCTGGTCCCATCTTGCGCAGCCGCTTGTAAGTGCGGAAGCGGTACCGGCTACGGCTTCGCCTCAGCGCGCACTACTCGGCGTCGGCGATCTGCCGCTCATAGTCGGAGGCGTTCGATTTATCCGTCATGACCTGCGGACAGCGGAAGCAGGCCGCTTTGCCTTCCTGACGAAACCAGCGGCAGGTGGATCTGATCTGGCAGGCAGGCAGCGCGTTGACGACCACAGGGGTGCCCGCAACGATGCGTTCGGCCAGGCTGCACGCGTTGCCCTTGAAGTGCTTGCAGCCGCCGCTGGCGCCGGCGCACGGCGCCGCAATTCTGAAAAGTTGCGTTGGCTTGGCCGGTCCTGCCAGCGCCAGCAGCTTCTCGGAAACCGGCAGGGTCTCGGTCAGATAGCCGACCCTGTGTTCTTCAGGCGTGCCTGTCATGACGCCAAAGACGCGCGCGCCATCAGCGGTTGCCTGGGCACTCGGGCAGTCGATCTCTTGGCTGGATCCTCGGGACATCAAACGACCCTCCGGTTCGCGGCTGGTGCCGATCGATCGCCTCATCCGCAGTTGGGATGCAGCGGGAAGCGCAATCCGCGGCTCTGCCTTGAACGCTCAGTCTCGCAAATGCTTATCTGAAAAGCCTTCGAGACGGCGTCCGGCGCGTCGCGCGCCAAACGCCATCCCGCATATGAAATCAACTAACTTGTCAGCTTGGTGGTGGTCGTCTTCGGCCCAACGGCGCCTGTCGTGGTCGTGCCGGTGCCCTTGGGATCGATGCGCCTAATCATGCCGCCTGCGACGGCTTCGAGTTGATCCGGGTTGAGCTGAACCGGCGCTTCGACCTTCTTGTCGGCGGACTTCTTGGAGTTCGTATCAGACTTTTTCATCTGCGCTTCTCCTCTGCCGAGACGAAGCGACCATCCGCTTCGACTGTGGAAGGATGCTATCACGGACTGGCTGGTTTACCAGCACCGCACAGCGCTGCTGCTGTGTGACCACATCACAGCGCGGCGCCAGCAGACGCGGGGCTTCGGCCCCGCGCCTTCGCTGCTTGCTTGTCTGCGAGGCCCAAGTGCTTTTCACTGTTTCATAACAGCGGTTATTTCAGAACAGCCATGGCAACCATGGCTCCGAGCATGAAGGACGTGTTCAACAGGCACGCCGCAGCGAAAACCTTGGTCGTCGTATCCCTCCCGCCAGCGACCGAGTCCAGTTCGTCCATCGTCAGTTCGGTCGACGTCTCATTCGAATTTGCGCGTTCCATGTTGTCTTCTCCTGTTGCCGTTCCGATGCACCATTGCATCGGCATGGACAGGACGATGACCGATCAACGAAGTCCGCGCTGTTACGCGGGGAACAGCGACGCGGTAGCTTCTTGCATGATGAGCGCGCACAACGACTAAGCAACGTGTTGTTAGGAATTGGTCCGCGCCGATTTGCGCGATTCCGATTCGTTCTTTGCGAACAAACTGGAGTCGGATGGAGAACAAAGCTGCGGTGCGGCGTGCTTCTCTGCGACGGTGTCTCAAGCGTCGGAGCTTACGTCTTTTCATGAACTGCGGCGGACAAGCCGCCTCCAAATCCTGCGCTCTATGAGACTTGCGACTCCCGTCCGGAGGTGATCAGTTTGGCCCGAGACAGGCGGGAGGCTGATATGAAACGAATTCTTTTGGCGGTTTTGTTGCTCGGGGGCTTTTTGGCGGCGCCGGCGCTGGCGCAAACCAAGGTTGGCGACTGGGAGGTCGAGAAGCGCAGCGGAGACGATCATTGCAATGCGGCCCGCGCCTATACCGACAAGGACGATGACAACAGCGACTACGTGATCGTGCTGAGCTACTCCAAGGAGGCGATCGTGGTGGCCGTGATCTACGACGGCTGGGAGTGGGACAAGGTCGGCAAGATCCTGCGGGCCGATGTCGGCACCGACGACAAGGACATCATGAAGAAGGCGAAATGGGAGGTCGTCGACAAGACCGCCGTCCGCGGCACTTTCGAATTCCAGCAATCGATCCTGGACACGCTCGCCAAGGCCAAACTGCTGACGATCGATTTCGAGGACGACGAGGACAACAGCGTCGAAATCAAGATCCCGCGGATGGGCGAGGCGCTGGCGGCGCTGAAGTTTTGCGAGGAGAACAAGAAGTAGGGGGCTTGGCTGAGCCGTCCCGGGCATCCTTAGAAGCCTTCCTAGTGTCGATCGTGACAATGAATGTGCCATGCTTCCGCGATCTCGCGGCGTGAAACGTCCGAGTTTTGCGATGTGCTGACCCTCCCGAAATGAGAGGGCGCAGGGAAGGCCGGGTGCGCGCTGCACCCGCGGTCTCGTGTGCGATTGTGCAAACAAAGCTGCACACGAGCATACAGGGCAGCGGGGAACACCCAGCCTTCCCTGCGCAATGGCTTTACGGCTTATAACGCGCTCTCCCCGGTGAGACGGTCTCTATTGCCACCGTCGTCCCTCGGAAGCGTTAGCTCCCGCAGGACTTGACGCCGTTACGGGCGCCAGGACCACACGCTTTCGCCGTACGCTTCAGCCACGACCGTCAATCGCAACTGTTACGTCCACCGCGACCCGCCCCTCGTCATGACGACGGCCGACGCCCCTCTGAGTGGGACGGGATAACGCAAATTCGTAGAGATGATTTGCCCGACGAGGAAAGCGGAATTTTGCCCGTCGGGTTAATTTGTCGCACTCGCATGTCGTCCCGGCCGAGTGCGCAATTGCGCACGGGGGCCGGGACCCATAGCCACCGTCGGCTGTTGTTTTGCGTGCCGGTCATTATCTTCTTTCCGAGCAATACAGGCCGCGGCGTATGGGTCCCGGCCCCCCGTGCGCAATTGCGCACTAGGCCGGGACGACAACTGAAACGCTGCGCTCCAAACCGCCCTACGGGCGCACTTGCTGCAATCCGAACAAGTGAATGAAGCCTTCGGCTACGGAGCAGCGGCAGCTATTGCACGGACGCGCGGCGGTGCCATTTCACGATCCGTCTGGCCACGAGGATGGCCGCAGCTGCATAGGCGACGCTTACGGCCATGAATGCGAAGGAGGGGAGCTGGAGTGCTCTCATGTGCACCAGAACAAGGGGAAAATAGAATGCGGCGCTCATGAGGACGAGGGCCGCCCAATGCGACATGAACCCGATTGCCCGGGAAATCCCCATGAAAAAGAACGGCATCAGAAACATGCCGACCGCGATCCCGCTTCCGATCGCCTGCCAAAGCGGCGGGGCCGGACGGGGGCCGAGATAGCTGGTCTGGCAAGCCATGAGGATGCCCCAGGCAATTGATGCTCCAGCCGCGGCGGCAATGAACGCGGGCTCATCGTTGCCAAGGAGAACCTTCGCAACGCGCATGGCAATCGATTTCCTGGGAGGTTCTGACATTGGTCGTGGCAAGCCCGTGTTCGAGATCGTCTCTACTGGTCGCAATCTGCCTTGAACCCGCGATGCCTGGTGTGATGCTCCGCACAGTTCGTGGATTCATCTCGAGGCAAAATTCGAAGGAGCGGCAGGGCGGTAGGGCGGATTAGCCGAACGGGTCCGCGCAAGGCGCGGCCCGGTGACAGGCTCCGGCGTAATCCGCCGTTTTCGAAGAACACTCTCCGATGTCGTCCCGACCTAGTGCGCAATTGCGCACGGGGCCGGGACCCATAGCCACCGTCGGCTGTTGTGTTGCGTGCCGGTCATTA
Source organism: Bradyrhizobium sp. AUGA SZCCT0177 (assembly GCF_018130125.1). Classification (NCBI taxonomy): domain Bacteria; kingdom Pseudomonadati; phylum Pseudomonadota; class Alphaproteobacteria; order Hyphomicrobiales; family Nitrobacteraceae; genus Bradyrhizobium; species Bradyrhizobium sp. AUGA SZCCT0177. The sequence goes on along the minus strand of NZ_JAFCMA010000001.1, from coordinate 273,523 downwards.
TCTTCTTTCCGAACAATACAGGCCGCGGCGTATGGGTCCCGGCCCCCCGTGCGCAATTGCGCACTAGGCCGGGACGACAACGGAAACCGAGCGACAATTGCGATCCGCCCTACGGGGGCACGTGATTCAAATCACGGAAATTGAATCGCCGTGGTCTCATCCTGACCCGATAAATCGAAGGATGATCCTTCTTTCTTATCCAACGGAGCAGAACATGAAGACGCGGAACGATGAACTCGGCGGCCAGGGCACGGTGGAATTGTCGGTTGCCGACCTCGACCAGGTGAGCGGCGGACGGCGGGCGATCGAAGGCGAGATCCAGTACCTGAATTGGGTCAAACAGTTTTATTCGCCATGGGCGAACATCAACTTCGGCGGCGGCCGGACGATGGTCGCCTAGAGTTGCGCTGTCGGGGCTGGAGCGGCCTCGTCACAAGATGACGTCATGCCGGGACGCGCCCCGGCATGACGAGATGGGATTGGACGCGCGCCTGTCAGCAAGCGTAGCCCGGATGAGCCAACGGGTCGCGCGAATGCGCGCCCGATGACAGGCTCCGCGACATCCGGGACCATTTCTGCACCGCCCCGGATATCGCTTTGCTCATCCGGGCTACGCTCGTTCATCGCGTTCGCGTCGCTAACCGTCAGCCATCACGCGAACAGCCCGGCGCCGGCCGGTTTCTGCCACGAAGTTCGGATATCAACGATTCGGTCAAACCGGCGCCCCTCAACCCCGCTTTGGTTTGACTGGCCCGGCGTGTGGTGGGACGCAGCGTTGCGCGTCGGGCCACCTGATCATGGAAATGCGGCGGCGGCGAACCCGATTCAAGTAACGCGTAGGGCGGATTGGAGCGAAGCGTAATCCGCCGCCTTAGCTTGATCCGAAAACGGCGGATTGCGCCTTCCGCCTTCGCTCTTCGAGCTACGGCGGACAGGTCGGCTTCAATCCGCCCTATGGGCCTCGCCAGTGTGGGGCCGGTGCACGAATGAGCGAAGCTTCGCCGCGAGCGTTAGGCCGCTTCAGTTGGTGGCCTCTTCAGGCAGTAGCTGCGACAAGGAGCGACACCAACGAACCCACGCCACAGACTGCCAAAATTGCCTCATACGAATAGTTCGACAATTCGGAAATAACACGCTCGGTCATGGCACACCTCACGCACTGTGATGATGACAGGCTATCGAAGGTGGGGAGAAAGGGCTGTCACCCAGGCGCAACACCGAGGGGTTTTCGGTCTGGTCGCGAACTGCGATCTCGTGCCGATGGTGCGCAGGCGGGTCACAGTGTGATGTTGCTCACAGCGCCCGTCCCGGGCTCGCTCTAGTTAAGAGCACGGTCTGGATGATCCCGACCCCAACCTGGAGGCTCGTCATGCAGACCCACTCTTCACATATGAACACGATGCCCGCTCTTACTGACAACGAACTCGACGCGGTGTCTGGCGGCTTTGTGTATATCGCCGTCATTGTAGGCTCGTTTGCTGTTGGAACGGGGATTCGGATGGGCCTCGACAAGATCACCGAGGGTGCGGAGGGCACGCTGAAGGGTCTCAGCATAAAGCCCAAGGGCGGAAAATAAGAGCATCGCGCTAAGAGCGCTGCTTTAGCCCCGCCCTAACCGGCGGGGCTTTTCCTTTGTGACGCACGTCACGGTAAGCCTGATCGCCGCCCGGCATACTCGCTCCAGTTCAACGGCGCACAGCGCCACACAACACGGAGCGGGACAATGAAGACCGAGCAGGTTCAAGCGAGCGACAAAATCTCCGACGAAGCACTGGATAACGTCACCGGAGGACGCAAATCCGGCGAAGGACAGAAGGACTTCCTCGTAGTGAAGATGAAAGAGGTCTTTGTGGCGAGCTATAGCCTTTGATTTCAAAACCGCCGGTTCACGCCGGCGGGGCTTTCATTGTCGATAATCTTTGAGCGCGGTAGGGCGGATTACGCTTCGCTCCAGTCCGCCTTACGAGTTTCGGCTAGGGCCGCCGTAACGTCAGGGTTGATGTGGTCAGGCTGGAACGAGCGAACGGCGCGGCAGAAGCCGCTCAGCCATTGTGCGCCCAAAATTCATAGAGGGACGTTCGACAGTGCGATAGAATATCTCGGAGGCACAAAGAGCGATAATTGCAGCCAAAGCCACGATATAAATCATCGCAATCGTCGTATTGAGAAGGTGTGCAGCCGCGATCAAAATGGGCACATGGATCAGGTAAAGGCTGTAAGAAATCTTTCCAAGCCAAAGAGGGATCGAAGCGGTAAGTGCGTCGCGGACCTTCACGTCGGCAAAACTCAAAGCGACGAGCAGAGCGGAACCGACTGCAGTCGGTATCCCCCCGAAGTGTATCGGATTGACCGAAAACGGAATGAGCGCCGCGCACCATAATCCCAGTCTGGCCCGTCCGCTCAATGCCTGAGAGACCTTTATGATCTGCGACGCGTTCTCGGCGAGCACAGCACCGATGACAAACAGATAAAGGTACTTTCCCGTCTGAAACGGATTGAAGAGCCAGTCGGGCGAAAAGCTTCTCTCGATGTAGAAGCAGGCTCCCGAAATAAGAGCTCCCAGCGCCATGGCCACGCGCCAGTCTCGTTTGACCGCAACAGCGATGACCGGAAAGATCAGTGACAACCTCAGTTCGATGACAAGGCTCCACATCACGTTGTCGAGCGACTGCCACGCCTGCACGTCGGTCATTGCCAGATGGGCCACAACCACGGACCAGACAGGGCGGAGGTGCCAGCTGTATTCGTTTGCCCAGTTGCCCACACCTAGCATCGGCCCCGCCGGGTTGACCAGATACCAAAGAGCCGCCGAGATCAGGATGGCAACGCAGAATGGCGGATATATCCGCAAGAATCGTTTGGTTGCAAAAGACCAGTAGGAGCCGCCGTCTCGTGAGGTCAGCGCGAGGTAGAGAACAAGGCCGCTTAGAATAAAGAACACGGTGACGGCAGATTCGCCCGCAATCAAAACCCTCAAAGGAGAGTATTTGATCCAGGCCGGCGTTTCCGGAAACATCAGTCGCATGTGAGACGCCACAACGATCAACGCAGCGATACCTCGCAATGAGTCCAGCGATCCGATTCTCATCACGGTTTGCACACCCTTGTTGCGGCCGCAGGCGGCACGTCCTATCCGGATGTTGGTTTAGCGCGACAAAGCAGCACGGTCCCTATGACCTCACAGTTAACCCTAACCAGCTGCCTAGCGCTCGCGGACCCGATGCGGCTGCGCATCGTCAAGAGCCTGCTCGAGCGCAAGGATTGCATGTCCTGCACGCAGGCCGCGCCATGCCCCGAGATGGCCAAATCGACCCTGTCGAACCATTTTCGCGTGCTGCGCGAAGCCGGCCTGATCCAGACCTCGAAAAGAGGCGTCGAGCATCGCAACGTCGTCCGTGAGGTGATATCAACGCGCGGTTTCCGAAGTTGTTGAAGAGATTTTGGGATTGGCGGAGCTGGGGTAGGGGAAGGGCGGATTAGCGGAGCTTGATCGGTGTTACGCCCAGAAGCGGCGGATTGCGCCTTCGGCTTAAATCCGCCCCGCGGGCTAGATTGCAGGTACGATAAGCATCGCCCTATAGTAGCTTTTGGCGGATGACGACTGCACCCGCTGTTGAGGGCTTGAGTGCTTGGCAGGTATGTTGAGGGCGCACGCCTCACTATTGGTGCCTAGTCTGGCCAAACGTAACAGCCGGCGTGTACGTGCTGCGATTGTCGTCGCTTCAACCAGTAGAAGGTAGATATGGGAGCAACATTTCGTATCCAGCACGCCAATTTCGTCGCTTATCTGACAAGCGACCGACGGGCACGTGCACCTCGGGCCGACCGGGGCGAACTCGACAGCTTTCTGGAAGGGTTGAGCAATCCTTACTCGCTCGTGAGCTCGACTCGAGGAAAGCCCAACGATTGGTGCCAAGCCGTTGACGGCGTCGCCAACGAGCGTCGGAATGAGCTGAGCAAGAAAGAGCCCGGATTGCTAGAACCGGATGAGGTGGAGTCGATTCTTGCGCCTCTCCGAGAGCATTTCAGCGACTATCATCTGTACTGCCTCATTGTTCCGTCACCGCTCGAAAGAGAGGAAGAAAGCTTCACGTTCTTTCTCGAGTCCGCGCTAAGTGCGAAGAGCAAGGGCTTGGTACTGATGCCGGAAAAGGGGGTCGACTTCGTCGAATACCTGAATCCGTTTCCAGCGATGACGGAACTGGCCGACTCTCTGGTCGATACCCCCGCCGTCCTCTTCTGGTCGGGGGCGGTCTCGTGCGTGCTTTCCCTGAATGAGGCCAAGCGATTCTATCGAAACGTGCTTGTCGAAGCTTTGGAAGAGAACCCAAGAAGGATTGAAAACATCCTGAAGAATGAAGTTAAGCGGCGCAACACGAAGCGAATACTTCACTTGAGCGATTTTCATTTCGGCCGCCCCGACGCCAGGTTCAATCGAGCGTGGCTGAAAGCTCACCTCCGGAAGATACTTCCCGGCGTCGATGCCACAGCAATAACCGGTGACTTGTTCAACGACCCGGAGCTCGGTTTTCGCCACGAGTATCAGGAGTTCCGCGATGACCTCAGACTGATGACAAAAAAGCCGATCATAGTCGTTCCCGGCAATCACGACTTTCGGACTGGAGGGACAGACTACAAGAAGCTCCGAGAAGATGCGTCCCAGGTAGTAAGTCTTGGACTTCCGAACCTAGTCGTCAGCGATGACCTTCAGGCTGTCTTCTTCTGTTTCGACTCCAACGAGCAGGGAGATTGGGCGAGGGGCGGTGTGTCGGATAACCAGCGAAGACGAATGGCGATCGATTTCGAAGCTGAAGCGAACGAGCGGGAGGAGGACATCTCGAAGTACTTCAAGATCGCATTGGTGCACCATCACCCTCTGAAATATGGAGCCGCACCAGCAGCCCTCTACGAACGTCTCATCGCCAAGTTTGCTCGAAACGACGAGTTCTTCATCGAGTTCGAAAACGCGGATGAGTTCTTGCGCTGGTGTGCCCGCCGCGACATTCCTTTGGTGCTACACGGCCACAAGCACGTGCCCCATGTCGCGAGGACGTCCGTCGAATCTCAGGAGATCACCGTTATAGGATGCGGGTCGACTACCGGGGTAGATGGTAGGCCGATGTGCTACGACATTGTTACCTTCGATCCGGTCACTAAACGCTCAAGTGTAAAGTTCTATTTTGATCCTTATTCTGACGGTGGGAAGTTCGAACTTCAAAGCGTCGCTATAACACTGAAAGGAGGCTCGACCGGGCTCGACTTAGAAGAAGAGCCTAGGGAGGTTTCGGGCGCCAGCGGGGGGGGGTGGCAAAAAGAGACGCGTCTAAATCCTCACACAAGCATGAGAGCGCGACAGACCGTTCAAACGCGAATAAAAAGCGCGAGACTGCTTCGCGCGAGACGACAATCGCTGGCAAAGACTCGGTAGTCAACAAAGGGCTAGATCCGGCCTTGGCACACAGCTTGGTGGCTGCGATAGAACCGGAGCGCATCAAGCCGTTGGATGACGCCCTTATGATGTGCGTATTGCGGAATGTTCCCGGAAATTTTGATGACGCGAACCATGTTCTAAAAATACTCAAGAGTACTTTAGAGCACTCTTCTCTCGTAACCAGAAAGAAGGCTCGTGAACTCGTCCAACGTGCAAGGAGATTAAGCGATGAATTCAAATTTGATGAATCAGACAAAGAGGAGTGGAAAAAAGGTTACGCGCGGGTCAGCTTTATTACGGAACCTATTCTAGCAGAACTCCCGACGTTGGATCAGTGCTACCGAAAGATTGTTCGCACTTCGGCAGAAACTCATATTCCCTTCCTCGTTGATCGATATTTTTCGAACCCTTGGAAGACTGAGGATCATGATCACAGCGCGTTCACCCGACGGCGGCTAATTAGGGAGCACGTAGTAAACATTGTAGCGGCATTTTCTTTGGGAAAAGAGTGCTTACAAGTGCTTGATATGGAGGCCCGGCAATTTGGGGATGAGATCCCTTTCGAGCTCGAAAGTAACTTGGAACTCATCGACGTGATTAAGGGAGCGCTCGGTTCCGATTTTCCTGAGTGGTATGAAAATTTCAGAGGCGTATCGTACGAAGTTGATCTGCAGGCGCTCAACGAGCGTCTGCAGCGCGAGCGGGATCGGAAAAATGAAAAGTTGGAGGAGACGCGTAAGGATTTTCTTTCGTATCACAGCAAATATCGTGAGCCGCCGACAGCTAGGCAGGCTGCGCTCTTGATTCAGAAGATCGATAAAATTTCCGAAGAACTAGATGAAACCAAGAAACTTCGTTACTTCAGTGAATCGAATCGGCTGATAGACCGGGCGAAACAATTATTGAAGCCGTACTTTCCGGATGTCGCGTTTCGTATGCATGAGGTACAGGAAAATGGGCCTGGACCTTATGCGAGGGAGGAGGTACTCGAGGGGCTGAAGGCGGTCAGAGAGATTTTGGAAATTGAGGCAGCCAAGGGAGAAGCGTAGGGATCGCCTGGAGGTTCGGCGCATCTGTCGCGCAGGCGCCGACGCGGTCCTGCGAGACGCCTCTTCGGGAGAGAGTATGAGCGCGGTAGGGCGGATTAGCGTAATCCGCCGCCTCGCTGAACGTAAATGGCGGATTACGCCTTCGGCTCCAATCCGCCCTACGAGATCCTTGCGCGGACCAGTTAGACGTAATCCGCCCTTAGAAGTCGTCGGGATCGACGTATTGCCATTTCTCAAATCGGGGTCTTCCTTCTTCCCAGAATTTGTAAAGGCAACTCTCCCAGAGCACAAAAACACATTTGAACTTGGCTCGTGCCGCAGCGGTGTGATCCCGAAGAATGGGCAAACCTTCTTCTACATAGGCGCCGTAGCACCCAAGATTAACGTAAATCGCGAGGCTAACGTCGGGCGGGTAGTCCTTTTTCAGTTTCTTGGCGACCACTCGATCGAGCGCTGCTGGAATAGCTTCATATCTCCTTCGCCAATTCTCGACAGGGTCCATCAGCGGATGAGGATCGTCCGGCTCATCGCCGGGCCGTCGACCTTCCATATCTGCTTCGGTGGCTTCGAATTGTAGAGTCTGTCCGTCGATCTGAATTTCGAAGTCTGGACGTGGAGAGGAGACTAATCTCACTATATCCGATGGCAGTGCACCGGCGACGCGGCTTGCAATCCAAGCGTCGCGCAAGAACGCCAGCCCACCTTGACGGAAGAATGTGCCTCGAGGAATGCTATGAGCTATCTGGTCAATACGGGTACGGAAGACTTCGGTCGCGGTCCACTCTGAAAGTTCGGTCTTCCACGCGACGAGACTATTTTTTGGAATACGAATGACGGGAGCGGCATTCGTCCCGTTTGGGATTTCGGTCTCGATTGCTTTTTCCATCTGGAGACTTAGTCCTTGGATCAAGGAAAAGGCCGCTTAACAGAGCGGCCTTCCCAGAACGTCGGTGGTTCGGCTATTAAACGTCACGAACACCCCGTCGTACTTCCACACGTATCGCACTTCATACAGGTCCCATTCCGGACGAGAGTGAAGTTGCCGCACTCGCCGCACATCTCGCCTTCGTAGCCGCGCGCCTTGGCCTCCGCGCGGCGTTCGGCTTTGGTCACGGTGGGCTGGGCGGCTTGCGCTGCGCCGGCCTTGCTCCATTGCAGGGCTTCCAGCTTTTCGGTCGGCGACAGGTCGTGCTGGGCTTCCTGCTTCAGGGCGACGGCGCCTTCGACGGCGTCGGCTGCGCGGGAGGTGGCGCCGTGGGCGGCGAGCGAGGTGACGCGTGAGCCGCCGGTCGGCGCCTGGTCGGAGCCGGAGGAGACGGCGGTCGAGCCGCCGCGCATCACAACCAGATTATCCGTGCGCGAGCGGGTGAGGCCCTTGGACAGATATTTGGTGGCCTGGTGGTGGCCCTGGCTGCCGTCCGGCTCCTTGCCTTCCTCGACGCCCTTGCCGAGCGCGTCGAAATTCGACTCGGAGGGATCGACATGGGCGAGGTCGAAGCGGCTCATGTAGCTGACCGCAAGTTCCCGGAACACGTAGTCGAGGATCGAGGTCGCGTACTTGATGCTGTCGTTGCCCTGCACGGGACCCGCCGGCTCGAAGCGGGTGAAGGTGAAGGCGTCGACATATTCTTCCAGCGGCACGCCATATTGCAGGCCGAGCGAGACCGCGATCGCAAAATTGTTGATGAAGGAGCGCAGCGCCGCGCCTTCCTTGTGCATGTCGATGAAGATCTCGCCGATCCGGCCGTCGTCATATTCGCCGGTGCGGAGATAGACCTTGTGGCCGCCGACAACCGCCTTCTGGGTGTAGCCCTTGCGGCGATCCGGCATCTTCTCGCGCTCGCGCATCACGACGATGCGCTCGACCAGCTTCTCCACGATCTTTTCCGAGACCTGCGCGGTGCGCGCGGCCATCGGCTTGTCGTAATACGCGTCGGTCGCATCATCCTCGTCGTCATCATCGCTGATGAGCTGCGAGTTCAGCGGCTGCGAAAGCTTTGAGCCGTCGCGGTAGAGCGCGTTGGCCTTCAGCGCCAGTTTCCAGGACAGCAGGTACGCGGACTTGCAATCCTCGACGGTGGCGTCGTTCGGCATGTTGATGGTTTTGCTGATCGCACCCGAGATGAAGGGCTGCGAGGCCGCCATCATGCGGATGTGGCTCTCCACGGAAAGATAGCGTTTTCCGATTTTGCCGCATGGGTTGGCGCAGTCGAACACGGGATAGTGCTCGGCCTTCAGATGCGGTGCGCCTTCCACTGTCATCGCGCCGCAGATGTGCACGTTGGCGGCTTCGATTTCGCGCTTGGTGAAGCCCACGGCGGCGAGCAGGTCAAAGCCGGGGGCGGCGATCACTTCCGGCGCCAGCTTCAGCGTCTCGCGCAGGAATTCTTCACCAAAGGTCCACTTGTTGAAGGCGAACTTGATGTCGAACGCGGTCGGCAGCGCGGCTTCCACCTTGGCCAGGGCTTCGTCGGTAAAACCCTTGGCCTTCAGAGTGGAGACGTTGACGCCGGGTGCGTTGGAGAGCGAGCCGTGGCCGACGGCATAGGCCTCGATCTCGGCGATATCAGCTTCGCGGTAGCCGAGCGTGCGCAGCGCCACGGGAACGGCCTGGTTGATGATCTTCCAGTAGCCGCCGCCGGCGAGCTTCTTGAATTTCACCAGCGCGAAATCAGGCTCGATGCCTGTGGTGTCGCAATCCATCACGAGGCCGATGGTGCCGGTCGGCGCCACCACCGTGGTCTGCGCGTTGCGGTAGCCGTGGGCTTCGCCCAGTTGCAGCGCGAGGTCCCAGGCGGCCTTGGCGCGCTCGACGATGTCGGTCTGCGGCACGCTGGCGTAATCCAGCGGCACCGGGTTGACCGCGAGCGCCTCGTAGCCGCGGCTTTCACCGTGGGCGGCGCGGCGGTGGTTGCGGATCACGCGCAGCATGTGCTGGGCGTTCTTCTTGTAGCCGGGGAAGGGGCCCAATTCCTTGGCCATCTCGGCCGAGGTCGCATAGGACACGCCGGTCATGATCGCGGTCAGCGCGCCGCACAGCGCGCGGCCTTCCTTGCTGTCGTAAGGCAGGCCCATGGTCATCAGCAGGCCGCCGATGTTGGCGAAGCCGAGGCCGAGCGTGCGGAACTCGTAGGAGAGTTCGGCGATCGCCTTGGACGGGAACTGGGCCATCATCACGGAGATTTCGAGCACGACGGTCCAGAGCCGGCAGAGATGCTCATACGCCTCGACGTCGAAGCGTTTGGTCGTGGTCGAGTAGAACGTGATCAGGTTCGCGGAGGCCAGATTGCAGGCGGTGTCGTCCAGGAACATGTATTCCGAGCACGGATTGGAGGCGCGGATGTCGCCGGACGCCTTGCAGGTGTGCCAGTCGTTCATGGTGGTGTTGAAGTGCAGGCCGGGATCGGCCGACGCCCAGGCGGCGTGACCGATTTTTTCCCAGAGATCCCGGGCCTTCAGCGTCTTCGTCACCTTCTTGCTGGTGCGGCCGATCAGATTCCAGTCGCCGTCGGTCTCAACCGCGCGCAGGAAATCGTCCTTCAGCGAGACCGAGTTGTTGGAGTTCTGGCCGGATACCGTGAGGTAGGCTTCCGAATCCCAGTCGGTGTCGTAGGTCGGGAAGTCGATGTCCTTGTAGCCTTGTTTTGCGAATTGGATCACGCGCTTGATGACGTTGTCGGACACCAGCGCGCGGCGGGCGAGCTTGATTTCGCGGCGCAGGGCAGGGTTCTTCTCGGGATCGAAGCAGTCGTCGCCGGAGCCTTCGCAATTGACGCAGGCCTTCAGCACGGCTTTGAGGTGCTTCTGGTTGATCTTGGAGCCGGTGACGAGCGCCGCAACCTTCTGCTCCTCCTTCACCTTCCAGTCGATATAGGTCTCGATATCAGGATGGTCGGCGTCGACCACGACCATCTTGGCCGCGCGGCGCGTGGTGCCGCCGGACTTGATCGCGCCGGCTGCGCGGTCGCCGATCTTGAGGAAGCTCATCAGGCCGCTTGAGCGGCCGCCGCCGGACAGGCGCTCGCCTTCGCCGCGCAAACGCGAGAAGTTGGAGCCGGTGCCGGAGCCGTATTTGAACAGCCGGGCTTCACGGACCCAGAGGTCCATGATGCCGCCCTCGTTGACGAGGTCGTCATCGACGCCCTGGATGAAGCAGGCGTGCGGCTGCGGATGCTCGTAAGCCGATTTTGATTTTGTGAGTTTGCCGGTCTTCCAGTCCACATAGTAGTGGCCCTGGCCGGGGCCATCGACGCCGTAGGCCCAATGCAAACCGGTGTTGAACCACTGCGGCGAGTTCGGCGCGACCATCTGTTTTGCGAGCATGAAGCGCAGCTCGTCGAAGAACGCCTGGGCGTCTTCTTCGCTCGAGAAGTAGCTGCCCTTCCAGCCCCAATAGGTCCAGCAGCCGGCGAGGCGGTCGAACACCTGTTTTGCCGAGAGTTCGCTGACGAAGCGCTCGTTCTCGGGGAGGGACGCCAGCGCCTCGGTGTCGGGCACCGAGCGCCACAGCCAGGACGGCACGGTCTCTTCCTCGACCTTCTTCAGGCGCGCGGCGACGCCGGCCTTGCGAAAGTACTTCTGCGCCAGGACGTCGGAGGCGACCTGCGACCAGAACTGCGGCACCTCGACATTTTCCAGCCGGAACACGATCGAACCATCGGGATTGCGGATCTCCGATGTCGTTAATCTGAAATCAATCCCTGCGTAGGGTGACTGGCCTTGAGTCGTGTTGCGCCGTTCGATTCGCATGGTCGTGCCCCGTCTTCTGACCGGTCCGCATTGTCGCGGGTTCCGGAATGTTATCCTTGAGCGGACCTCCCGAACCATGGCTGCGTCGGGACTATAAGAATAGCCCGGGCAACCCTGATCCCTTGATCCGCAGCTCAACCGGTGAACCCGGTCTGTCTCTCTGGCATTTCCTGGCTCCCGATCCGGGCCTTCCAGGTCATGCAATCAACGCCCCAACGCTTCACTTGCCGCGTCACTTTGGGCCTGTTCCGGCCCGCTTTTTTCGGGCCTTGCGGCCCCGTTTTCGCGCCCCGAACTGCCCAGAAATTCCGAGAGGAATTCCCGGGTTTTAAGGGCAGAAAAGTCCTCAGCCGCGGCCTCGACCGGCGGACGGAGTGGTCATTTCGGAACCCTTTTGGGATGACCGGCGGGGACCCAAAACACACTCGCGCCGAACAGGAAGAAAGCTAGGCCAAGTCCGTTACGCCCGTCAAGGACTAGTACGAGTTCCTGAATCAAATACTAAATATGGTGGAAAGAGGGGGATAACAGGGGGTGATCTCGCGCCTGTGATCGGCCCAAGTATCAGTGAGTCCTCACAGATTCGACAAGGAAAAAAAAGTTGCCGGCCTGTGGAGCGCAGCCTTCTCCCGGCTGTTCACAGGACAAGTATTTATTCGCCTGTTCCGGGCCTTCCGGGATTGCGCTTTGGAGACTCACGTAAGGCTACGGAGAACTCCACCCTGGCATGCCGGCGGGCCGATGGTAGCTAGCCCCGATAAGGGCCAAAGTCGCCGCCGATTCCCCCGGCTGATTCTTGAGCCGATTCCCTTTTCTCCGATTCCTTTTCGGTCCTTGCCGGTCGTTCATGACAGAGCCTGTGCCACCAGTTGCGCGTGCGCGTATCGCACCCGCCGGCCTCATGTTCCTCGCCATCACCTCGGTGGGCTGGGGCTTTAACTGGCCGGTCACAAAATTCCTGCTCGGCGAACTGCCGCCGCTGACCCTGCGCGGCGTCACCGGCGTGATCGGGGCCTTGCTGCTGGCGGCGCTGGCGCTGCTGCGGGGGCAGACTCTGCGGGTCGACCGGGCGCTGTGGCCGCGGCTGATGCTGGCGGCGCTGCTCAATGTCACCGGGTGGATGGTGCTGATGGGGCTGGCGCTGCTGTGGCTGCCGGCCAGCGAAACCGCGCTGATCGCCTACACCATGCCGGTCTGGGCTTCGCTGTTGGCCTGGCCGGTGCTGGGCGAGCGGCCCACTTTATTGCGCACGGTCTCGCTGGTGATGGCGTTCGCAGGCTTAGCTGCCATCATGGGCGGCGATGGGGTAACGGCATCCGCCGCCAAACTGCCGGGGATCGTGATGGCGCTGGCCGGCTCGATGGGGTTTGCGCTCGGCACGGTGCTGGCCAAGAAACTGCCGCTCGACATGCCGCCGATCCCGGCCGCCGCCTGGCAGATCGGGCTCGGCTGTTTTCCGGTCGCCATCGTCGGCCTCGCGATCGAGACCACCGATCTGGGCAAGGTCAGCCAGATCGGCTGGTGGCTGCTGATCTATTCCACCGTGATCCAGTTCTGCATCGCCTATGTCAGCTGGTTTGCCGCGCTGTCGCGGCTGCCGGCCTCGGTCGCCGCGATCGGCACCATGGCGGTGCCGGTCATCGGCGTGGTGGCCTCGGCGGCAGCCCTCGGAGAGCCGCTGGGCCCGGTCCAGATCGTGGCGCTGCTGTTCACGCTGGCGGGCGTGGTGCTGGCGACGCGGTCGTAACGGCTCACAAGCCTCGTATCACTCGTCTCTCACTTCTCGCGGCTCCACGGGAAGAGATTGGCCGGGAAATCCGCCGCGTAGCGGTGTCCCTTGCGCAGGTGGGGTTCTTCCTCCTGTGGAGGATTGGGATCCGGCTCCACCACTTTCCGGTACAGATGCCAGGTGGCATGACCGAGCAACGGCAGAACGACGGCCAGGCCAACGAACAGCGGCAGCGAACCGATCACCAGCAGCGCCGCGACGATCAGACCCCACGCGGCCATCGCAACCGGATTTTTCATCACCGCCCAGATCGAGGTCCGGATCGCGTCTATCGCCGTCGCATGCCGGTCGAGCATCAACGGAAACGATACGACACTGACGCACAGGGCCACGACCGCGAACAGAAAACCGACGCCGCACCCGACGATGATGAGCGACCATCCTTCCGGCGTCGTCAGCACGCGCGTTGCGAAGTCAGGGATGCTCGCAGCCGGCGCGTGGCCGAAGATCGAAACGTAGATGGCGTTAGCGACGCCGATCCAGGCTCCGAACAGAACGAGCAGGAGCACGCCGAGTTCGATCATGGCGCCGAAAGCCGGCGCGCGCAGCACATGAAGCGCCTTCGATACGTCAACTTCCTCGCCGCGCTCGCGGCGGCGGCTGAGCTCGTACAGACCAATCGCGGCAAAAGGTCCAAGCAAGGCAAACCCGGCTGCCAGCGGAAACAGCAGAGGCAGTACCGAATAGCCAAGGACCATCCTGAACAGGGCAAGACCGAGAACGGGATAGATCACGCACACGACAACCGCGTGACTTGGCATTGCCTTGAAGTCTTCCCAGCCCAGGCGCAACGCCTCGTGCAGGTCGGATAGTCCGATTTTTCGGATCGGATATGAGGCGGCGTCCCCGAATACGTGCCGTCCAACTCTTGCGATGTTGTCAGAATACAGAGTGGCCATCGACGCACCTCCCGTGCTGAAAGTCGCGGCGCTGAAACGACGCGGTTTCCAGCCACGCGTGTCCGCCGCTAAGTGCGAGAAACGCGATCGAGCCGAGTGCGGCAAACCCGAGGTCAACGAAGAGGAGCTTAGCCGGACGAAACTTGTCGCGACCTGCAGAGCCAGATTAACGCGATTGGGATTAGGCGGCGCTCACGGTTCGGTGAAGTGTGCACGTTGGCAGTCATTTGGTGCGTTGCGTGCAAACGATTGTGCCGGCTGACGCGCGCTTGGCTGCGGCAGCCGTTTGGCGCACTCCGACGAGGTAGTCCTCTATTGATCTATTGACGCGCGGCTGGACAGGTATCATCTTAATTTCTGACGCCCCGGATCTGATGGTTAGCGGTCGTAACGTGTGCTCCGTGCCACGTTTGGATGTCGCGACCGGTCATATGGGCGAGGCAAGACACTGCGATGGCGCATGTGAAGTCGGCCATCGAGATAGTGTGCGCTGCGCCCTTTAATCCCGTCTCCGTTGCCTTGAATGGCAAGGAGGGCTGAAGGATGGTTGTCGCACTTATACTGCTTCTGGTCGCAGTCGGCTCGGTGCTGTTTCACATCTACAGCCCGTGGTGGTGGACGCCGATCGCCACCAACTGGAGCTACATCGACCACACCATCAGCATCACCTTCTGGATCACCGGAGCGGTGTTCTTCGCGGTCATCGCGTTCATGGCCTATTGCGTCTTCCGCTTTCATCACAAGGAGGGAAGGCGGGCAGCCTACAATCCCGAAAACAAGAAGCTCGAATGGTGGCTCACCATCGGGACTGCGGTCGGCGTCGGAGCCATGTTGGCGCCGGGCCTCGTCGTCTGGCATCAGTTCGTCACGGTTCCGGCTGACGCCACCGAGATCGAGGTCATGGGCCAGCAGTGGCAATGGAGCTTCCGCCTGCCGGGGAAGGATGGCCGGATGGGCACAACCAATGTCCGCAACATCAGTCCCGAAAACCCGATGGGCTTGAATCGCGACGATCCGAATGGACAAGACGACGTCGTGATCGAAAGCGGCGACTTGCACCTTCCGATCGGGAAGCCAGTCAAGGTTTTGCTCCGCTCCCTCGATGTCCTGCACAATTTCTATGTGCCCGAATTCCGGGCCAAGATGGATATGGTTCCTGGCATGGTCACCTATTTCTGGATGACCCCGATCCGAACCGGAACGTTTGATGTGCTCTGCGCCGAGCTATGCGGCGTGGCGCACGCGCAGATGCGGGCCAAGGTCATCGTCCAGGAAGAAAGCGAGTATCACGCCTGGCTGGAGCAGCAGCAGACGTTTGCAGAATTGTCAGGCCGAAACGCCGTGACGAAGGCGACGTACAAATCCGGCGGCAAGTAGGAAGGCGCCGCTGCGAAGATCGATCGGGCGTGTGAACTCATCACCCCCGATGGAAACGACCAAGGAGGGTTTTCTATGGTCGATGTCCCATATGACGCACGCGCGGACGCTCCGCCTGCGGAAGTGCCGGAGGTTGAGCTCTATCATCCCAGAAGCTGGTGGACGCAGTACGTCTTTTCGCAGGACGCTAAAGTCATCGCCATCCAGTACTCGCTGACGGCGTCCGCAATCGGGCTGGTGGCCCTGGTCCTGTCGTGGCTGATGCGACTGCAACTGGGATTTCCCGGTACGTTTTCCTTTATCGATGCAAGCCAGTACCTCCAGTTCATCACGATGCACGGCATGATCATGGTGATCTATTTGCTCACGGCATTGTTCCTCGGAGGTTTCGGCAACTACCTTATCCCGCTGATGGTCGGCGCCCGGGACATGGTTTTCCCCTATGTGAACATGCTGAGCTACTGGATCTACCTGCTCGCAGTCCTGGTGCTGGCGTCGACCTTTTTCGTGCCTGGCGGGCCCACCGGCGCCGGCTGGACGCTCTACCCACCGCAGGCGGTTCTCTCCGGCACCCCCGGGCAGGATTGGGGCATCGTTCTCATGCTGGTCTCGCTGATCCTGTTCATCATCGGCTTCACCATGGGCGGGTTGAATTATGTGGTGACGGTGCTGCAGGCGCGCACACGCGGCATGACGTTGATGCGGATGCCGTTGACGGTGTGGGGCATTTTCACGGCCACCGTGATGGCGCTGCTGGCCTTCCCGGCGCTGTTCGTCGCCTCGGTCATGATGCTGTTCGACCGTCTGCTGGGAACCAGCTTCTTCATGCCCGCACTCGTCGAGATGGGCCAGCAGATGAAGTATGGCGGGGGCAGCCCGATTCTGTTCCAGCACCTTTTCTGGTTCTTCGGCCATCCGGAAGTCTACATCGTCGCCTTGCCGGCCTTCGGCATCGTTTCCGATCTGATCAGCACCCACGCGCGAAAGAACATCTTCGGCTATCGCATGATGGTTTGGGCGATCGTGGGAATCGGCGCTCTCAGCTTCGTCGTATGGGCGCACCACATGTATGTGAGCGGCATGCACCCGAAATTCGGGTTCTTCTTCGCCACCACGACGCTCATCATCGCCATCCCGACCGCCATCAAGGTCTACAACTGGGTGCTGACCCTGTGGCGCGGCGACATTCATCTCACCGTTCCGATGCTGTTCGCCCTCGGCTTCATCATCACGTTCGTGAACGGCGGGCTCACGGGCCTCTTCCTCGGCAACGTCGTCGTGGACGTTCCGCTTTCGGATACCATGTTCGTCGTCGCGCATTTCCATATGGTGATGGGCGTGGCGCCAATCATGGTCGTGCTGGGCGCGATCTATCACTGGTACCCCAAGGTCACCGGGCGAATGCTGGATGACTGGATGGGCAAGTTTCATTTCTGGGTGACGTTCCTCGGCGCCTATCTGATCTTCTTCCCCATGCATTATATTGGACTGCTCGGCGTTCCGCGCCGGTATCACGACATCGGCGAGGCGGCGTTCATCCCGTCATCGACCCATACGCTCAATGCCTTTATCACCGTCATGGCCTTGATCGTGGGCTTCGCCCAGATGGTGTTCCTGTTCAATCTTGTCTGGAGCCTGTTCAAGGGCAGGCCTTCGGGCGGCAATCCATGGCGGGCGACAACACTGGAGTGGCAGACGCCGGAAACCCCGCCCGGGCACGGCAACTGGGGCAAGGAGCTCCCGGTGGTCTACCGATGGGCGTATGACTACAGCGTGCCCGGTGCCGCGCAGGACTTCATTCCGCAGAACCAGCCGCGGGCGACGCCGGCCCTTCAGGGAGCTGCGCCGTGAGCGCCATCATCCTGTTCATGGCGGTGATAACGGTCATCGTCGGATGGTGGCTCTCGCAGCAACGGCTGACAGCCAAACCCTGGCTGGAAGAAGGTTCGATCGATGATTTCCCGGGCACTGGTGCAGTGACCTTGCCGGCAGCCAAGATCGGACTGGGCGTGTTTCTCGCCGTCGCCGGCTCGCTGTTCGCACTCTTCATCAGCGCTTACTCGATGCGCATGAACATGGCGGACTGGCGCACGATGCCCGTGCCTTCGCTGCTGTGGTTCAACACGGGCGTCCTGGTCCTGAGCAGTATTGCGCTGCATTGGGCATATGTGGCCGCGCACCGGAACAACATGGACGGTGTGATCGTCGGCCTCTGCGCAGGCGGCGCGTCCGCGGTTACATTCCTGATTGGGCAACTGCTGGCGTGGCAACAGCTGCGCGCAGCGGGTTATTTTGTCGCGTCCAATCCAGCCAATTCCTTCTTCTACATGATGACCGCGGCGCACGGGCTGCACCTGATGGGCGGTCTGGTGGCGCTCGGCAGAGCGACTGCCAGGGTGTGGCGCGGCGCCGAGATGGCCCAGGTGCGCCTGAGCGTGGAGCTCTGCACGATCTACTGGCACTTCCTGCTGTTGGTGTGGCTGGTCTTGCTTGGTCTGCTGACGGGCTGGACGGACGATTTCGTCGACATCTGTCGCCGGTTGCTCACCTAGGAGAGACCAGATGGCAGAAACTGTGCTTACAAACCCTGGAGAATCGCCCGCGCGGACCGCCGGCTTGCGGGGCATTGCCGACGACTGGTCCTCGGATCAGCGCGCGTTCAAGAATGTCTCCTGGGGGAAGGCCATGATGTGGATCTTCCTCCTGAGCGACACCTTTATCTTCAGCTGTTTTTTGCTGTCCTACATGACCGCGCGAATGTCCACGACGGTGCCGTGGCCGAATCCGAGCGAGGTGTTCGCCCTCGAGATTGCGGGGCACCATATCCCGCTCATCCTGATCGCCATCATGACCTTCGTCCTGATCTCTAGCAGCGGCACCATGGCGATGGCCGTCAATTTCGGTTACCGCCGCGATCGCGTCAAAACCGCCGTCTTGATGCTGGTTACAGCGGCGCTTGGCGCAACGTTCGTCGGAATGCAGGCCTTCGAATGGACCAAGCTGATCATGGAGGGCGTACGGCCCTGGGAAAACCCCTGGGGCGCGGCGCAGTTCGGCTCGAGCTTCTTCATGATCACCGGTTTCCACGGCACGCATGTGACGTTCGGTGTGATTTTCCTGATCGCCATCGCGCGAAAGGTCTGGCGGGGAGACTTCGACGTCGAAAGGCGCGGCTTCTTCACGAGCAGAAAGGGACACTACGAGATCGTCGAGATCATGGGCCTGTACTGGCACTTCGTCGATCTGGTGTGGGTGTTCATCTTTGCCTTCTTTTATCTTTGGTGAGGTCGGCGCATGACAAACGTGGCCGTACATCTGGAAGCCCAGCAACCTTCGCTGCACGCGCATGTGCATGACGTGCCCGCATCAGGAGCCACGCACGCAAAGGGTCAGCAGCACCCGATCAAGCTCTATCTCGTGGTCTGGGGATGGCTGTTCGTCCTCAGCGCCTGCTCCTATCTCGTCGACTACTTTCACTTTCAAGGCTATCTCAGATGGTCGCTGATCCTGCTGTTCATGATTTTGAAAGCCGGCTTGATCGTCGCCGTCTTCATGCACATGGCCTGGGAGCGGCTGGCCTTGAGCTGTGCCATCCTGCTGCCGCCGGTGCTGGTGTTGGTGTTCGTGGCGATCATGGTGTTCGAATCCGACTATACGCACCTCATCCGGGTCCTGTTCTTCGCGCCAACGACGTAGGCGCCGCTGCCTCGTGCCAAATGGAGGATGGCCATGACCACATATGTCATGCTTGCAAACTGGACCGAGCAGGGCATCCTGAAGGTGAAGGACTCGCCAAGCCGTCTGGACGCAGCAAAGAAAGCGCTCACGGAGATGAGCGGCGAGTTCAAATTCTTTTTCCTTACCATGGGCGACTTTGACATCGTCGCGATCTACGAAGCTCCTGACGACGCCGTGGCGGCACGTTTCAGCCTGCAAATGGGTATGCAGGGAAACATCCGGACCCGGACGCTGAAAGCGTTTCCCGAAACGGCCTATCGGGAAATCATCAAATCGCTGGGCTAAAAAGGTGTGCTCGTGAACTTTTCAGATCTGGTTTTGCAAAGGGATATTTCAGGACGATCGCATCGCTTTTTACGACGCAGACGTCGCCATGTCGCCGGCAAGAGGAGGCATTAATCTCATGCAGATCAATCGTTCGATGCTCCTTCGCGGGAGCTACGCCGGCATCGGGGACTATGTCGCGCTGACGAAACCGCGCGTTATGTCGCTGGTCGTTTTTACCGCCCTCGTTGGCCTTATGGTCGCACCAGGCGACATCGATCCCTTCGCCGGTGCCATTGCTCTTCTTTGCATAGCTGCCGGGGCGGGCGCCGCAGGTGCGCTCAATATGTGGTACGACGCCGACATCGATGCGGTGATGGCGCGTACCGCCATGCGTCCAATTCCCAGCGGCCGTGTATTGCGCCCGGAAGCATTGGTTTTCGGATTGACGCTTGGAATGTGCGCCATCCTGGCCCTCGGCACTTTGCTGAACATGGCCGCGGCTGCGCTGCTGGCTTTCACAATTTTCTTCTATGTCGTCGTCTACACGATGTGGCTCAAACGCCGAACACCGCAGAATATCGTCGTTGGCGGTGCGGCTGGTGCACTCCCTCCGGTGATCGGCTGGGTTGCGGCCACGGGAAGTGTCGGGCTCGAACCGCTCATCTTGTTCCTGATCATCTTCCTGTGGACGCCACCCCACTTCTGGGCATTGTCGCTCAATCTTGCCGGAGAATATGCCAGAGCCGGGGTGCCGATGTTGCCGGTCGTAGCGGGCAAGGCCGAAACAAAGCGCCAGATTCTTCTCTATAGCGTTGTTCTGGCTCCGATCTCGCTGACACCCTGGGCGCTGGGGTTTGCGGGCGCCATCTATGGCGCGGCTGCAGCGATGCTTGGAGCGATCATGATTTTTCTCTCATGGCAACTACGTCGGAGCGACGACGGCAAGGAAAGGCGGCCCGCTCGTCGCCTGTTCGTGTTTTCGATGCTCTATCTGGTCCTTCTTTTTGGTGTGTTGTTGATGAATGCTGTACACTCCGCTCAATCCCACTAGCCAACGCTGATCGAACAAAAAGGCCCCGGATCGCTCCGGGGCCTTTGGGTCATTTGAAGGACTGCAATCCGCACTTCACTGGTTCGACTTTGATGCCGCGGCGCGGCGCTGTTCATTGTTTGCAAGTGCACCCGTGGCGAGGCTAGAAACCGGACCCCGACACCAACAGAATTGCACCGATCACCATAAGGAGAATGCCCGGCCAGTTCGTTCCCAGCCCCAGGAATCGGAGGCTGCGCCGTGGCGGCTCCAGAGTGCCGCGAACCGGCCGGGAGGAGTCCGGGCCGCTAAGCGATCCCCGCCAAATAGCAGTGCGCGCCATGTACAACACTCCGCCGAGAACGAGCAGCGCGCCAAGCCCCATCAGGAACATTTTCGCCTCTCAGTTCATGGTTGCCACGCACAACAGAACCGGGATTCAAGCGCCAGGTGGTACGATTCGTTCCGGGCTACGCGGTAACGAGTCCGCGCCTGGAGCGTTTTCGAGCGAAGAGGATACCGGTTCGCACAGCAAATAAGTTTACGCAGATTGCGTAGACGCATCTGCGGTAGAAATACGCGCGTCAAAACAAGAGTCTGGAGCTTCGGTTATGATTCAATCAGAACCAAAACTCTAGTCCAGCGCCTGGCGGATCATTTTTGCCAGCTGCGACTTGCGATAGGGTTTGCTCAGCAGCAAGACGCCGGGGTCGAGCCGCCCCTGGTGCACGATCGCGTTGTCGGTATATCCAGAGGTATACAGCACTCTTATACCGGGCCGGTGTTTGACGACTTCGTCGGCGAGCTGCCTGCCGGACATGCCGTTGGGCAGGATCACGTCGGTGAACAAAAGGTCGAACGGCAATCCGTTTTTCACGGCCTGCAGCGCCGAAGGGCCGTCCGATGTATCGAGGGTCTGGTAGCCGAGGGTCTGCAACTGCGTGGTGACGAAGTTGCGCACCAGATCATCGTCCTCCACCACCAGGATGGTTTCGGCGCCGCCGACCAGTGGCGCGGCCGCAACCACGGCCGCCGGCGCCTGGCTGCGGGCGGGCGGCAGATAAAGCTTGATCGTGGTGCCGTGGCCTTCCTCGCTGTAGATCCGGATGTGGCCGCCGGACTGCTTGACGAAGCCGTAGACCATGCTCATGCCGAGGCCGGTACCCTTGCCGACTTCCTTGGTGGTGAAGAACGGCTCGAACACCTTGTCCTGGATCTCCTTGGACATGCCGGTGCCGGTGTCGCTGACCGCCAGCATCACGTACGGGCCGGGCAGCACGTCGGGATTGGCCTGCGCATAGGCCTCGTCGAGCACGACGTTGCGGGTCTCCAGCAACAGCTTGCCGCCTTCGGGCATCGCATCGCGGGCATTGATCGCCATGTTGAGCAGCGAGTTCGCCAGCTGCGAGGGATCGATATGCGCGGCCGCAACCTCCGGCTCGAGGATCGAGTCGATCTCGATGTGTTCGCCGAGGGTAGGGCGCAGCAGCTTGGCGATGTCGAGGACGGTGCCGTTGACGTCGATATTGCGCGGCTGAAGCGGTTGCCGGCGCGCGAACGCCAAAAGATGCTGGATCAGCTCGATGCAGCGTTCCGCTGCCACGTCGATCAGCTCGGCGGTTTTCCGCAGCGCCGGCTGGTCCTCGAGTGCGCCGACCAGCCTTTCGGTGGTGCCGGTGATGACGGTCAGCATGTTGTTGAAATCGTGGGCGACGCCGCCGGTCAGTTTGCCGATGGCGTCGAGTTTTTGCGATTGCTGCAGCTTGCGCTCGATTTCGCGCGTCGCGGTGATGTCATGATAGAGCAACGCCGCGCCGCTGATGGCGCGCGATGCGTCGCGCAGCGGCCGGCCGCTGATGACGAGGTGAACCGGCGCGTTGCCGCTCTTGGGCCGCACCACGATTTCGGTGGCGTCGAACTCCTCGCCGCGCAACGCACGCGCCGCCGGCATCTCCCGGGTGGGCAGCGGCGTGACGCCGTCGGCACGAAAGACGGTGCTCAGCTGCCGCAGCAGTTCCACGGTCATGCCCGGACGGTAGCGCAGCATCTTTTCCGCAGCCGGGTTGGAGAGCAGCACGCGGCCTTTGGTGTCGATGACAAGCACCGCCTCGGCCATGCTGTGAAAGGTGCTCTGCATCACTTCGGTCGAATGCCGGAGTTCCTCGTGGGCCGTGACCAGGTGCCCGGTGCGTTCCGCGACCGCGGCCTCCAGCGCCTCGTTGGTGGCCTTGGTTGCAGTGAGGGAGTCCTGCAACTCACGGCGTGACCTGCCGGTCGAGCGCGTGAGGACGGTCGCAAGGATCAGGATCAGCAGCACGCAAGCCAGGTCAACCGCCAGCAGGAAGCCGCCGTTGGCTTCGGACTGGGTACGCCGGAGCGTGAGACGCCTTCGCTCTTCGGCGACGGTCTTTGCCAGATTTTCGCCGATCGTCTCCGTCGCCTTGCGGTCCTCGTCATTGGCCAGCAATGCGGCGATTCTCGTCTGGTCGCCCGCATTCTTGAGCCTGATCAACTCGCCGCCCGTCACAATCTGGCGAGCCACCTGGGCCTTGGCTTCCTCGAGCAGCTGGGTTTGGCCGGGATTGCCCTCGATGGTCTTGATCAGGTCATCGAAGGCCGGCAGGATTGCGTCACTGGACTCGTTATATTCCTTCACGAAGTCCGGGTTGCCGGTGAGCGCAAAGCCGCGCGCAGCACTTTCGGCGCGGCGCAACAGCGGCCGGATGTCCGAGATCCTCTTCAGCACTTCCAGGGCATGGTCGACGGCAGCCGTATCGGCCCGCGACTTCAGGTCGAGACCAATGGAGGCAGCACCGATAAGGATGAGGATCGCGAGGCCGATTCCAAGGATGATACGCTGCGAGAGCATTGACGCTTTTATTTTCATCTTTTCGAGAGGCGCGCAGACTGTACCGGTTTCGTGAGGCATTCGCGGACGCTGGTCAACAGCGCGTTGGGCGTGAACGGCTTGCGCAGGCAGCATGCCGCGCCGAGTTCGATGGTCAACCGCAGCAAATCGGGCGCCCGGTCGGTATTGGCGAAGGCGTAGCCCGACATCGCAATGATCGGAACCTCCGGCCGGCGCTCATGGAACGTCCGAATTGATTCAAACCCGTGCATGTGCGGCATGAAGACGTCGATCAGCATCACGTCGAAATCGGACGCTTCGAGCGCCTGCATCCCGGCCTCACCACCATCGGCAATGGTGACCTCGAAACCCTGGCTGTGCAGACAAACTTCGATGGCAACGCAAACCATCGGGTCGTCATCGACCACGAGAACGCGCGGCACGAGGATTCCTTTTGCTCGGGCTGCAGTCGGCGACTCGCAAAACCCCTGACGAGGATTAAGTCGGAACGTTGACTAGCCGTCTGTATGATAGAGTGCATATAAGATTTGCCTAGAGGCGAATTCGGTAGTCTGTGTCAGAACTAGAACAAATGCGTCCCCGGTTCCGGATCTAACCCGCCGTGTCCATACATCGCCCAGCGGGTCGTCCCCGAATGTCGCCGCTCGGCCTCGTCGTCCTGTCGATAGCCTCGGTGGGCTGGGGCCTCAATTTCCCGATCATGAAACATCTGCTGACGGAATGGCCGCCGCTGTCGTCGCGCGGCCTGTGCGGCATCGTCGGTGCTGCAGCCCTCGCGTTGATCGCGCTGACGCGGCAGGAGACGCTGCGCGTTCCCAGGGGAATGTGGCTGCGGCTGTTGCTGGTTTCCACGTTGTCGCTCGGCGGCTGGGTTGCGTTCATGGGGCTCGCATTGCTGTGGCTGAGTGCCAGCGAGGCTGCGGTGCTCGGCATCTCGATCCCGGTCTGGGTGGCGTTTCTGGCGTGGCCGATCCTCGGCGAACGGCTGTCGCTGCTGCGTGCCCTTTCCTTGACGGTCGCGCTGGCCGGCATTGCGGTGCTGATCGGCGGCAATGGCTTCGACGCCAGCGTCGAGAAGCTGCCGGGAATCCTGTGCGCCCTGGCGGGCGCCGTCTGCGTCGGGCTTGGCACCGTGCTGACCAAGCATTTTCCGCTTGCGATGCCGCCGCTGTCACTGGCCGCCTGGCAGATCGGCCTCGGCTGCCTTCCGATCGCGATCATCGGGCTCGCCGTCGAACAGCCTCAGCTAGCGGCGCTCTCAGGGATCGGCTGGGCGTCGATGGTGTACATCACGCTGATCCAGTTTTGCCTGTGCTACGTCTGCTGGTTCGCAGCGCTGGAGCGGCTGCCGGCGGCGACCGCGTCGATCGGCACCCTTCTGGTACCGGTGGTCGGCGTGGTGGCGGCGGCGGCCATGCTGAATGAGCCGCTGGGCTTGCGCGAGGTCGCAGCCCTGGTGATCACGCTCGGCGGCGTCGCGGTGGCGTTGCGCGCATGAAAAGAGCGGCGCACGGAATGCGCCGCTCTCGGAGTTCACTTTGGAATTCACGCCGTCAGGCCAGCGTTACGGGCAGGGGTGCCGCAGCCCGTCATTGCCGAGATAGGTTCTCGACCGCACATCATAGGAACGGTAGCGCTGCCTGCAGTAAGCGACATCGTCGCCGCCGGGGACCACCGCCACCACGCCGTCATCGGCATATTCGTCGCCGTAGTAGTAGGGATCGTTGTAGTAGCCGTAGCTGCTGCCGTAATAGCCAAGCCCGCTGCCGATAACGGCGCCGGCCGCGAAACCGGGGTAGAAACCGCCGTGGCGATGGCGATGGCGATAGCCGCCGCCTTGATAGACGCCGCCGCCGCTAAACCTCGGGCCGGGGGCCACACCGCCGCCGATGACGCCGCCGCCGCCGCCACCACGAATGCCGCCTGCCATCGGTGGGGGCGCCCCGCCACCGCCGCGGAAGCCGCCGCCACCGCCACCAATCACCGCTCCACCGCCGCCACCGCGGAAACCACCGCCGCCGCCACCGATAGCCGCTCCGCCGCCACCACCACCACCGATTGCGGCTCCGCCGCCACCGCCGCGGCCGCCACCACCGCCTCCGCCGCCACCCCCGGCGCTAGGCGGGGCTTGCGCGAAGCTTGGGTTGGGCAGCACGGTCGGTGCAACGAGTGCCGCGATCGCTGCGGCAGAACATAAAACTTTCAAACTGATCATTGTCGGCTCCATCTCCGGGATACGGACCTAACCATTTCAGGAGAAAGGCGTTCCCGAGCCAGCGCACGGATCGTGCGCAGCGCTGAACCTGTCAGGCAGGAACTGTATGCCAAATGAACGGATCGTTCTGATTCCGCGACAATTGGACGCCAAAAACGGGCGCAAAGACGGACACGCCACGGTCTGGCCAAGGTCCGGCGGGGTCTGGCCGTAATTGGCGATCGCGTCTGGACAATCGGGCGCGCCGATGGCATCACCGGCTCAGCCTTCTCGAACCGGCCGAGCCCTCATGAAGCTGTTTCTGCTCAAAATATTCACCTGGTGGAACGGCCAGACCTTCGGCACCCAGTTGTGGACGTGGCGCTTCGGCGAACTGGTCGGCCAGGACGAGCAGGGCAACACCTATTATCGCACCAAGGGCGGCAAGATCGATCCGACGCTCGGCTTCCAGCGGCGCTGGGTGGTCTACAACGGCTATGCCGAAGCGACGAGGGTGCCGCCGTCATGGCACGGCTGGCTGCATCACACCGTCGATGTCGCCCCGACCGAAGAGACGTACACCCCGCGCGAGTGGGAAAAGCCGCACCAGCCGAACCTGACCGGCACATCGGCTGCCTACCGTCCATCCGGCTCGACGCTGGCGAGCGGCCGCCGTCCGAAGGCGACCGGCGACTACCAGCCCTGGACGCCGGGAAGCTGATAGACAGCTGATCCACCGTTATGTTGAGCGCGGACGACCGTGCGGCATGGCACGCGTCGTGAGCGCGGATGCGTCGTTCGCCTGTGAATAACGGGAACAGCGGGGACACCGGCTGCTGCATGCTTGCGCACTTGCCCCGTTCGCCGTTCAATGAACCCATCTTACGGAGATGGGAAACCATCGCGTACGGTTCGGGCTCCAGTTCGCGACTGTCCCGATGAGCAGCGGCACCCGATCAGGATACGGCTGGGAGATAGGCCCCCGGTGCAGAGGTTCTGAAATCGCCCGTCAATGTGGCGCCGCCGTAGGAAAGGAAAGGCCGTCTGGGCAACCAGGCGGCCTTTTTCTTTTTGCATGACTGATGAAGCTAGCTTTCCGCTCAATGAGGCTGCTGGCAGGCGATGAGGCCGCGGCGTCAGGGCTCCGTCGTTCGAAAAGGTGACTCGTCCGCGATCTTCCTGGTCAAGGCGCGCAGGCGCGGCATTGCCTTGTCCGTATCGATCCCCACGCCACGCGCGAGCCGTTCGGCTACAAATGCCGTCACGTCCGCTTGGGTCAAACGACCGAGCAGCAAATAAGGCGTGTCTGGTACGATCATGACATCGACCGCTGCCAGTGCATTCGTCATCTGTGCCACGCAATCGTCGAACCAAGGTTGATGTTGCTTCTCGGGAGGATGGTGGTTGCGCTCGTAAGCGGCCTGAAGTCCCTTGTCGCACGCGCCCATCATGATCGCCGCAACCTTCAGGACGGCCCGTCGGTCGGATCCCGCAGCGGGCGTTAATGCGCGGTCGCGACCGAAGGTCTCATCGAGATGGTCGACGATAGCACTGCTATCGACCAGCACGTCGCCATCATCGAGCACCAGCGCCGGGATGCGACCGAGTGGATTGGAGGCTCGCACCTCGGCGCGATCATTGAAGCCGGAGATTGGCAGCTGCTCGTACGGTATCCCGTAAGCCCTGAGCGTGATGGCCACGCGGCGGGTGAATGGCGAGCGATTAACCCCGATGAGCATCATTTTTCCGGCCGTCCGTTACGTCATCCTTGCGGCGGCGCGGCCGATCATTTCGCCGCGGCGGAGCTGCGCCGTCGCCATCCGCTCCTTCATCAGCGCGAGGATTTCCGGCGGCGCGGTGTCGGGCGAGCCTGAGTTGAACGGCGGCGCCGGGTTATATTCGAGCCGGAGCTGGATCGCTTCCGCGGTCCGCCGGTCGACCAGCAGCGACACCAGCGTCAGCGCGAAATCGATCCCTGCGGTGACGCCGCCGCCGGTGACGCGGTTGCGGTCGACGCAGACGCGGGTCCTGGTCGGCGTCGCACCGAACGCGGAGAGAAAATCCATCGCGGTCCAATGCGTCGCCGCGCGATATCCCTTCAGCAGGCCGGCCGCACCCAGCACCAACGATCCCGTGCAGACCGAGGTGATGTATTTGGCGCCCTCGGCCTGCTTGCGCAGGAATGCCAGCATCTCCTCGTCATTGACCATGTCGTCGGTGCCGAAACCGCCGGGCACGCAGATGACGTCGAGCTGCGGGCAATCCGCAAAGGTCACCGTCGGCGTGATCGTCAGGACGGAGTCGCTGGGCACAGGCTCGATGCGCTTCCAGATCAGATGCACCTGTGCGCCCGGCACGCTGGAGAACACCTGCAGCGGCCCTGTGAAATCGAGCTGGGTCACCTTTGGAAACAACACGAGACCGATCTGAAGCGGCGCCGACATGAGGACTCCCTGATTTCACTTGACCCGTGCATCCTGACATGGTGGCTTGTTGTCAGAAATGCCATATTTCCCTCATTTAAGGACATAACCTCAAATGATCGGTGTGCTGATCTTTCCGGACTTTCAGTTGCTCGATGCCGCGGGGCCGATTTCGGTGTTCGAAATCGCCGCGCGCTTCGCAGGTGCGGCGCCTGCGATCAGGACTTTGGCGGCGACGCCGGGTCCGGTGCGCAGCACCTCCGGCGTCGAGATGCTGGCGCGTGGCTTCAAACCTTCCAACGCGATCACGACGACCTTGATCGTGGCGGGCGGCGAGGGCGTGCGAACGGCGGCGATCTGTCCGAAGACGCTGGCTTTCGTGCGTGCGTTGGCCAGGCGCGGCGTCCGCGTCGCCAGCGTTTGCTCCGGCGCTTACGTTCTGGCGGAGGCCGGCCTGCTCGACGGACGCCGCGCCACCACGCATTGGCAGCGCACGCGGCACTTCGTGTCGGCCTATCCGAAAGTGAAGCTGGAAGCCGATCGGATCTACACACGCGACGGCAATGTCTGGACCTCTGCGGGGATATCAGCGGGCATCGATCTGGCGCTCGCGATGGTCGTCGAGGATTACGGTGACGAGATCGCGCAGCGAACCGCAAAGCAGCTCGTGCTGTACCACCGCCGCAGCGGCGGCCAGTCGCAATTCTCGTCGCTGCTGGAATTGAAGTCGCCGACCGGACGGTTCGGACCGTTGCTGGCCTGGGCGCGCGAACATCTCGATGCGCCGCTCACGGTGGAGGACATGGCCGAGCAGGCCGGCATGAGTTCGCGGCATTTCACCCGCGCTTTCATTGCCGAGACCGGCACCACGCCCTCAAAGGCGGTCGAGCGGTTGCGGATCGAGGTGGCGCGGCAGCGCGTGCAGTCGTCCAGCGAGGCGATTGAACGCGTTGCCGAGACCACCGGCTTTCGCGATCCGGAACGGATGCGCCGCGCCTTCATCCGCGCCTTCGGCCAGCCGCCGCAATCGCTGCGGCGGGCGGCACGCGCGGGGTGATCTTGTCGCTCTCCCGACAAGGGCGCGTCGCGGTACCGGACGTCAGGTTCATCCCGGCGGGCAGAAATTTTTGAAAGCCTCGCACTGAACCGCCCTGCACCTCGTGCCGTCGAAAGGGTATGCGGGCCATGACGGTTTCGCAAAAACCGGACAATGGAGATTCAGATGTCGGTGAAATCGAGACTCTTCGCGGCCGCTTCCGTTGCGTTCCTGGCAATGGGTGCGATGGGAACGACCAGCGCCAACGCGTTCATTTTCCTGGATACGCATTGCGCGCCGGGGCAGTGGGGTTGTGGAGTCACCTACACTCCCCAGGAGCAGAATCGTGCACGACCGACTCCCGGTCGCCGTGACAGCAGCCCGGCCTACATGAAATACAACGATCCCCGCTACAACGACGCCATGTTGAATGCTGGCGGCGGTGGCGGTGGTGGTGGTGGTGGTGGCGGCGGTCGCTAAGTCATACTGACCTTTGCAGATTGGATTTGGCTCCGTCGGGGTGACCCGGCGGCGCCTGCCACGTCAGCGGCGTCACACGGCGCGAGCGGAATAGACGCCCCTATCTGCGGAAATCCAGGCGTCCCTCCGGAAAGCGGCCGTCGATCCGCCTGTCGTCCACGATTCTGCCGATCCAGGGACGAGTGATCGCCGGGCTGGTGAGGTTGATGTACTTTCCGACCAGCCGCTGCGGGCCTTGGCGCTTGGCATCGATCAATCCTTTGCGTGCGCCGGAATCCCAGTCGAAATAGAGATAGACGCGATCTGCTACCATTCTCGCTTCGCCTTGCCCCTGTTTCCATTTGTCGGCGGAATCGCAGGCGATGGTGGGATCGGCGCCGCCGTTCCAGCGGCTCGACCAATGGCCTTCGATTGTGCCGGACCGGCTGGTGCCGTCAGCCGTGCCCCAGCTCGCCGCGTTCATATCATCCGCGGATCCTTCCAGTGTCGCGCTGCCGGCGAACTGCGCCACGTCAGCGTCGTTGGGATCGGGGACGTCCATGACGCCGAATGGATTTCGCTTCGCCTGGTTTTCCGAATTCATTGGATACTCCATTGCAACAGCGAGGCCTTCACCGACAGGCGCGGGTTCGCGGTTGCAGTGTTGTCTCGCAGATTGAAGACTCCGCCGACACCCGAGTCCCGAGGGATAGCGCGCGATGCGGCGTGGCAGCCGGTTCTTGCGCTCTCCGCTAATGCGGCGCGTCGGGATGCCAGCCGAGCACGGCAAGCATGACGAAAAATCCAACGACATAGGCGACCGCGATCGGCCAGCCCTGGGTGATCCATCGCCCGACAGATTTTGCCTCCGGGTACATGTTCGCCAGGGCGACGCCTGCGGACGAGCCGAACCACATCATCGATCCTCCGAAGCCGACGGCGTAGGCGAGATAGCCCCAATCATAACCGCCTTGTTTCAGCGCGAGCGCGGTCAGCGGAATATTGTCGAACACCGCGGAGACGAAGCCGAGTCCGAGCGTCGTCGGCCACGAGGCGGCGGGGAGTTTCTCGACCGGCATCATCGATGCCGCCGTCACCAGCGCCAGCAGGAAGATGGTGCCCTTGAAGGTCTCGGGCATCACCGACCAGTCCGGCTTGCGCAACGCCGCGGTTGAAAGGATCACCACCCAGACCGCGATGCCGAGCACGGGAAGGATGTCGAGCAGAGCCGGGAATTTCAGATTGGCGGTGATGTTGGCGGCCAGCGCCGCAATGAGAATGGCGGCGACGATCAGCACCCTGATCGTGTCGACCTTCAGGCCGCTCGGCGGATTCTTGACGATCGGCGAATAGCGCTGCTGCTGCAGCGACGCGGGCACGGCGAAGATCAGCATCGCGGCGATGGCGGCAATATAGGCCTCGACGACGGCGAGGGGGCTGACCCCGGCAATCCACATCATCGTCGTGGTGGTGTCGCCGACGACGCTGCCGGCGCCTCCCGCATTCGAGGCCGCGACGATGGCCGCGAGATAGCCGATATGGACCTTGCCCTGGAAAACACTGCGCGCCACGGTGCCGCCGATCAATGCGGCAGCGATATTGTCGAGGAAGCTGGACAGCACGAACACCAGCACCAGGAGGATGACGCCGCCCTTCCAGTCGTCCGGCAGCAGCGCCGGCATCTCCTGGGGAATCCGGCTCTCCTCGAAATGCCGCGACAGCAGCGCAAATCCCATCAGCAGCAGGAACAGATTGGCCAGCGTCACCCATTCATGCGCCATGTGGTGGCCGAGGCCACCAAGGCCGGCGCCGTATTTAAAGCCGGTGAAGGTCAGCTTGTAGAGGATGATGGCCGCAAGCCCCGTCAACGCGACGGGCAGGGTGTGGCGATGAAACAGCGCGACGCCGAGCAGCGTGAGCGCGAACAGGATGAAGTCGACGGGTATTCCGAACAGGAGCATGGTTGCCGTCAATTCCTTCGCGCGGGCGAATTTGTCAATTCAGCGCTTTCAGCCAGAGCGCGATATCGGTTGCCGCGACGTTGGCCTGCTGCAGCAGCTTGCCCATGGTGAAGAAGCCGTGGAACTGGCCGGGAAAGTGCTTGTAGGTCACGGGCACACCCGCTTCCTTCAACCGTGCGGCGTATTCGTCGCCTTCGTCGCGCAGCGGATCGCCGCCGGCGGTCAGCAGATAGGCCGGCGGCAATCCGGCCAGCGTTTTCGCGCGCGCCGGTGAAGCCTGCCAATTGTCAATGTCGGCGGGGCCGCTGAGGTAGTGGTTGCAGAACCATTTGATGACGGAATGCGTCAGCAGAATGCTGGTCTCGGGCTCGCTGTGCGAGGGATGCTTCATCGCAAAATCCGTCGCGGGATAGATCAGCACCTGGCCGGCGAGCTTTGGCCCATCGCCGTCACGCGCCGCGAGCGCAACGACGGCCGCGAGATTGCCGCCGGCCGAGTCGCCGCCGACCATGACGCGTGACGCGTCGATGCCGAGGTCTTTCGCATTGGCCGCGATCCATTTCACCGCCGTGACGGCGTCGTCGACAGCGGCGGGAAATTTGTGCTCGGGGGCGAGGCGGTAGTCGATCGATATCACGATCAACTCGCCTTCATGCGCGAGCTTGCGGCAGACCACGTCGTGGGAATCGAGATCGCCGATCACCCAGCCGCCGCCGTGATAGAACACCAGGCAGGGCGCAAGGCCGCCGGTCTTTCGCAGCGTCTTCGGCGTGTAGATGCGGGCCGCGATCGCGCCATGCGGGGCGGGGATTGAGAGCGGTTCTGCGGATTCCAGTTCCGGCGGTTCGGGATTGGCGACGGGGCGGGCGGCCAGATACATCGCACGGGCCTGGGTCGGTGTTCCCGACTCGTAAGGGGGGCGGCCGGCTTCCTGGAAGGCCTTGTAGACGGCGGCGGCATCGGGATCGAGAACGACAGGCATGCTAGTGAAGACCTCTGTTTTTTATCCGTGTCATTCCGGGGCGATGCGAAGCATCGAACCCGGAATCTCGAGATTCTCCGGTGCGCAATTGCGCACCTGCGGTCTGGTCCTTCGGACCGTCCCGGAATGACAAATCCTTAGGCGGCCGTCCGGCCGCCGTCGACGGTGTAAGAAGAGCCGGTGACGTAGCTGGCTTCATCGGACGCCAGGAACGCCACAACGGAGGCGACCTCGGAAGCATGTCCGAGTCGCCGCGCTGGAATCCGGTCGACCATCTTTTCGATCGGCATCGGGGCATTGCCGCCATTGCGGCCCTGATAGATCGTCGACAGCATCCGGCTGTCGATCAGGCCCGGACAGACGCAATTGACGCGAACGCCGGTGCCCGTGCATTCCCAGGCCGCGGTCTTGGTGAGCCCGATCACCGCATGCTTGCTGGCGCTGTAGACGGCGATATAGGGCGATCCCATCAGGCCCGCGATCGAGGCGGTGTTGATGATGCTGCCCTTGTTCTGTTTGAGCATCACCGGCAGCACATGCTTCATGCCGAGGAAGACGCCGACCACGTTGACGTCGAGCACTTTTCGAAAACTCTCCAGCGAATATTGCGGGATCGGCTTGATGTCGCCCTCGATGCCGGCGTTGTTGTAGAAGGCGTCGATGCTGCCGAATTTGTCGACGCTGGCGCGGACATAGTCGGCGACTTCGTCCTCCTGGGTGACGTCGGCGGCGATCGCGAGCGCCTCGGCGGAGGCCGGCAGGTCCCGGATGGCGGCCTTGAGGTCGGCCTCCTTGCGGTCAACGGCGACAATGCGCGCCCCGCGCTCGGCGAGCAGCCTGATGGTGGCGGTTCCGATGACCCCGGCCGCACCGGTGACGACGGCGACCCGGCCGTCCAGGCGAATTCGATCGGTCATGTCTGGGATTTCCTCTGGCTCGTCCGGTTGTCCCGGATTTTCATGGTTTTCGCGACGGCAACCCGCGCGAAAGCTGATCGAAACCGACTATTTCATTTGTGGCCGGGACTGACCAGTGTCCCCGGAGCGGGCGAAGCCCGTCCCCGGAGCGGGCGAAGCCCGTCCCCGGAGCGGGCGAAGCCCGTCCCCGGAGCGGGCGAAGCCCGTCCCCGCGACGGGGGTAACCGCCCTTTCCCCGCCGTATTCAGCGTGTTAACCGGTAGGCACGCGAGCGGCGGATAAGATTGTACTATGTCGCGAGCCCGATTCGCCCTTTAAAGCCGCGAGATGTTTCGAACCATTGCCCTGACTGGTATTGCGGCCCTGGTGGCCGCCTCGACAATCTCGCTTGCGCCACCCGCGCGCGCGCAGATCGGCAATATTTTTTCCGATCCGCCGCTGCGGCCGCCAGGCGCGATCCCGCGTGGCAACCAGCAGCAGCAACAGCAGCAACTCGACGACGACGAGGAAGTGCCCGAATTGCCGCGCGGCCGGCTGCTGCCGACGCCAAACCGCCCCGCTCCGGGGCAGGGCGTACCTCCGCCCGGAAGCGTGCAGACCCAGCCCCTGGCGCCGCCGCCCGGCACCACCGTCGTTCCACAGAATACCCAGCCGGGGATCGCGGTAACGCCGCCGCAGCCAGGTGCGCCGGGCGCCGTGCCGCCCGCGGCCAATGCGCAGCCGGGCCTGCCACCGGGGCAGCGCCAGCCCAAGGGACCCGTCCCGCCGGCCTCGGCGAGCCTGCAGCCGGGGGATGAGGTGGTGTCCGAGCCGCCGGCATCGAAGGTTACCAACAAGAAGGCCAGCTTCTCCGGCCTCGACAAGATCACCGGCCGGATCATCAATTTCGACGAGGACATCGGCGAGACGGTGCAGTTCGGCGCGCTGCGCGTGAAGACGTCGGCCTGCTACACGCGCCCGTCCACGGAAGCCGCCAATACCGACGCCTTTGTCGAGGTCGACGAGATCACGCTGCAGGGCGAGGTGAAGCGGATCTTCTCGGGCTGGATGTACGCCGCGAGCCCCGGGCTGCACGGCGTCGAGCACCCGGTCTACGATATCTGGCTGACCGACTGCAAAGTCCCCGACCAGACCATCGTCAGCGCGCAGCCTGAACTGCCAAAGCCGGCTCCGCCGCCGCCCGCCGCCAAGCGCCCGCCGGCGCCGAAGCAGGCCGCGCCGCGTCCGCCGCCGTCGGGGCTGCCGCCGCAGCCGCAGTTCCAGCAGCAACCGCCGCCGCCACCGCCGCAGCAACAACGGCCCGGTGGGCTGTTTGGTGGATTGTTCGGGAATTAGGCGGCGTCCCCGGCGCATCGGTTCTCGTCGATGCCAGCAGACATACGCCAAGGTGAATCTTCTCACACGGGATCGGGCAGGCTCCGCAATTCGCTCATTGCGGCGCGCCCTGATAGGCCGCCTGCGTCTTCGGCAGCACGGGCACGCTACGTGAAGCGGGAGCGGATGGCGCCGGCGCCGCGGCGGCCACCGGCTTCGGCGGCTGCGGGTTGAAGATCGACGTCACCACGCGCTCGCGCAGCAATTCGCTCTGTTCGGGAAACCACATGCCCGAGGGACCTGCGCTGTTGGCGCGTTCGGCGAAGGCGGCGCTGAGGCCGAACTTCTCAAGGCGCGCCTGCTCGCGGGCAATCGAGATGCGCTGTTCGTTCGCGGTCATGCCGCGGAAGTAAGGTTGGTGGAAGCCGAGCCGTGCGTTCGCGTGCAGATAACGCTGCTTGCCGCCGAGGAACATGATGGTGCAGGCGGAAGCGCATTGATGGGTAACGTAGGTCGACAGGCCTCGCGCCTTGATCAGGTCGGAGATCTTCTGCGCCTCCGCGACGCGCCCGCCGTTCGAGGTCAGCCGCACG
The DNA here is from genome assembly GCF_018130125.1 of Bradyrhizobium sp. AUGA SZCCT0177. Lineage (NCBI taxonomy): Bacteria > Pseudomonadati > Pseudomonadota > Alphaproteobacteria > Hyphomicrobiales > Nitrobacteraceae > Bradyrhizobium > Bradyrhizobium sp. AUGA SZCCT0177. The sequence continues at coordinate 238,446 of NZ_JAFCMA010000001.1, read as the reverse complement.
GTGCGCACATTGTCCATCGCCTTCAGAATGGTCTCGAACTCCTTCGCCGTGCCGAACGAGATACCTCCGGAGAAATCCAGCATGGCGCCATTGTTCAGCACCTTGAACTGGTGTGACGCGAGGCGCGCATCGCCAGCCGCGATCTCGTAGATGCCGAGGCCCTGCGGAATCGCGACGTAGTAGACACTGTAAACGAGGTGGAGAGCGCCGAGCGCCATGGTCGCCTTGGCGGCGGTGCCCCAGAAGCGCTTTCCTGCGCGTCGGTAGGCGGTCGCCGCGCGCCAGACGCCGATCGCGCCCCAGATGGTGAACAGGATGATCGCGGTCCAGGTCAGGCCGTGCGAGATCAGCCAGCGCACCGGCTGTTCGCCAACGCGTGGGTTGATCGCAGCGCCCAGAACGCTGGACGCAAGCCCGAAGCTGGTGCCCAGCACCACATAATTGATCCAGTATGAGCGCGGCAGCGAGAGTTCGCCGCGCCAGTGCCGCGCGATGACGTTCTGCGCCGGGCGCTTGGGCAGCGGCGGCGGCAACCGGGCCGGCATGATGAAGCTGAGCGGGGGCGGCGCGCTGGTAACGGCCAGTTCGGCGCCGCCGTCCGCGGCGGAGTTTTCGACGGGCTCGGCCGCCAGTGCCGCTTGCAGCGCGTTGCTCATCTGAGCGATCCCTGTCGTTGTCGGAGGCGGAGCATTCCCACCAGCCGTGCAAACAGGGATAAGAGAGGTCGCGGGGAGGGGCTGTGACTGATGTCACAATCCCAATGAGGACAGGTCTTCAGCCGCGCGCCGCGATGATCGCCAGCGCGTCGGCGCCGCCGACCGGCCCATCGGAGGGCAACTTCAAAAAGTCCGCGGGCTCGCCCGCGATCGCCCTGTCGAGCATCGCGCGGTAGCGGCGCCTGGAAATTTCGACCGCGCCAAAGCTCTTCAAATGCTCCGTGACGTATTGGGTGTCGAGCAGCTCAAACCCTCCCGCGATCAACCGCGCCACCAGATGGACCAGCGCCACCTTAGAGGCGTCTCTGACGGTGTGGAACATGCTCTCGCCGAAGAAGGCGCGGCCGAGGCTGACGCCATATAGGCCGCCGACCAGATCGTCGTTCTGCCAGACCTCGACGCTGTGGCAGTGCCCGATCTGGTGCAGTCCGACATAGAGATCGCGGATCCGCTTGTTGATCCAGGTGTCGTCGCGCCCGGCCTGCGGCGCCGCGCAGCCGGCAATGACCGCCTTGAAGGCGGTGTCGACGGTGACGGTGAAGGCGTCCGAACGCACGGTGCGCGCAAGCCGCGAGGCGATGCGAAAGCCTTCGAGCGGGATCACCCCGCGCATTTCCGGCTCGACCCAGAACAGGGTGGGGTCATCGGCGCTTTCGGCCATCGGGAATATCCCGCAGGCATAGGCGCGCAGCAGCACCTCGGGCGTGATTTCGGAAACGGCGGACTCGCGCGATGTCATGGCCGGAGAATAGCAGGGAGCCGGTAGCCTATGCTATGCCTTGAAAAAAGCGGCGGCGCGGCCTGGATACCGGGAAAAAACGAAGTACGGCCGCCGGGACGACTGGAGGAAAGAAAATGAACCGACGCCGCTTCCTGCAATACTCGATTTCAACCGCTGCCGCCGCCGCATTGCCCACCGCCTCGCGCGCGCAGCAATACCCAACGAAAATCATCCGTTTTCTTGTCGGATTCCCTCCGGGCGGCTCAGCCGATTTGACGATGCGCCAATTTGCGCATCGCCTCGATGCGGTATTGGGTGCCAAGCACCTGATCGAGAACGTTCCTGGCGCATCTTCGACACTGGCGGCCGTGCAGGCCCTGCGCGCCGAACCGGACGGACATACGCTTTTTCTCGGCGCGAACGTCTCCCAGGTGATCGCGCCGACGATGCTGAAATTATCGTATGATCCACTGACGGCGCTTGCGCCGATTTCCCAGGTTACAACGAATTCGAGTCTGGTGGCCGTATCAGCCGGGTATGGCGTGAAGAACTGGGCAGAATTCCTGGCGAAAGCAAAAGGCGAGCGTGATGGCGTGTTCTACGGTACTTCCAACGTCGGCTTCCAGATACCGGCCGTCCAGATCTCCAAAATCGCCGGGATCAAGCTTGTCAATATTCCCTTCAAGGGCGGCGCTGAGACCGTTACCGCCGTTCTGGGTGGCAACATTCCGATGATCATCGGAACGCCGCCCACGATCCTGCCGCATGTCAACTCAGGTGCACTTGTAGCGCTGTGCGCAACGAGCGCGGAGCGCTCCTCCGTCATGCCGGATATTCCGGCAGCCAACGAACTTGGCCTCAAGGGATTGGATTCGGTTGGATGGTTTGGCCTCTTCGCACCCGCGAAAACCCCTGTAGCCGTCGTGACAAAGCTGCACGCGGCGATCCAATCGGTGATAGGGGACAAGTCGCTGCAACAGGCACTCGGCAAGGAGGGTTTAGAGCTCCGGGGCTCCGCCAGTCCGGAGGGCTTTGCGAGCTTCCAGAAAAAGGAATTCGAAGAGAACGCAGCGATTATACGCGAGGCCGGACTTGCGCCGAACTAGGCGCATCCGGGACGCTAGTTTTAGCAGGTCGCGGTTCAAATTCCGCAAACGGCATATTACCCAGCCGCGGCTTCACTCGGCCGCGGCGCAGGCTTGTTGACGCGGGCAAAGCGCAGCACGATCTTTGTGCCGGCATGGTCGGGATCGCGCGCGACGTCGGCTTCGAGCTTTGATGCCATGGCCGAGACGATGCGCTGTCCCATGCCGGTAGAACGCGGGTCGGCCTTGACGTTGAGGCCGACGCCGTCGTCGGTGATCGACAGCAGGAGTTCGTCGCCGAGAGGCTTGAGCTCGACGTGGATCGGGCCGGCGCCGTCGGGGTAGGCGTATTTGACGGCGTTCATGATCAGCTCATTGACGATGATGCCGATCGCCACCGCACGATCGGGGTCGATCTCGATTGGCTCGGCCTTCAGCGTCAGCCGTGACATCCGATTGCCCTCGGCCGAGCGCCGCAAGTCTTCCAGCAGCGCCTCGAGATACTGGTTCAAGAGCACGCTCTTCAGATCGTGCGAGGTGTAGAGCCGGCGATGGACCTGGGCGACCGCGGCAACGCGCCCCATCGCATTGGTGAGCGCCGCCTTGACGTCGTCCTGAACAGCGGAATTAGCCTGCAGGTGCAACAGCGAGGCGATGATCTGCAGAGAGTTGCCGACGCGGTGATTGACTTCGCGCAGCAGCACCTCGCGCTCGGCGGCCAGCGCCGCGTAGCGGTCGCGCGAGGCGTGGACTTCGGCCTCGGCCTCATCGCGGGCTCTTTGAATCTCCGCCTGCCGCAGCGCGCCGTTAACGGCGACCTGGAGCAGGGGAATGAACTCGCCCTGCACGTCCTTGACGAGATAGTCCGCCGCGCCCGCCTTCAGCGCGGTGACGGCAATCGCCGAATCCTGCGAGGCCGTGACGAACACCACCGGCGGCGCACCGGGGATTGCCAGAATCCGCTCCAGCGTTTCGAGGCCGTCGAGACCGGGCATGTACTGGTCGAGCGCGATGGCGTCGATGCCGCCCTGCGCCAGGCGGTCGAGGCCCTGCTGGCCATCGGCGGCATGCACCACCTTGAAGCCGAGCCGCGTCAGGCCGCGATCGACCAGCCGCGCCAATGCGGCGTCATCATCGATATACAGCAGTGTCGGCGTGGCTGTTGTCATGTGGCGGCTGGCGGTACCTGGATTACGGAGAAGAACAGGCCGAGCTGGCGAATGGCGTTGGCGAAGCTTTCGTAATTCACCGGCTTGGTGATGTACACGTTGCAACCGAGGTCGTAGCAACGCTTTATTTCATGGGAATCGTCGGTCGTGGTCAGCACCACGACCGGGGTCGCCTTGAGATATTTGTTGTCCTTGACCTGCTTCAGGATGTCGATGCCCGACGCGTCGGGCAGGTTGAGATCGAGCAGGATCAACAGCGCGTTGCCCTTGTGAGCGAGGCCCGTTCCATCCTTGCCGAACAGGTAGTTCAGCGCAGCTGTACCGCTGGTGAACGGGATGATCTCGTTGTTGACGCCGGAACGGCGGATGTTCCGCTCGATCAGGCGGGCATGGCCCTCATCGTCCTCGATCATGATGATGGTGACTGGATTACTCATGACTGTGTGTTCCGGTTACGAATGGTCCAATTGATCGGCAGTGTAATCGTGAATGTGCTGCCGTTGTGAAGTTCCGAGGCGACCGACAGGGTTCCGCCGAGCCGCCGCACCAGCGCGCGGACGTGCGCAAGACCAATGCCTTGCCCGGGTTTGTCCTGGGTTCCGGCGCGGCGGAACAGCTCGAAAATGCGCTGATGGTCCTTGGGATCAATACCGCGCCCATTGTCGGTGATCTCGAAAATAGCAAAGCCGAGCTTGGTGCGGCCGCGCACCTGGATGTCGCCGGGAACGCCGGTCTTGAGGTATTTCAGTGCATTTTCGATCAGATTGGAGAAAATCTGCTCCAGCGCCAGACGGTCGCTGACGATGTTCGGCAGCGGTTCGATCCGGATCTGCGCCTCGGCTTCAGCGGCCTGGTGCGCCACCGTTGCGACAATGCCCTCGATCAGTTCGCGGGTTTCGATCCGCACCGGTTCGAATTCGCGCCGGCCTTCGCGTGTGAGGTTGAGGATGGCCGAGATCAGCCGATCCATCTTGGCGATCGAGGATTTGATGAAGCCCAGCGCCTCGGTGAAGTCTTCCGACAATTGCTTGTCGGGTCCTTCGAGGACGGGCTCGGCGCTATCGGTGGCGTTATCAGCTGTCGCCGGCGCGGCCGATTGCGCGCGCGCCAGGGTCGCGATCCGCTTGAAGATGTCGCCGCGCAGTTCCTCAAGTTCGCTGGTAAAGCCCATGATGTTCACCAGCGGCGAGCGCAGATCGTGGCTGACGATATAGGCGAAGCGCTGGATCTCGTCATTGGCCTCGCGCAGATCGGCGGTGCGCTCGTCGATCGTGGTTTCGAGGTTGATATTGTTGTCGCGCAATTGGGTTTCGGCATCGTCGCGGGCGCGCGAGGAGCGGCGCACCTGCAAGATCGCGATGCCGAGGAGCGCGATCACGAGGCCGGAGCCCGCCACCGTCACTGCCGATGCCAGTTGCTGCGTGCGGTCCGCGGTCGCGGTGCGCAGAGCGAACAGCCGGTCTTCCTCGGCGCGCATCGCGTTGCTGAGCTCGCCGATCTTCTGGACGGAGTCGCTGGCGCCGGCCTCACGCAGCATCGCGATGCCGCCGGCGAGATCGTTGCGTTTGACGAATGCGATGGCCCTGGCAAATTCGGCAAGCCGGGCTTCGACCGGCGGGCGCAGCTGCCGGGCGTTCTCGGTCTGGACCGGATTGTCCGAAGTTAGCCGGGTCAGCTTGTCGATATCGGGGAGGATGGTCGCGGTGGCGGACTCATGCTCGGTCAGGAAGCGCGGCTCCGAGGTCAGGAGATAGCCGCGCGCCGAGCTTTCGGCGCGGCGGATCTGCAACAGCAAGGTCGATAGCTGGTTCTCGACCTCGACCGTATGCACGACCTTGGCGCTGTCCTTGCGGGCCTCATGAACGAGAATGACCGATAAGGCGCTGATCGCCACCAGCACCGAAAATCCCGCCGCGAGCAGCAGGATTTGGCCAATCGCACGTCGGCGCGTGGCATCAGCCGTCACAATGATCTCGCGTCATGAACAAACGGAATACAGGCTGCCCTGGCAAATAAGACCCCAACACCGCTCAACGCCCCAGGGAACCGATCGGTTCCATGCGCCGCCCGGCATTTCAGGCGGCAATTTTCAGGAGGTCTCGGTGTTCAGGTCTTGGTCTTCAGGCCTTGGTCTTCGCCGCCTGGCCGGCGAGGTACTGCTCGAGCCAATGGATATGGTAGTCGCCGTCGATGATGCCGGGCTCGCGGACCAGGGCGCGGAACAGCGGCAGGGTGGTCTCGATACCTTCGACCACCATCTCGTCCAGCGCGCGGCGCAGCCGCATCAGGCATTCGCCGCGGGTCTTGCCGTGAACGATCAGCTTGCCGACGAGCGAGTCGTAATAGGGCGGGATGACGTAACCCTGATAGACGGCGGAATCGATCCGGACGCCGAGGCCGCCGGGTGCATGGAATTGCGTGATCTTTCCCGGCGAGGGACGAAAGGTCTCCGGGTTTTCCGCATTGATGCGGCATTCGATGGCGTGGCCGATGATGGCGACTTCGTCCTGCGTCACCGGCAGGTCGCCGCCGGCGGCGATGCGGATCTGTTCCAGCACGAGGTCGATATCGGTAATGCTCTCGGTAACGGGATGCTCGACCTGGATGCGGGTGTTCATTTCGATGAAATAGAACTCGCCGTCCTCGTACAGAAACTCGATGGTGCCGACACCGAGATATTTCATGTCCTGCATCGCCTTGGCGCAGGTGGCGCCGATTTTGGCGCGCGCGGCGGCAGAGAGAACCGGTGAGGGGCCTTCTTCCCAGACCTTCTGGTGGCGGCGCTGCAGCGAACAGTCGCGTTCGCCGAGATGGATGGCGCCGCCGCGGCCGTCGCCCAGCACCTGGATTTCGATGTGGCGCGGCTTGGTCAGGTATTTCTCGAGATAGACCGAAGCGTCGCCGAACGCGGATTTGGCCTCGTTGGAGGCGGTCGAGAGCGCCATCAACAGCTCATCAGCCGTGTGCGCGACTTTCATGCCGCGTCCGCCGCCACCGGCAGCGGCCTTGACCAGCACCGGAAAGCCGATCGCCTCGCCGATCGCCATCGCGTCGTCTTCGGGGCCGACCGCGCCGTCGGAGCCGGGCACCACGGGAATGCCGAGTTTCTTGGCGGTCTTCTTGGCTTCGATCTTGTCGCCCATCAGGCGGATGTGCTCGGCCTTCGGACCGATGAAATGCAGATTGTGCTCGGCGAGAATCTCGGCGAAGCGGGCGTTCTCGGACAGGAAGCCGTAGCCGGGATGCACGGCATCGGCGCCGGTGATCTCGCAGGCCGCGAGCAGCGAGGGGATGTTGAGATAGCTGTCCTTTGACGGCGGCGGCCCGATGCAGACGCTTTCGTCGGCAAGCCGCACATGCATCGCGTCGGCGTCGGCGGTGGAATGTACGGCGACAGTGGCGATGCCGAGCTCCTTGCACGCGCGCAGCACGCGCAGCGCGATCTCACCGCGATTGGCTATCAGGATCTTGTCGAACATCGCAGCGCCTGACGTTGACGGATTCTATTCAATGATCACCAGCGGCTCGCCGAATTCGACCGGCTGGCCGTCCTCGACGAGAATCTGCGTCACGGTGCCCGCGCGCGGCGATGGAATCTGGTTCATCGTCTTCATGGCTTCGATGATCAGCAGGGTCTGTCCCACTGACACCTTGGTGCCGACCTCGATGAACGGCTTGGCGCCGGGTTCGGGCGCCGAGTAGGCGGTGCCGACCATCGGCGAGGGGACGGCGCCGGGATGCTTGGCCAGATCGGCGATCGCCGCCGGGGTCACGTTCGCGGCCGATGCCGCGTGCGCCGACGGGGCCTGCTGGTAATCGCCCGGCATCGAAGCTGTGAAGGTGATGTTGCGCGCCACGCGCACCCGCAGGCCGGCGCGCTCGATCTCGATTTCGGTGAGGCTGGTTTCATCCAGCAGCAACGCCAGTTCGCGGATCAGCGCACTGTCGTCGCTCTTGAAATTTGCGGCTGATTTGGTGTCAGGCTTGCTCGCCATATGCGGGGTCCGGAATTCTCTGGGTGATGACGGCTGAAGCGCCAGGCTTTTGATGCGGGCTCTTGATGTCAGGCTTTTGCCTTGACGCCGATTTTGGCGGCAAGGCCGTTGATTGCGAGCCGGTAGCCGTCGATGCCGAATCCGCACAGCGATGCGAAGGCGGCTTTGGCCGTGAACGAATGGTGCCGGAAACTCTCGCGGGCGTGGATATTGCTGATGTGCACTTCAACGGTCGGTATCTTCACCCCGACCAGCGCGTCATGCAGCGCGATCGAGGTGTGGGAATAGCCGCCGGCATTGATGATGATGCCGACCATTTGCTTGGCGCGGGCCTCATGGATGAAATCAATCAGCTCGCCTTCGCGGTTGGACTGCCGGCAATCGGCCATGAGGCCGAATTGAGTGGCCGTCTCCGCGCACAATTTCTCGACATCGGCGAGGGTGGCATGGCCATAGGTCTCGGGCTCGCGCGTCCCCAACAAATTGAGGTTCGGGCCGTTGAGCACAAGGATTGTCGGGGTTGAGGCTTTTTCAGCTAAGGCCTGGGCCATCCGGATTCCAGCAAAAGGGGGCAGGTAGGTCGCGGGGTTATAGGTAACAACGCGGCCAAGGGGAAGCCTGATGGGGGTTTTGAACACCCCTCAAATGCCTCATCCGGTTCGTAAAAAGGCCTATGGAACCTACGGAAATTGCTCGTTAACCAAGGTTAAAGAGCGGTCGGCCCGGTCTCCGCCCAGCCGTCGGTCCCATTACCAGCGATTCTGCAACCGCAGGCTTTCGGCGAGGTCGCCGCGGAAATTGTGCTGGCCGAGATGCATCAGCTTGCACTGCAGGTCGACCCAGACCTTGCCGCCGATGTCGATCCAGCGCCGGCAGAACGCGTAGTCCTCCGACAAATAGCGGCCGGAATCCGGATCGACCATGCAGTCGAAGAACAGCCAGTGCAGATGCGCCTCCGGATGGCCCGGCGGCCCGTCCGGCGTGTATTTCAGTTCGGGATACTTTTCCATCATGCGCGTGAAGACTTCGCGCTTGATGCACATGAAGCCGGTCGGCGCCTCCGCCACCTCGACGAAGCCGTCGGCGTCGGCATAGCTTGAGACACGCTCGGTGCCATGGCCGACCGGATTGAACGGGTACTCGGTATAGCGGTCCTCGAATTGCGCCCGCGTGGTGCCATGCGGCAGGCCCGCGGCGGGCCAGTTGAAATTCTTCATCGGGTAGACACCGGCGGGTGACGTCGCGGTCGATCAAGAGCAGGCGGCAAACCGATTGCGGCGTGAAGGTGATGTCGGAGTCGATCCAGAACAGATGGGTCAGCGTCTCGTCGGACAGGAACTTGCGCACCATGTTGTTGCGCGAGCGGGTGATCAGGCTTCCGAGTGCATATGCAGGATGCATTGCAGTCCGAACCGGTTGCAGTGATGGGTCAGCTCGAAGATGCTGGTGACGTAATGCATGCTGACCGCCGAGATGTAGCAGGGCGTTGCGAACATCACCTTCATCGATTTCAGGGCTTCGTCGGGTAGCATGGTCGGTCGCTCGCTGGCTCGTGGGTCGGTCTACTTGGGCTGGCCTTCGGCCGGCTTGTCCTCCGGCGGCGTGAGCCTGACCGCGGGTGCGGGCTTTGCCGCCGCTGGCGGCTTGGCGGCATTGGCGTTGGAGCCATTGGGAGCTTGCTGCTTTTGCGCCGAGGGTGGTGCGGGCGGTGTCGGTGCGGCGGACCATGAAAATTTTTCTTGCTTCCACACGCCGCCCGCGTGCTGCGCGCCGGGGCCATCCTTACTTTGCATGGGGTTGTTTTCGCGATTTTGTGTCGGGGCCGTGCGGCCGCCGATAGCGCGCATGCTCTACACGGGAAAAAAACGGGGGCGGGCATTGCTGCCCGCCCCGAAGTCGGGGGATCGTTGGCTATCGTCAGCCGTTAGCCTTCGATGATGTAGACGATCTCATGCGTTGTCGGGCGCACGATGACGTAGCGGCCGCCAACCAGGATCACCTGATAGCCGCGCCACTCCGGATAGATCTCGACGATCCGGGGCGGAAGCGGGTGGAAGCGGACGGTCGAAGGCACAGTGGCGCCAACCGAGATGTTGAAGTTGACGTTGGTGGTCTCCTGGATCTTCTCCGTCTTGATGGCGGAGACGATCTGCGTACGCTTCTCGGCTGGCGGAGCCGCGGTCGCCGAGGTGGCGGCGTTGCCTGTGGTCTGCGCCTTGGTGTCGGCCGCGCCCTTGGTCTGGGCGGTGCCGGTCTTGCTGTCGGCAGCGCCCTTGCTGTCGGTTGCGCTCTTGTCCATGCCGGTCTTGCTGTCGCGGCCCTCGGCCTTCATGTCCTTACCGCCCTTGGTTTCGGTCTCGGAGCTCATGCTCTTCGACTTCTCACCCGCCGGCGACTTGGTGTCCTGCGCGCTCTTGCTGGACGGCATCTTCTCGTTGGATTCCGCGCCCTTTGCGCCCTTCATGTCGGAAGCGCCGCCGGGATCACGCTGCATCGATCCAGCCCCGCCGGGAGACGGCGCGGTCTGCTGGGTCGCGGCGCCACCCTGGTTGCCCGTGCCTTGCGCATTCGCAAACCCGGTGCCGGCGATCAGCGCCGCTGCTGCTACGGAAATCATAAAGCGATTGGTCATACGTTTCTCCTCACGTGGATGCATTGCCCGCACCGACAACGAAGGGAGATGTGCGATGTTCCTGTCTATTCGCGGTTCCATCAGGTTTGTTTGATGAACGCGCGGTGAATTTGAAACTCAACTTGGCAAGACGCGTTTTCTGTCCCGAACCGGTTGCCCACCCCGCATCAACTGCGGGGCAGACTTTCGCTCGAAAACGCCGTTAACCGCAGGCCCAGTCGAACTCCATCGTTTCGAGATCGAGCTGAGCGTTGCCGCCGCCGAAATTGAAGCCGCCAAAATGCTCTTCGATTTCGAGATAGGTCGCGCTGTACTTCGGCGTCCATTGGGAGGGAAACATCGTGCCGCCGAGATGATTGCGCCCCGACAGCCGCTCCAGTTCGAACCGCTCGGCGTCCTTGCTATAGGGCGCGATGTAGTCGCCGAGTTCATCCTTGTGCAAAAGCTTGTCGCGCGGCGGACGGCCGACATTGGGATCGCGGTCGCGCACAGCGAGCGCAATGCCGTAGGCGTGGTGGCCGATCTCGGGCACGCGCCCGAGCAGCCGGTACCAGTACTTGTTGACGATTTCGTCGACGTTGTCATAGCGGCCGATCTGAAGATCGAACACCGCGCGCGCCGAACCGCTCTCAAACCAGGGCGGCGGCGGATTCGCGTGCAGCAGCGCGTTGCCGGCGAGGCGAGGGGGCTGACACAGCGGTCCTGCGAACTCGGCTTCCGTCAGCCAGATCGCTGCGAAATTGTGGTCGATCTCGTCCTTCATCCGGAATTCCATCCGGTGCCGGTTCTGCTTGTAGAGCCAGAACGGTAACAGATCGGGATCGGCCGGACGGTCCGATGCCTCTGAGGCGAGATATTCGGCCACGGCTTCGACTTCGCGCGGCTCGTCATGCTGTTGATCGGCAAACATCGTGAGCGCGACATAGTCCGCGCCCTTGGTGCGATATTGTTCGGGCAGTTTCAGCGTGAAGCCCGGCTGCATCGGAAAGCCGTCCCATGGGCTGAGAGGCCATTGGCTCTCGGTGATTCCGGGCGGCAGCCCGTAGCACCAGCCGTGATCGGTAGCGGTGCCGCGGGCGGGCGCGGTCTTGAGCAGTTCGAGGTCGTAAGCGGTGGTTGGCGGCGCCAGGCTCATGCGGGGGTCCTGTTGGTTGGAGCCCTCTTAGTGGCTGGCGGCGTCGCCGCGGTTCAGTCGCAGCAAGCGTGCGGGCAAAAAAAATCCGGCTGCGATGCAGCCGGATCTTGTCCGTCGAATGATCCGCGTCTGGCTTCAGCAAGTCGCCTTGCCGCAGCGGGCGATGCCGATCTTTTCCTTGAGGGTCTCGACGCCGACCGCGCCGATCACGACCTGCTTGCCGATCACATAGCTCGGGGTGCCGTTCATGCCCATGGCCTCCGCGAGCTTCATGTTCTCCTCGAGCGTTGCGCGGATTTCGGGGCTCGCCAGATCCTTTTCGAGTCTGGCCATGTCGAGGCCGGCTTCCTTGGCGACCGCCATGGCACGAGCCTTGTCGGCGGCCCCGCGGCCGGTGAGCAGCTTCTGGTGGAAGTCGAGATATTTCTTTCCGGTCGGATCCTGCATCCGCACCGCGACGCCGACCTGGGCGGCTTCGACTGAACCTGTGCTCAGCACCGGGAATTCCTTGAGCACGACCTTCAGCTTGGGATCGCCCTTCATCAATTCCATCATGTCGAGCATCGCGCGCTTGCAGTAGCCGCAATTGTAATCGAAGAACTCGACGAAGGTGACGTCGCCGTCCTTGTTGCCGAGCGTCACGTTGCGCGGCGAGTTGAAGATCGCATTGGCATTCTTGGCGATGCCGGCCTGATGCTTCTCGGCTTCGGCGGCGGACTGGCGCCTGGTCAGTTCGGCCATCGCCTCTTCCAGCACCTCGGGATGGGCGATCAGGTACTCCCGGACGATGGTCTCGATGTCTTTGCGCTGGACATCGGAGAAGCTCTGCGCGGAAGCCGGCAGCGACGCGCCGCACAGGGCGATCGCAAGCAGGGCGGAAGCAAGGTAACGGAGCAAAGGCATCGGTAAATCCTTGGGTGGCGAGTTCCGGGCCGTTCGCTTGAAGGCCGGCTCTTGGAATACGCTGGGTGTTCAGGTTCGGTTGTAGTGCAACTCAGTTTATTTCCGCTAGCGGCGCTAGTTGCTTCTTTGGCCGGGAAGCGGTTTGGCGCTCACAATATCGTCAGCTTTGACCCATCCCGGGGTCCCGATCGCGAACCGCGTCTTGGCCCGCGAGGCGAGGTCGCGCGCGGTCTTGTTGTCGCCGCGGAGGTACGCGGCCTGGGCCGATGCCAGATCGGCCTGCGCGTAGTCGCCCTTGCGGCCATAGGCCATCGCGAGCTGCATGTAGCCGATCGGGGCTTCGGTCTCGCGCGCCAGTGCCGAGCGCAGGATCGCGATCGCCTCTTCGGTGTAGGCCTTGTTGTCGGACGCCACCAGCGCCTGCCCAAGTAACATCTCGATGAGCGGGGCGTTGTTGGAAAGCTGTGCGGCCTTGCGCAGCGGCGCGATGGCCTCGGCCGGTTTGCCGCCTTCCAGCAAAGCCTGGCCGCGGAGTTCGTAGAAATAGGCATTGGCCGGTTGCAGCTGGATCAGGCCGTCGATTTGGGCCAGCGCGCTGCGCAGGTCGCCGTGCAGATAGGTGGTGATGGCGCGCGCATAACGCGCGGGCACGCTGGTGTTGGACAGCGGATAGCGCCGGAACACGGTGTCCTGCCGCTCCATGAAGCCGGAGATCTTGGCGCGCACCATGTCGTGGCGCATTTGCAGGGCCGGGTCGTCCTTCTTGTCCCAATAGGGGCTGGAACGGGCGAGCTCTTCCAGGGCGCGGACGCGCTCGGCCGGCATCGGGTGCGACTGCACGTAGGGGTCGGCACCGCGCGCCGCGAACAGGCTCTCGTCGGAGAAGCGCTTGAAGGTCTCAAACATGCCGCGGGCCGACTGGCCGGTGGCATTGAGGAATTTCACCCCGGCCTTGTCGGCGTTTTCTTCCTGCTGCCGCACATAGGAAAGCAGGGTGCGCTTGATCACCTCGGCGGGTGCCGACATCGCTGCCGCACCTGCATTTGCCAGGCCGCTGTTGCCACCGCCGCGCGCTCCCGCCACCATGGCGCCGGCGCCGAGCAGCATGGCGATGATCATCTGGGTCTGCGCTTCCGCCAGCCGCTCGCGAAGTTTTGCGAGGTGACCGCCGGCCAGATGGCCGGTCTCGTGCGCGAGCACGCCGATGATCTGGTTCGGCGTCTCCGATTGCATCATCGCGCCATAGTTGACGAAGATGCGGCGGCCGTCGGCGACGAAAGCGTTGAAGACGCCTTCGTTGATGATCACCATCTGGATGTTCTGCTTCTCCATGCCGGCGGCGCGCAGGATCGGCCTTGTGTAGTCGCGCAGCAATTGCTCCGACTCGGTGTCGCGCAGCACCGGGGGGCCCTTGTTCTGGGCCGCCGCGAGCGTCGGCGTCATGACAAGCGCGGCCGCCGTGACGAGGGCGGTCAGTTTCAGCGTCGTTTTGCGGTGCGCGAGGCGGAACAACATGAAGCGATCTATTGGGCGTTGGCGGCGGAACTGGCGGTCAATCGGCGCTCGGGCCGGGCAGCCCTGATTAAATCAGAACCGAACGCCAGTCTCTTGTTTTGACGCTTTTTTCTTCCCGCGGACCGGTATCCACTTGGCTTGAAAGCGCTATAAGGAGCCACCGAATACGGCCAGTCTGGGGCGGTAACCGGTGCCGGAACTCGAAATCGGCGATATCAGATCAAATTGCAGATAGCGATGCTCGAATCGACTCTTAAGGACCGCGCGAAGACGCTGTTGACGGCTTCCAGCCGGAGCGATGTTCCACCTTTCATGGTGATGGACGTGATGGCGGCGGCGGCCCGCATCGAGGCGGCCGGCGGCCACGTCATTCACATGGAGGTCGGCCAGCCGGCGGCATCAGCTCCGAAGACAGCGCTGGCGGCAGCACGTCTCGCGCTCGACGATGGCCGGATCGACTATACCTCCGCGCTCGGCATTCCCTCGCTGCGCGCGCGCATCGCCCGGCACTACCGCGATACTTACGGCTGCAGCGTTGATCCCGAGCGGGTCGTGGTCACCACGGGCTCGTCGGGCGGCTTCATCCTGGCCTTCCTTGCGATGTTCGAACCGGGCGACCGCGTGGCGGTGACCGTGCCCGGTTATCCGCCGTACCGGCACATCCTCACCGCGCTCGGCTGCGAGCCGGTGCTGATCGAGACCACGAGCGAGACGCGCCACGCGCTGACCGGCGAAGCCTTGCTGGCCGCGCATCGCAAGACGCCGCTCAAGGGCGTGCTGGTCGGCAGTCCGGCCAATCCGACCGGAACCATGATGTCCCGCGAAGCGCTCACCAGCCTGATGGCGGCGGCCGAAAGCGCCGGCATTCGCTTCATATCGGACGAGATCTATCACGGCCTCGATTACGCGTTTCCGGCGGTGTCCGCCGCCGAGTTGTCGCCGCAGGCCTTGGTGATCAATTCGTTCTCGAAATATTTCTGCATGACCGGCTGGCGCGTCGGCTGGATGGTCGTGCCGGAGCCGCTGGTGCGCCCGATCGAGCGGTTGCAGCAGAACCTGTCGATCTCGGTGCCGACGCTGTCGCAGATCGCAGCGGAGGCCGCCTTCGAGGGGGCCGCGGAAATGGAAGCGATCAAGCGCGGCTATCAGGAGAACCGCCGCATCCTGATCGATGGATTGCCGAAGGCCGGCCTGACCAATTTCCTGCCGGCCGATGGCGCGTTCTATCTCTACGCCGACGTCTCGCAGTTCACGTCCGACAGCTTTGAGTTCGCCAGCCGGATGCTGGAGAAAGCCCATGTCGCGGCCACGCCGGGCGTCGATTTCGACCCGATCCATGGACGCGCCTTCGTGCGCTTCTCCTACGCGCGCTCTTCCGACGAGATGCGCGAAGCCGTGAGCCGCATCGCGCGCTGGCTTGGGTAGGGCGCGTCAGCCACCATCACCATCATCCATATCTGTCGTTTGAATCGGGGAACCATCTTGTCCGACACATCTCAGCCTGTCGCTGCACCGCATTTTCCGCTCGCCGCCATTCTGTGGCCGCATCCTGTAGATCGATCCGGCCTGATGCGCGGCGTGATCCTGATTGCATTGGGAACCGCGCTGCTGACCCTATCGGCGAAGGTCAGCCTGCCTTTGCCCTATGTGCCGATGACGCTGCAGACGCTGGTCGTATTGATGATCGGGGCGGCCTATGGCTGGCGCCTCGGCAGCGCAACCATCGTGGCCTATCTCGCCGAAGGCGCGATCGGATTTCCGGTGTTTGCAGGCCCCGTCGGCGGTCTTGCGCCGTTGCTCGGGCCCACGGCCGGATATCTCTACGGCTTCGTGGTGGCGGCCTTCGTCACGGGATGGCTGAGCGAGCGTGGCTGGGATCGGTCAGTACTGCTGCTTTTCATCGCGATGGGACTTGGCCACGTCATCATTCTTGCGGCCGGGTTTGCCTGGCTGGCGTTTGGCATCAAGCTCGGCGTTGAAAAGGCATGGCTGGTCGGAATAGCGCCGTTCATCGCGGCGTCGCTGATCAAGAACGCGCTCGGCGCTGCACTCGTGCCTTTGTTCCGGCGCCCATTCGACCGCCGCTGATCGATCCCGTTCGGACCCCGTCGCAATGCCCCCTGATTTCCGCTGGCCGAAATAATTTGGCTGTGCTAGCGGGCGGGGGTGTGGCAGAACGCCGCAGGTCGAACGGGAGTAGACGTCATGGCGGCAACGATTGCGGCTGAAGCGCCGGTAAGCGCAGGCAGGCCCTGGTACAAGATTCTCTACGTCCAGGTGCTGATCGCCATCGTGCTCGGCGCGCTGACCGGCTGGCTGTGGCCAGCGCTCGCGACCAACGACTGGATCAAGGCGCTCGGTGACGGCTTCATCAAGCTGATCAAGATGGTGATCGCGCCGATCATCTTCTGCACCGTGGTGTCGGGCATCGCCCATATCCAGGACGCCAAGAAGGTCGGCCGCATCGGCATCAAGGCGCTGATCTATTTCGAAATCGTCTCGACCTTTGCGCTGATGATCGGGCTGCTCATCGGCAATGTGGTCAAGCCGGGCCATGGCTTTGGCGGCGCGATGGCTGACGCGGCCAAGGTCGCCGGCTTTGCCAAGCAGGCCGAGGCCCAGAAGTCGGTCGATTTCTTCCTGCACATCATTCCCGACACCGTCGTCGGCGCCTTCGCGCAGGGCGAAATCCTGCAGGTGCTGCTGTTTTCGATCCTGTTCGGCTTTTCGGTCATGGCGCTCGGCGAGCGCGGCCATACGCTGCGTTCCTTCATCGACGATTCCGCGCACGCGGTGTTCGGCGTGATCTCGATCGTGATGAGGGCGGCCCCGATCGGCGCGTTCGGCGCCATGGCCTATACGATCGGCAAGTTCGGCACCGGCGCCATCGTGAACCTGGTCGGCCTGATCGCAACCTTCTATGTCACGGCGGCGCTGTTCGTCTTTATCGTGCTCGGCACCATCGCGCGCATGGTCGGGTTCTCGATCCTCAAGTTCTTGTCCTACATCAAGGACGAGCTGTTGATCGTGCTTGGCACCTCGTCGTCCGAGAGCGCGCTGCCTTCGCTGATGGAAAAGCTGGAGCGGCTCGGCTGTTCGAAGTCGGTCGTCGGCCTGGTGGTGCCGACCGGTTACTCGTTCAACCTCGACGGCACCAACATCTACATGACGCTGGCGACCCTGTTCATCGCGCAGGCGCTCGGTTTCGATCTCACGATGGGCCAGCAGATCACCATCCTGTTGGTGGCGATGCTGACCTCGAAGGGCGCCTCGGGCATAACAGGTGCGGGCTTCATCACGCTGGCGGCGACGCTCGCGGTGGTCGATCCACGGCTGGTGCCCGGCATGGCCATCGTGCTTGGCATCGACAAGTTCATGAGCGAGTGCCGCGCGCTGACCAACCTCTGCGGCAACGGCGTCGCCTGCGTCGTGGTGTCGTGGTGGGAGGGCGAACTCGATCAGGAGAAGCTGCACGCCAATCTCAACAAGCAGATCGATCCGACCGACATGGAGACCGCGCTCTCGACCGATTGACGATCGCTAGAGCCTTTTCCGTTCCGATGAATCGGAACGGGGCTCTAGATTCTTGATTTGACGCGTTTTCTTAACGCGAACCGGTATCCACTTCGCTGGAAAACGCTCTATTGAAGATCGCGTTGCTGCAACAAAAAACCGCCCGGCGTTACCGGGCGGTTTTTCCGTTGGAACTTAGGTCATCCTTATTCGCCGCTGCCGAAACGCCGTGACCACCAGCCGGCCTTGCGCGGCGCGGCTTCGCTGGTTGCGGCAGGCGCGGGTTCAGCGGGCGCGGGAGCAGGGGCCGTTGCCGCCGGCTCCGCCTCGCTATGGCTGACGGCCGGTGCTGGCTCGGACGGGGCGCTGGTCAGGAACGAGACTTTTTCGCGCACCGTCGAACGCCGCCGCGCGGCGGCCCGGTCGGCCTCCTGTGCGGTTTCCTCGGGCGTCGGCGTCGGCGCGCTGCTGACGGTTTCGGGCGAGGCGTGCTCCGCGGGCTGCCACTGCGGTTGCGGCGGCTGCGAAACGGGCTCGGGTTCAACCAATGTCGGAGCCGGCTCAGCCGAGGGGCCGTCGAAATCGGCAACCGCGCTGGTGACTTCCGAAACCGGGGTCGGTCCGAGTTCATCGGAGATCGATCCGGCGAGACCGTCTTCCGGTCCGCCGCCACGCCGGCGGCGTCCGCCGCGACGTCCGCGACGGCGCGGGCGCCGCTCGCCGTTTGGTCCCTGTTCGCCGCGCGCAACAGCTCCCTGTTCGTCGCCCTCGTCGTCGTCGGCTTCGGCTTCGCCGTCGTCGGCAACCGCGACCGCGCCATCAGCGCTTTCGGGTGCAACGCGCAGGGCGTCATTGTCCTCGCGCGGGGCGCCGCCTTCACGCGGCTCACCACGGCCGCGGCGGCGCCGGCGCCGCTTGCGGCGGTGGCCGTCGGCTTCGCTTTCACCGGCGACTTCTTCGCCGCCGGCGGCTTCCTCGGTCAGACCTTCGGTCTCTTCGGTCTCGACTTCACCTTCGATGTCGAACGGCTCTTCGTCGTCATAGGCTTCCTCGACCTGGGACGGCGAGGCCGCGGCCTGCGCTGCGAGCAAGGCCTTGGCTGCTTCCAGCGTGTGCACCTGTTCGCCGCGATCGATGATGAACGATTGCTGGCCGGCCACGGTGGGATCGGCGACCACCGCAAGCGTGACCTTGAAGGCGTTTTCGAGATCGCGCAGATGTCCGCGCTTGTGGTTGAGGACGTAGAGCGCGACGTCGGTGCGGGTGCGCACCACCAGATTGTGGGTCGCGCCCTTCATCAGAATTTCTTCGATGCCGCGCAGCAATTGCAGCGCCACCGACGACACCGAGCGGACATGGCCGCTGCCGCCGCAATGTGCGCAGGGCTCGGTCGAACTCTCCAGCACGCTGGCGCGGATGCGCTGGCGTGACATTTCCAACAGGCCGAAATGCGAGATGCGGCCGACCTGGATGCGGGCGCGGTCCTGCCGCAGGCAGTCGCTCAACTTGCGCTCGACCGCGCGGTTGTTGCGCTTCTCGTCCATGTCGATGAAGTCGATGACGATCAGGCCCGCGAGATCGCGCAGACGCAGCTGCCGCGCGACTTCCTCGGAGGCTTCGAGGTTGGTTTTGAGCGCGGTGTCCTCGATGTGGTGCTCGCGGGTCGAACGGCCGGAGTTGACGTCGATCGAGACCAAAGCTTCGGTCTGGTTGATGACGATGTAGCCGCCCGAGCGCAATTGCACCGTCGGCGAGAACATCGCATCGAGCTGGCTCTCGACGCCCATCCTTGAGAACAGCGGCTGGCCGTCGCGATATTGCCGGACCGCCCGCACGTTCGAGGGCATCAGCATCTTCATGAAGTCGCGGGCTTCATCATAGCCGGCCTGGCCGGCGACCTGGATTTCGTCGATTTCCTTGTTGTAGAGGTCGCGCAGCGAACGCTTGATCAGCGAGCCTTCCTCGTAGACCAGCGTCGGCGCCTGCGACTTCAGCGTCATGTCGCGCACGGTTTCCCACATGCGGATCAGATATTCGAAGTCGCGCTTGATTTCGGGCTTGGTGCGCGAGGCGCCGGCGGTGCGCAGGATGATGCCCATGCCCTCGGGCACGTCGAGATCCTGCACCACTTCCTTGAGCCGCGAACGGTCCTGGGCCGAGGTGATCTTGCGGCTGATGCCGCCGCCGCGCGCGGTGTTGGGCATCAACACGGCGTAACGGCCGGCCAATGACAGATAGGTGGTCAGCGCCGCGCCCTTGTTGCCGCGCTCTTCCTTGACGACCTGCACCAGCATGACCTGGCGGCGCTTGATGACTTCCTGGATCTTGTACTGGCGGCGCGGGCGGAAGGCGCGCTCCGGCACTTCCTCGAGCACATCGTCGCCACCGACGGATTCGACGACTTCCTCTTCGGCATCGTCGCCATCGTCTTCATCGTCCTGCGCTTCGTCGTCTTGCTCGTCGCCTTCCGGCGCGGGGGCACGATCCTCGTGGGAGGCGGCGGCGAATTCCTCGCCGGCATGCTCGGCGTGCGGCGCGTCATCGGCGTGGGCGGCGTTTTCGAGCGCGTGTTCGTCGTCGTGCCGTGCGTCATGCGCCGGCTCGTGGTGATGCGCATGATCCTCGTGGCTTTCGGCGCTGGCCGTTGGCTCTGCCGGCGCGGCGACGGCCTCAACCGGTGCCGCATCGGATTGCAATGAGGCTACCGGGGCTTCGGCCGCGGCATGATCAGGGGCGTGATCTTGGGCGTGGTCTTCCTGGGGACGACCATGTTCATGCGAATGATCGTCGTGATCATGCGCAACGTGCTCATGATCGTGGCCGGCTGTATCGGCGGGATGGTGATCGGCATCATGGGCGTGGGCTTCGTCGGGGTGCGCGCCTTCATGCAAGCGCTGCGCCTCGCCTTCATAGGGCTGGGCTGCCTGCGCCGGATCGATCGCGGCGTTGTCGACGACGTCGCTCTGGACTCGCTCGCCATGGCCGCGGCGGCGGGCGTTGCGGTGGCGCGAACGGCCGCGGTGACGGTTGGAGGAGCGGTTCTCGCTCTCTTCCTCGGCCTCGCGATGGGCGCGTTCGTCGGCCTCGATCAGTGCCTGCCGGTCGGCGACCGGGATCTGGTAATAGTCGGGATGGATTTCGCTGAAGGCCAGGAAGCCGTGGCGGTTGCCGCCATATTCGATGAAGGCCGCCTGCAGCGACGGCTCTACGCGCGTGACCTTGGCGAGGTAGATATTGCCGCGCAGTTGTTTGCGCTGGGCGGTCTCGAAATCAAATTCTTCGACGCGATTGCCGCGGACCACGACGACCCGGGTCTCTTCCGGGTGGGTGGCATCGATCAACATCTTGTTGGGCATTTTGGAGCTCTTGACGGCGGCGGGCGCGGTGCAAGGCGCGCGCATATTGCGCGGCCCGGTGACGCGACGGTCCACCTGATTCGGGGGTGAGGGGAAGGCCAAAACGCAAACCTTGGCGCCGCGCCGAACGGGGACCCACCGGAACAAGGCGACGCGCGAAGCTTTCGCTTCGCATCGGCGCGATCGATCCGTGGATCCTGGTCGGCAACACAGTCTGGCGCATCAAGCGTCGGCCCGTCTGAACATGTTGGCGGCAAAATTGACCGCCGTGTCTATCGCTGAAGGCCCGGCGCGGCGCCAAAGCGCTCGCCGGCCATCGCATATCGGACCGTTTGGGGTCCGGATAATCGGTTCTGCCGTGTTTTAAACCGTCCCTGGAGCAAGATAGTACCTTGCAAGTTAGTACCTGGGAGCGGACGCCGCTCGGGCTCGAAACCGCCACTCCGTGTCAGCCGCGCGCAGCGCTGGCTGTGGAGGGGATCGGGAAAGACGCAGGAAACTTCGGCTTCGAAGGTTCCGGCGCTGCACCGGGAGGCTGAACGCGACACAACCGGGAGTATTAGCCGTCAGCACCTCGTACATACGTGGATTGCCCGCCCGGTGCAAGGGAACTCAAGGGAAGCGTCGCAGCACGGCAACACTCATCCCTTTTCGCTTTTGGGCCCTTAAGGTTCGATTAACCCTGTGGTCCTAATGCGGTAAGAGAGCTGCTCGGAGGCGTCGAATCGTTGGCTAACCGCGCAAATCACCGGGTTTTGCTGGGGCGCGGCCTGTTGTGCGGCGCAGCATTGCTGTGTGCCAATTTCATCACCCCGAGCGCGGCGCAGGGGCCTGCGCCTGGTCCCGCTGCGGCAAGTGCCCCCAGTCCAACCCCGGTCGCCGCCTCGAATTTTCCGGTCGCCTCCGATGCAAGGCTGGCCGGCGATAGCAAACAAACCCGCTTCGTCCTCGATCTCGACAGGCCGATCCAGTTTCGCGCCTTTGCGCTGGCCGATCCCTATCGCGTGGTCGTTGATATTCCCCAGGTCAGCTTCAAGCTGGCCGCGGGCACCGGCAGCACGGGGCGCGGGCTGGTCAAGGCGTTCCGCTATGGCCTTGTCATGCCGGGCGGTTCGCGAATCGTGTTCGACCTGACGGGACCGGCCAAGGTCGCGAAATCCTATGTGCTGGAGGCGGCCAACGACCAGCCGCCGCGGCTGGTGCTGGAGCTGGAAGAGGTAGACCGGACCGCCTTCGTGCAGTTGCTGGCGCCCGAGAATCGCCCTGAACTGAGGCCCGCGATTGCGGCGGCCAATGCCGCGGTCGGGCCGGACGATGCCGCGGCGGCGGCAAAGCCCGCACAGGCGCAGGATACCCGTCCCCTGATCGTGATCGATCCCGGTCATGGCGGCATCGACAACGGCACCCAGGCCGGCGGCGAGATGGAAAAGAATCTGGTGCTCGGATTTGGCCTCGCGCTGCGCGATCGCATCGAGAAATCGGGCAAATACCGCGTCGTCATGACCCGTACGGACGATACGTTCATTCCGTTGAACGACCGCGTGAAGGTCGCACGCACCCAGTCGGCCGCGCTGTTCGTCTCGATCCATGCCGACGCCCTGCCGCGGCGCGAGGGCGATGCCCACGGCGCCACCATCTACACCTTGTCTGACAAGGCCTCCGATGCTGAAGCCGAGCGGCTGGCCGAGGCCGAGAACAAGTCGGACGCCATTGGCGGCGTCAATCTCACCGACGAGCCGACCGAAGTCGCCGACATCCTGATCGACCTGGCGCAGCGCGAGACCCGAACGTTTTCAAACCGGTTCGCCCGCATCTTGATGGGCGAGATGAAGACCACGGTGCGGATGCACAAGCACCCGTTGAAATCTGCCGGCTTCCGCGTCTTGAAGGCGCCGGACGTGCCCTCGGTGCTGGTCGAACTCGGCTATGTCTCGAACAAGGGCGACCTCGAACTCCTGATGTCGGAGAACTGGCGCAACAAGACCGTCGGATCGATGGCGCAGGCGATTGATGCATTTTTCGCCAAACGGCTGGCAACCGCCGGGCCTGGCAAATGAAAAGCCGTATGAAAATGCTGATTAAATGCACGCGATGCTATGGAGGAAGCCCTAGTTTGGCCACAGCGGCAGCGGTATAGAAAACTACCGCAGGGTCTTCGGAATCGGCCATTATTGTCCGTCGGCCCGTTTATTGTTGGTACGCGCAACGGCGGTCCGTTGGGCGAGGGCTTGAGCGCTTCGATTTGCGCTTGGATTTTGATGGCAAGGCAGACGCCGAAAGTCACGGCGCAAGGGTTGGAACGGAACTTCGATCATGCGCTTGCTGGTGCGGTTTTTGGGTTTCTTGTTCGCCGCCGGAACCGTGGTGTTCCTGGTTGGCGTCGCCGGCGTTGCCGGCGCGATCTGGCATTTCTCCAAGGACTTGCCGGACTATTCGCAGCTTCAGGATTATGAACCGCCCGTGATGACGCGCGTGCACGCCTCCGACGGCGCGCTGCTCGGCGAGTATTCCAAGGAGCGTCGGCTCTATCTGCCGATCCAGGCGGTGCCGAAGCTCGTCATCAACGCGTTCCTCGCGGCCGAAGACAAGAACTTCTACGAGCATGGCGGCATCGACTTCACCGGCATGGCGCGCGCGGCGGTGCTGTATGCGCAGAACTACGGTTCCAACCGCCGGCCGCAGGGTGCGTCGACCATCACCCAGCAGGTCGCAAAGAACTTCCTGTTGACCAACGAGGTCTCCTTCGCTCGCAAGATCAAGGAAGCCTTGCTGGCGATGCGCATCGAGCGCGCCTATTCGAAGGACCGCATCCTCGAACTCTATCTCAATGAAATCTATCTCGGCCTCGGCGCCTACGGCATCGCCGCGGCGTCGCTGGTCTATTTCGACAAGTCGGTGAACGAACTCACGATCTCGGAAGCCTCGTATCTGGCGGCGCTGCCGAAAGCGCCGGCGGCGCTGCATCCGGTGCGTAACCGCGACCGCGCGATCGAGCGCCGCAACTACGTCGTCGATCGTCTCGTCGAAAACGGCTGGATCAAGCAGGCCGATGCCGACAAGGCGCGCAAGGATCAGCTCCTCGTCACCAGCCGCGGTACTGGCGCGCATATCTTCGCCGGCGAATATTTCGCCGAGGAAGTCCGGCGCGACATCTTCGAACGCTACGGCGAAAAGAAGCTCTATGAAGGCGGCCTCTCGGTCCGGGCGACGCTCGACCCGAAGATGCAGGTGATGGCGCGCAAGACCATGGCGGCCGGCATGGTCAATTACGATGAGGCGCAGGGCTGGCGGGGTGCGCCAAGCAAGCTCGACATTTCCGGCGACTGGGGGGTGAAGCTGGCCGACGTCAAGGCGCTGGGCGATATCGCGCCCTGGCGGATGGCTGTGGTGCTGGAGACCAGCGACCAGTCGGCGCGGGTCGGGTTCCAGCCGGGCCGCGAGCTTGGCGGCGCCGTCGCCAAGCAACGGCAGACCGGCATCATCACGATCGATGGCGTCAAATGGGCCAAGGCGGCGTCGGGGCCGACCAAGGGCAGGACGCCGACATCGGTCGCGCAAGTGCTGGCGCCGGGCGATGTGATTTATGTCGATCCCCTGTTCGGCAAGGACGGCAATCCGGTTGAGGGGCAGTACCGGCTGCGCCAATTGCCTGAAGTGTCGGGTGCGATGGTGGCGATGGACCCATGGACCGGCCGCGTGCTGGCCATGGTCGGCGGGTTCTCGTTCGACCAAAGCCAATTCAACCGCGCGACGCAAGCCTACCGGCAGCCGGGCTCCTCGTTCAAGCCGCTGGTCTATTCGGCGGCCATGGACAATGGCTACACGCCGTCGACCGTCGTGGTCGACGCGCCGATCGAAATCGATCAGGGGCAGGGCGCCGGCGTGTGGCGCCCGGAAAACTATTCGTCCGGCAAATACAACGGTCCGGTGACGCTGCGCAACGCGCTGCGGCAATCGCTCAATACGGTGACGGTGCGGCTGGCGCAGGACATCGGCATGCCGCTGATCGGCGAATATTCACGGCGCTTCGGCGTTTACGACGAACTGCCGAACTATCTGTCCTATTCGCTCGGCGCCGGTGAAACCACGGTCATGCGCATGGTCACGGCCTATTCGATGTTCGCCAATGGCGGCCGCCGCGTGAAGCCGACCTTGATCGATCGCATCCAGGACCGTTACGGCCATACGATCTTCAAGCATGACGCGCGCGAATGCCGTGGTTGCGACGCGCCCGGCGGCTGGAAGAATCAGCCCGAACCGCAACTGGTCGACCGCCGCGAGCAGGTGCTCGATCCGATGACGGCGTACCAGATCACCTCGATGATGGAATATGTCGTGCAGGCCGGCACCGCGACGGTCGTGAAGGAAGTCGGCAAGCCGATCGCCGGCAAGACCGGAACCACCAACGACGCCAAAGATGCCTGGTTCATCGGCTTCTCGCCGGACCTCGTGGTCGGCATCTATGTCGGCTACGACAAGCCGCGCACTCTCGGCGGCAAGGCGACCGGCGGCGCGCTGGCCGCGCCGATCGCGCGCGACTTCCTCAAGCTCGCGCTCGCCGACAAGGCCGCGATCCCCTTCAAGGTGCCTGCCGGAATCAAGCTGGTTCGCGTCGATGCCAAGAGCGGCATGCGCGCAGGTCCCGGCGAAGGCGGCCGGACCATCCTGGAGGCCTTCAAGCCGGGTACCGCGCCGCCGGACAATTACTCCGTCATTGGCGTGGCGGATGCCGATGGGCGCGCCCCACAGGGATATCCGGCCGGATATCAGGGGGGATATCAGTCGCCTGACACCGGCCACATCATGCGGCCCGGCGGGCTGTACTAGGCTTGTTGGTGTGAAGAAACCGCTTGGGACCAAACCCCAGGCGGATTGCGCTTTGTGAGAGACGCCGCTACATCCCTGCGAGCATCTATAGTTAGCGGTTTGCACCGCAGATCAGAGACACCATGCGCGCCGAAGTCGAACGCCTCGTTGAAGAGATCAAGCAGTCAGTCGGGCTGCTGAGGAGGCATCTTTGACGTCGAACAGTCCACGGCACGTCTAGCCGAGCTGAACAAGCTCGCCGAAGATCCCAATCTCTGGAACGATCCGCAGAAGGCCCAGAAGCTGATGCAGGAGCGCACCTCGCTGGAGGATGCGCTGCAGGGCATCGGCAAGGTCGAGCGCGAGCTCAACGACAATGTCGAGATGATCGAACTCGGCGAAGCCGAGAACGATGCCGGTGTCGTCACCGAAGCCGAGAACGCGCTGAAGGCGCTGAAAAAGGAAGTGGCGCGCCGCGAACTCGAGGCGCTGCTGTCGGGCGAGGCCGACCGTTTCGATTCCTATCTCGAAGTCCATGCCGGCGCGGGCGGCACCGAAAGCCAGGACTGGGCCGAGATGCTGCTGCGCATGTATACGCGCTGGGCCGAGAAGCACGGCTTCAAGATCGAATATCTGGAAGAGACGCAAGGCGAAGAAGCCGGCATCAAATCCGCCACCATCCAGATCTCGGGCCACAACGCCTATGGCTGGCTCAAGACCGAGGCGGGCGTGCACCGGCTGGTGCGGATATCGCCGTATGATTCCAACGCGCGCCGTCACACCTCGTTCTCGTCGGTCGCGATCTTTCCCGTGGTCGACAACAGCATCAAGATCGACATCGCGGAGTCCGACGTGCGCACCGACACCATGCGCTCGGGCGGTGCCGGTGGTCAGCACGTCAACAAGACAGAATCCGCGGTGCGGCTGACGCATATTCCGACCGGCGTCGCCGTGGTCTGTCAGGCCGGCCGCTCGCAGCACAAGAACCGCGCGCAGGCCTGGGACATGTTGCGCGCGCGGCTCTACGAAATCGAGCTGAAGAAGCGCGAGGAGCAGGCCGCCGCCGATCAGGCCGCCAAGACCGATATCGGCTGGGGCCACCAGATCCGCTCCTACGTGTTGCAGCCCTATCAGATGGTCAAGGATTTGCGCACCGGTGTGCAGACCTCGGACACGTCGGGCGTGCTCGACGGCGATCTCGACGAGTTCATGGCCGCGACGCTGGCACAGCGTGCGTTCGGCACCGGACCGGGCTCGGTCGAGGATGTGGATTAACCCATGGCCAGAGTTGCTTTCATCGGATTGGGACGGATGGGCCACGGCATGGCCGGCCGTTATCTCGACGCGGGATTCACCGTCTCGGTGTGGAATCGCAGCAAGGCCAAGGCGGAAGATCTGATCGCACGCGGCGCACGATGGGCAACGTCGCCGGAGGATGCCGCGATTGACGCCGATGCCGTCGTGACCATGGTCGCCGACGACAACGCGTCGCGCGAGGTATGGCTCACCAAGGATGGCGCCGCCGCCAATATGAAGGCCGGCGCGCTGGCGATTGAATGCTCCACGGTGTCCCACCAGCACGCGCTTCACATGGCGGGTGTGTTGGGCGCGCGTGGACTGATCTACATCGATAGTCCGGTGACCGGCCTGCCGGACGCGGCGGCCGCGGGCAAGCTGACGCTGTTGGTGGGGGCTGATCCCGCCGATCTTGAATTAGCGCGGCCCTATCTGGTGCCGCTCTCGACCACCATCCGTCATTTCGGCGCCGTCGGTTCCGGCACCGTCTACAAGCTGATCAACAATCTGATGGGCGCGATCCAGATCGCCGGCATTGCCGAGGGGCTGGCGATCGCCGAGCAGGCCGGGCTCGACATGAAGCTGGTGCTGGAAGCGATTGAGACCGGCGTCGCCGCAAGCCCGCAGGTGATCCGGCATTCCAAGCGGATGGCGGAGCGCAATTTTGCCGGTGCGACCTTCACCGCGGCATTGCGCCAGAAGGATGCAGCCTACGCGGTCGCGTTGGCCGAAAGCCTGCTGTCCGCGCCGCCGATCATGGGACGCGCGGCGGTGCAGTCCTACGACCGCGCCAAGGCCTACGCGCCCGACGACGACGAAGGCAAGATGATCGAGATCGTGTCGCGCCCGAAATAGGCGCGCACCTGTTCGGGAATCGGGTGGGAATGACTCCCGAGCCGGAATAGATCTGCAGCAAATGCAGATATGAGCCGCAATGACCGCTAATGATGTCAGGATCGACGCCCGCGACTGGTCGCTGCTCGGCGTGCTTTCGATCCTGTGGGGCGGCTCGTTCTTCTTCAACGGCGTGGTGCTGCGGGAATTGCCGCCGCTGACACTGGTGCTGCTGCGCGTGGCGCTGGCCTCGATCATCCTGCTGCCTTTGCTGTGGATCTACCGGATCGATTTTCCCAAAGGGGGTTCAGGTTGGAAGCCGTTCTTCGCGATCGGGCTCTTCAACAACGTATTGCCGTTCTCGCTGATCGTGGCGGGGCAGACGACTATCCCGAGCGGGCTGGCCTCAATCCTCAACGCCACCACGCCGTTGTTTACCGTTGTGGTGATGGCGGCGGCCGGTGAGGAGAAGCTGCAGGCGCGGCGGATCGCCGGCGTCGTCGTGGGGCTGATCGGCGTCGTGATCCTGCGCGGCTGGAATTTTGACGGCGACGGATTTTGGAGCGGGCAGGCATCGGCATCCTGCTCTGCCTTGCGGGCGCGTTCAGTTATGGTTTGGCGGCGCTGCTGGCGCGACGGCTGCTGTCTAACTCGCCGCCGCTGGGAACGGCGACGTTCCAGTTGCTGGCCTCGAGCATCATGATGATGGTTGTCGCCGGCTTCGTCGAACGTCCCTGGCAATTGCCGATGCCAGGCGTTGCGACGTGGTTCGCGGTGATCGGTCTGGCTGTCCTGTCGACGGCGCTAGCCTATATCGTGTTCTTCCAGATCCTGCGGCGCTCCGGCGCTACCAACGTCATGCTGGTGACGCTGTTGATTCCGGTCACCGCTATCGTGCTCGGCTATTTGGTGCTGGGCGAGGAGATTTCGCTGCGCGAGATCGTGGGCGCGCTGGTGATCGGCAGCGCGCTGCTGTTGATCGACGGGAGGGTGCTCGGGTTGTTTCGACGGCCGGCTGTTATCGGATAGATGGCGCTTAGCCGGTGTGTTCGGTGTATTTCTTGTAGATCCAGCGCCGCCCGTCGTGTCGCCGCCAGACCTGGCCGGTCAGCAACCGTCCGGTGATGGATCGCCGCGGAATGAAAATCTTCCGCAAGTGCCAGACTTCGGCCCAGGCGGGCTTCGGACTGAGGCTCAATATTCGTAACCGCTCCTGGCTTTCAACATGCATGGCGCGCGCTCACGATTTAACGAGGCTGCCGGGCGGAATATGATCGCCCGACGGCGAAGTTAACAGGGGTTGGGACGGATCAAATCGTCCACTGCATGCACGATAGCGCGCGGCGGTCGTGACGCAATCGCAGTCGCTGGTTAAGCTAACCTGTCAACCTTACCGTCGGCTCTTCCACTGCGCTAACCAGCCGGAAAATCGCCCGCTGTCGCGCTCGCCGCCATGCCAGGAGGCATAAACCGCGCCGTCATCTGCGACCAGCACGACGGCATCGAGCCCCTTGGAGCGGCGCAGCGTGTCGATGGCCTGCTGCGGCGTCTGCGCGATTGGACCGGCGACATTGAAGGACGTGTTGACGGATATCTCGACGCCGACGTGACGGCCGAGCGCCTTCAGATAAGCATGGGTGAGGGGATCGTCATCCGCATTGACGATCTGGATCCGGCCGGTGCCGTCGGCATGGATCACCGCCGGAATTTTGTCACGCGCGCCCGGCTTCGATTGCGCCGTCAGCACCATGTAATTGTAGGCGTTGTAGCCGGCATCGGAGGCGCCCGGCAGCAACTCAAAAAATTCCCGGGCAGATTCCAGCGTTGCCATCGGCGCCAGCGGGCGGATCGCCTCGCGGTATTTGACGCGCTCGTTCAGCCGCTCGCGCGCCAGCGGATCGCAGGGGTTGGCAAGAATTGAACGGTGGCCGAGCGCGCGCGGCCCGGTCTCGGCGGCGCCCTGATACAGCGCGATCACGCCGCCCTGCGCGACCATGAACGCCATCAGGTCGGCGATGGCGTCGCGTCCATCAGCGGTCGAGATATTGCCGATCCGCTGCGAGGCGATGTCATCGGATTCAAGCGCGCTCGCAATGGCTTCATTTGACGGCGGCAGGCCGCAATAGAATGCATGCGTCATCGGCGCGCCGCGCGGGGCGCCCGCCAGATGCGCGAACAACCACGCCGCGCCGATGGTGACGCCGGGATCGCCGGGCACCGGCGGCACCCACAGATGCAGACGCGCGTTGCGCTGCTGGGCGCCGGCGAACCACGCTTCATCGAAATGTTCGAGGAGGCGCATGTTGCCGATCGCGTTTAGCGCCACGCCGCCGGTCAGCACCAGCCGGCTCGCGCCTGTGATGCGCAACAGGTGATCCACGACGTGGATCATGGCATCCTCGAACACCAGTTGCGTCGCGGCGGCCTTGTCGAGGCGATCCTTTGTGTCGGGACGGTGATGGATATCCTCGACGCGCAGCACCGCGTCGGGATTCCAGAGCTGTTCGGGCTTGAGCGGTGGCCCAAGGATGTCGGTGAGGGCCGTCTTGTAAGGGTTATCGAACGGGTCGCAATACCAGTTGGCCATCGCGCGGTTGAGCCTGACTTCGCCGGCCTCGCCGAAGTGCAGGACGTTTCGCAGCCGCGCGTAATACGGATTTGTCGCGCGGTTCATGTCGCCCCAGGCGGCCGCGCCCATATAGCGGCCTTCGCTGGAGAGCCAGGTCCAGCCGCCCTGCGTCGATGAAATCACGCTGTAGAACGCGCCCAGTGAATCGAACATGCTATCGTTGCAGTAGAGCCGGCGCATCTTGCCGTTCTCGACCACATACAACGAGATCGACCCCTGATCGCCGGTGCCATCCAGCACCGCCACGGCCACCGGCTCGCCGTCGTCGACGAAGGGCGAGGCGGCAAAGGAAAACCAGGCATGGTTGTCGTGATGCGGCAGGCAGATCAGCGGCACACGCTCGGCAAGTCCCAATTGCTTGGCAAGGATCTTCGGTGTGCGCGTCATCTGGTCGAGACGCCGTCCGTCGAAGCCGGCGGCTTCGGTGGTGCGTAGCAGCTTGAGGCTTTGCGGCACTTCTTCCAGCACCGAGCGCGCCAGCGTTCCCGCCAATGTCGGGTAGTCCCAGCTGGTAAGCCAGGCGTCGATATCGCCGATGTCGCGCCCCATGCCGCGCAAGGCTGCAACCATCGCGTCAACAGAGGCGCGCGGATATTCCGTCGTGTGCTTGTTGCCGGAAAAGCGTTCTTCCTCGTTGTTGAGGATCAGGCGGGGGCCATGGGCCTGCGTCACCTCGACCAGCGCCACGCCTGAATTGTGCGTGCCGGGCGCGCCGAGGCCGGCGAGATAAACCGTTTCCCCGCGCGCGAGCTTGTCGCGCACATGCGCTACCTGCGCATCGGCAAATTTTGAGCCGAGCTGGTGAAAGCCTGTCGCGCCAAATGTTTTCGCAGCCAGCCATCGCGCGGCACGGAATCCGCCTGCGGCGAGCTTCGGATGTCGGGGACCAATGCGTGTCGTCGGGTTCAATTCTAAGGAAGCCTTGCAGGGGAAACGTGTCGCCATGCATCAATCATAAAAGGCGGCGCGCAACAATCCTGTTTCATCCTGCGGAATAAGCAGCGCCTTGCCAGTCCGCGCGCGGCTTGCGACACTTTGCCAAAATAATAAACGCGTGGGAGAGAGCGATGACGGCCCGAATCCGAACTCTGGTTGCCATGACGGCGATCGCCGCGATGACCGCGACCGCAGCCCACGCGCAGAAGAAATACGATCCGGGCGCGTCCGATACCGAAATCAAGATCGGCAACATCATGCCCTATAGCGGCCCGGCCTCCGCCTACGGCACCATCGGCAAGGCCCAGGCCGCCTATTTCAACAAGATCAACGCCGAAGGCGGCATCAACGGCCGCAAGGTCAGTTTCATCAGCTATGACGACGCCTACAGTCCGCCCAAGGCCGTCGAGCAGGCACGCAAGCTGGTGGAGAGTGACGAGGTTTTGCTGGTCTTCCAGCCGCTCGGCACGCCGTCGAACTCGGCGATCCAGAAATACATGAACGCAAAGAAAGTCCCGCAGCTTTTCGTGGCGACAGGGGCCACCAAATTTGGCGATCCGCAGAATTTTCCGTGGACCATGGGCTGGCAGCCAAACTACCAGAGCGAGGGCCGGATCTACGCGGCCTACATCCTGAAGAATTATCCGAACGGCAAGATCGCCGCGATCTGGCAGAACGACGACGCCGGCCGGGATCAGATGAAGGGATTGCGCGACGGCCTCGGTGCCAAGGCCAACATGATCATCGCGGACAAATCATACGAGGTTGCCGACCCCACCATCGATTCGCAGATCGTGGCGCTGAAAGATTCCGGCGCCGACATCTTCATGACGTGGGCAGCGCCAAAGGGCGCGGCGCAGGCGATCCGCAAGGTCGCGGAACTCGGCTGGAAGCCGGTCTATCTGCTCGGCAACGTCTCGACGTCGGTGGCGACCGTGCTCAAGCCCGCCGGATTGGACAACGCCAAGGGCATCATCTCGACCGCCTACATCAAGGATCCGACCGACCCCGTGTGGAAGGACGATCCCGGCATCAAGGCGTGGGCCGCCTTCATGGACAAGTATTTCCCGGACGGCGACAAGACCAACAACAACAACGTCTACGGCTATGCGACGGCGCAGACCATGGTCCAGGTGCTCAAACAATGCGGCGACAATCTCACGCGCGAGAACGTGATGAAGCAGGCCGCCAGCCTGAAAGGCTTTACCAGCGATGTGCTGCTGCCCGGCATCCAGATCAACACCGGCCCGAACGACTTCTTTCCGATCGAGCAGATGCAGCTGATGAAGTTTAACGGCGTAAGCTGGGAGCTGTTCGGCGACATCATCGCGGGTGAGGTCGGGCACTAGGCCAGCGCCCGGATTTGTTCAGCTCAATCGGCGCAGGGTCGAGGACGGCGTTTCGCCGAATTTCTTGCCGTAGGCGCGGGCCATGCGGCTGAGATGGGTAAATCCAAGTTCGAACGCGATTTCCGTGATGCTCTCGCCGGGGCGGGCGCTAGTCAGCCGGGCATTGAGGTGCGCCAGCCTGATATCGAGCAGCATCTGTGAAATGGACGTGCCGAAATGGCGGCGGAAGCCGATCTGCAGCGCGCGGATGCCGATGCCGGTGATGCCGGCGAGCTGGGCCAGATCGAGCGGCTCGGCCGCGTGGGCATGCAGGCAATCCCGCGCCTGCCGCAACGGCCGCGGTAGCGTTTCGGCGCGGCCGCCGAACACCAGCATCGCTTCGCTCCGGCTGTGGCGCTGACCATGGAGCAGGGCGCCGAGCAGGGTTTCGCGCAGTTCGGCCGCAGCCAGCGGCGCCAAGCGGCGGCCTGGTCCGAGATGCTCGGCCAGATCGACCAGATCGGCGGCCCGTGATTGGAGTTCGCGCCCGCAGGCCTGGTTGAGATCGATCGCCGGCGCAAACTCGACCGCGCTGGCCGGCTTCCCCGAAAGCGCTGCGGCCCGCTGTTCGACCAGCCGCCGGTCCACCAGAAGGATCAACTGGGCGCAATCGCCGTCCCATGTCATCCGCGTCGGGATCGTCGGAGACAGCAGCGAAGCGCGCGTGCCCGGGCTGCTCTCAACCTCGCAGGCCGCGGTGCCTATTCGCGCCGATCCGTGCAGCGGAATCTGCAGCAGAAAGAAGCGGTCGAGGCAGCCGGGATCGATCGTTACTGTCCCGCCATAGGCGACGTAGTTGATGGAGAACCCGTCGAAGGCGGCGCAATTGTGCAGGGCGTAGAAACCCGGCGCCGACGGGCGATTGGGCGTCAACTGATGGGGGCAGAAGATGCGTCCGATCGCCTCGGCAGCGGCATCGACATCGCCGGTCGATACGCGGTTGAACGCGGCCAGTCTGGCGTCTCGAACCTTCTCCGCAACGGCTGCGCCCATCGTCGTCACACGGCCTTCGGGTTTGTTTGAACCCTATAATATCTCCGGGACGGGTGCTTGGAAAGGCGATTTGGCAGCGGATTGTGCCCGATCGTTGCGCAGCCGGCGACAACAGCGTCACGATGATCCTGCGCCGCAACATCGCCCGTGCCCGGCCAAAAGAAATTCTTCGGCGCCGATGGCGGATTCGTTTTGCGGCTAGACGGCCGGGTGGGTTCGCCGCAGCCTGCGCAAACACGACGGATTGATCCGGACGGACAAATTATCCAACAGGAGGCGGCACATGACGGCGCTCGAAAAGGGTATCACCGCTGATGGCACCGGCTACGGCGGCGTGACCTGGAATATCCTCGGTCAGGTCTATTTCCCGAAGGCGGTGACCGATTCCACCTTCGCCTTCGAGACCAACAGCGACCCCGGCCAGTTCGTGCCGGTCCATATCCATCCGACCCAGGACGAATTCATCCTGGTGCAGGAAGGCGAACTCGATCTCAAGCTCGACGGCGTCTGGGTGAAGGCGAAGGCCGGCGACCTGGTGCGTCTGCCGCGCGGCATTCCGCACGGTTACTTCAACAAGTCAGACAAGCCCGCTCGTGCGCTGTTCTGGGTTTCGCCGATGCAGAAGCTCGAAGCGCTGTTCAACCGGCTGCACAACATGACCGACCCCGCGGAGGTGGTCCGGGTTTCCGCCGAGCACGAGGTGAACTTCCTGCCGCCGGAGGCCAACGAATAGCGGCGCGAGCTTTCACCTTCACGACGGAGACAAATCCATGGTCAAGCAAATGCAGGTCTGCATCATCGGCGCCGGCGTGTCCGGGCTGGCCGCGGCCAAGGCGTTTTCGTCGCGCGGACACCGCGTCACCATTGTCGAGCGCAGCGGCGATCTCGGCGGCGTATGGGAGCCGGCCAGATCCTATCCCGACGTGCAGACCCAGAGCCCGAAAGAGCTTTACCGCTACACCGACAAGGCCATGCCGGCGTCTTATCCGGAATGGCCGAAGGGTCCGCAGGTCCATGCCTATCTTGCCGAATACGCCCGCGATCATGGCCTCGATCGCCTGATCCGCTTCAATACCGAAGTGGTGCAGATGAATAGCCGCTCGGACTCACAGCCGGGCTGGCGGCTCGACCTTCGTAGCCCCGCCGGCAGCACGCAGGAGGATTTTGACTTCGTCGCTGTTTGCATCGGGCAGTTCAACGAACCGCAGACCCTCAGCCTGCGCGGCGAGGAGGCGTTCAAGGCGCAGGGCGGGCGCATCCTGCACTCCTCGCAATACAACGATGCCGGCCTCGCCAGGGGCAAGAAGGTGGTCGTGCTGGGCGGCTCGAAATCGGCCACCGACATCGCCGTCAACGCGGTCAATTCCGGCGCCAGCGACGTCACGCTGGTGTACCGCGAACCGGTGTGGCGGATTCCCTACTTCATCGGCGGCCTCGTCAACTTCAAGCGCATCCTCTACATCCGCGCACAGGAGGAGATGTTCAAGAGCTGGGGCATCGGGGCGCTGTCGCGGTTCAAGCACGCGGTGGCGAAGCCGTTTGTCTGGGCCAACTGGCGCGGCCTGGAAAGCATGCTGAAGCTGCAGCTCAAGCTGAAGAAATGCGACATGGTTCCGAAGCAGCGCATCGAGGACGGCGTCAATTGCTCGGTGCCGATCGCCACGCCGGACTTCTTTCCGATGGTGGCCGATGGCCGGATCAAGGCGATCCGCGGCAGCTTCGACCACTATGACGGCAACAGCATCGTGATGACCGGCGGCGAGCGCGTTGCAGCCGACCTCGCCATCCTGGCCATCGGCTACAAGCTCGGCGTGCCGTTCCTGCCGCAGGCGCTTCGCGACCGGCTGGTGGACGGCGACGGCCAGTACAGGCTCTACCGGCTGATTGCCAACCCGGACCTGCCGGATATGGGTTTTGTCGGCTTCAACTCCAGTTTCTGCACGGTGCTGTGCGCCGATTTGGCGGCAAACTGGCTGGTTCGTTACGCCGACGGCCAGCTTGCACAGCAGCCGAGCCCCGCCGAGATGCGTGACAACATCGAATTGATGCTCAACTTCAAGCGCGTGGAGCGGCCGGCGGCCGGCGTCTATGGCGGGCTGTGCGTGGCGCCCTACCATTTCAAGCATTTTGACGAGTTGCTCGCCGACATCGGGACAACAACACGCCGGCGCAGCGCGCTGGCGGAGAAGTTCACGCCGCCAGATGCGGATGCGTATGCGCGGTTTCTCGCTTCTGCACCGGACTACAAAGTATTGGCATGAAGCGGGGGCTTTGGCGGCGGTGGAATGGGCGGAGGCGGTGGTCGACGATAATGGCGCTGCTTACCGGTATTTAATACCGTAACCCCCTGCCCATTCTACTTTGCATGGGGTTGTTTTCGCTCTTTTTTGTCTGCGGCGTCGGGGGCGGGCGATCGTTGGCGCTTCGCGCTCACTTCTAGCCGGCGCTGAGCCGCACGCCGGCGCGCAAAAACTTCTGCGGGTCGACCGCGTCGCCGTCGATCCGTGTTTCGTAATGCAGATGCGGACCGGTCGAGCGGCCGGTCGAGCCGACCGCACCGATCACCTGTCCGATCTTGACGACGTCGCCGACCCTGACGTGGATCTCCGACAGATGGCCGTAGCGGGTCGATAACCCATTGCCGTGGTCGATCTCGACCATGCGGCCATAGCCGCCCATCCATCCCGATGAAGCCACTTTGCCGTTCGCGGTCGCGCGCACGGGATCGCCGGTCGCAGCGCGGAAATCGAGGCCGGTATGCATCGCCGGCCGACCGAGGAAGGGATCGCTGCGAACACCGAAGCCGGAGGTGAACTCGACTTCGCCGACGACGGGTTTGCGATAGGGCACCAGTGCCAGCGTGCGGTTGAGCCGCTCGACCTGGGCACGGGTGGCGTTGATCCGGTTGAGCTGGCGCTCGAAGGGGCCGGCATCGGCCCCAAGCTTCACCGGAACGAAGGGGCCGCCGACGCCCGAACGTGGCGTCGCGGCTTCGAGTTGCGCCATGTCGAGACCGAGATCGGTGAACACGCCGCGCATCCGGCGGACGCGCGATTCCATGCTGTCTTCGACCGAGCTCAGCGCCGCCATCTGGCGCCGCTCAACCTGGTCGAGCGAGGTCTGCAGGCGGACCAGGACGTTGTCGACGCCCTGAACCTTGGCGTACTGGTTGGCTTGCTGCTTGACCACGACCGGTGCGCGCGACTCCAAACGGGCTTCACGATCCGGCGGCGCCACAAAGATCACGGTGTCGCTGATCGGGCTGGGCTTCGGTGTCCCGGAAGCGGGGGTCTCGGCGGCGGCGCCGCGTGCCGGCGGCCGGATCGATCCGGTGGCCGTGCTGTCCGGAATCGAGCCGAGCGCGGTGGCGCGGGATTCCAGCGCGGTCTGGCGCTTCATGATCTGGTCGAGCTTCTGGTCGAACTGTTCCTGGTCGAGCAATTGGCGGCTGGTGGTGCGATCGACCTTGGCGCGCAGCTCGGCGATGCGGTCTTCATAGGCGTATTGCATCTCGGCCTGGCGGGCGATCAGCCGGGTCAGGACGTCGTCGCGAAAGGCGAAATAGGTGGCGGTCGCCGCCGACCACATTCCGAGCACGATGATCGTGCCGACGACGATCCAGAACACCACGGGCCCGAACCGCACCTGCTTGCCGGCATGGACAATGGCATAGCCGTCATTGGCCGGGGGGAGTGCCGCGGCCTGCGCCACGGGACGTCGCGCCCGGCTGTCATGGGGATGATGGTGCTGGTGGTACTCGGAATGATGACCGGAACGGTACGACATCGGCTCTCCCGCGCCGGTCGGACTGGGGTTCCGTACGGCTCAATTTGCGAGGCCGATTTGACCCACTCATGGTTAATTTTTGGGAAATGGAACCTGGAAAACTATAATCCTTGGGCTGTGGCCAATACCTCGTCGGCGTGGCCATCGACCCGCACGTTGCGCCAGATTTTGGCGATCTTGCCGTCCTTGCCGATCAGAACGGTCGTGCGAAGAATCCCGAGGAAAGTCCTGCCATACATGGATTTTTCGCCCCAGGCGCCATAGGCCTCCAGCATCTCGTGTTTTTCATCCGAAATCAGAGGAATCGAGAGCTGGTGCTTGTCGCGAAAGGACTCCTGGGCCTTCACGGTGTCGGCGGAGATGCCCAGGACGGCCGTTCCGCTTTCGGCGAACGCGTCCTTGAGGCGGGTGAAATCGATTGCCTCCCTCGTGCAGCCGGGAGTATCGGCGCGGGGGTAGAAGAACAGTACCAGTTTCCGCCCGGCGTAATCGGCCAGGGATACGCTGTCGCCACCATCCCGGGGCAGCTGGAAGCTGGGCGCTTTGGCGCCTTCAACCCGACCCGAGACCAAGCCTGGTTTGCTGTCCGGCTTCGCAGCGGCCTCGGGAATGGGCGTCAAATCAGGCTTCGGTGCCGTCGATGGCTTGGATTTTAACGATTTCGACGCGGGCTTGTGGGATTCTTTGGTCAAGGCGCCCTTGGCTGCCGTGCCGGACTTCTTCGCGACCACCTTGCCGGTCTTGGCCGCGGGCGTTTTGACTGGAGCTTTCGAGCCACTGCGGGCTGCCTTCGCCGGGATCGTTTTGTGGGCGGATTTCTTGGCAGGTGTCTTCGCGGGTGACTTGGCTGGTGCCTTTGCGGGTGTCTTTGCGGATCCCTTGGAGGATTTCTTGCGCGTTTTCTTGGACATACGCCTTCCTTTCGTCGCTTTCGGCGGATCAACCAATAGGGTATTGCGGGTCTTGTCCCGGCCTATCGGATTCGCTCCGGCCGCTGGGCAAGTTTGATGACCTCGGAGTATGGTTACAAGGAATTCGACGCACCACCCGTCCGCTCGTTGAAGGTCCGTTTGATTGAGTCGGCGATTGAGTCCTTGGGCCTGGCTACGAGTAACAGTATTAATCGAGGATTGGCAGCGATGCCGACACAGGAGCGCTCGATACAGATCGATGGGCGCGCCTGCGGCGACGATCAACCTCAGCGCCAGCACCGAGAGGCAATGGCTAGGAATAGTTCGCCCCAAAGTCCTGGGCTCCAAGGTTCTGGGCTCAAAGGTTCTGGACCCCAGGGTTCCGGACCCCAAGGGTCGAATCCGCGTGCTGAGGCTCATATCTCGCAATGGGATGACGAGGCCGGCTGGGATACCGACCAGGACGAGGCGGCGCGCCACCGGGCACGACGGTTGTTGTCCCGTTCCAATTCCCGTTTTCACCGGTTCAGCGACAATGTCTCGGCGCTGAACCGATGGGTCACCGGCGAACGTTGGGTCAAGCGCCTGACGGTCGTAATTGCGGTGCTGGCCGTGATCTTTGCCAGCTGTTTCGGCGGGCTTTGGTGGCGGCTCGGCGCCGGGCCGATCAATCTCGACCTGGCGACGCCCTGGCTTGCGGCGGCGATCGAGGAAAATATCGGGCACGGCAATACGGTCGAGGTCGGTGGCACGCAAATCGAG
Organism: Bradyrhizobium sp. AUGA SZCCT0177; assembly: GCF_018130125.1. Classification (NCBI taxonomy): domain Bacteria; kingdom Pseudomonadati; phylum Pseudomonadota; class Alphaproteobacteria; order Hyphomicrobiales; family Nitrobacteraceae; genus Bradyrhizobium; species Bradyrhizobium sp. AUGA SZCCT0177. Next base: position 199,365 of record NZ_JAFCMA010000001.1, on the reverse strand, counting down.
CGCGCCGGCAAAATTCGAATCGCGGTGCGTATCCGCGACATCGTGGTCAGGGATCGCGACCAGGCGATTGTCGCAAGCGCCCCGAAAGCCGAAGTGAGATTATCCGGCACCGCGTTGTTGATGGGGCGGCTTCGCGCCGAGAGCCTCAATTTGGTCGATGCCGAACTCGCGGTACGAATCACACCGGATGGCCAGGTGACGGTATCCGCCGGTGACACGGCCAAACCATTGGCGACCGGCGTAGCCTCGAAGCGCGACGCTGGCTTGGCGCCCACATTCCCGCGGCCGGCACCGCCCCCTGGCACGCCGGCGCCCGAGACGGCACAGAACGGATTGCTGGCCGGCCTCGATTGGCTCGACAGCCTGAGCCTGACCGGTCTCGACGGACAAAATCTCAACGAGATCGGCTTGAAGAACGGCAATCTGGTCGTCGACGACCAGCAGCGCGGCAACAAATGGACGTTCGACAATATCAGCATGAGCCTTCGCCGGCCGAGCGCCGGTGGCGTGGCGCTGAGCGTGGGCGAGGAGGGCGCCCGACCATGGTCGCTGCGGGCGGTGATCGGGCCGCCGACCAACGGCGTGCGCTCGGTCGATCTGCGTGCCGACAAGGTGCCGACGGCCAATATTCTGCTGGCGATGCGGGTCAAGGATCTCACCTACAGCGCAAACCTGCCGCTATCGGGCGAGCTGAAAGGCGAACTCGGCCGCGATGGCCTGCCGACCTATTTCCGCGGCAAGCTGACCGCCGGTGCCGGCCACATCATCGACAGCGATACGCCCGATTATCCAATGGCGATCGATGCGGCGGAAATGAACGTCGAATGGGATTCCGCGCGGCGCGTGCTGGTCGCCCCGTTCAAGATCGTTTCCGGTGCAAACCGGGTAACTCTGCTCGGCCATCTTGAGCCGCCGAATGGAACCACGACCGAATGGCAGGCCGGGTTGAGCGGCGGCACCATCGTGCTGGCCGGCAATGAGGGCGAACAGCCGCTGATCTTCAATCGCATCGCGATCGGCATGCGCTTCGACACCGAAAGGAAGCGCTTTCTGCTGACGCAGGCCGATATCAGCAATGGCGAGATCGGCGTCGCCGGAACCGGCAGCGTCGATTATTCCGGCGAGGCGCGGCTCCAGCTTGGCTTTGCCGGTACGCCGATGTCGGCCTCCGCGCTCAAGCGGATGTGGCCGGTTCTGATCGTGCCGGAAGTGCGCGAGTGGGTGATCGAGCGGATCGAACGCGGCACGCTCCAGCGCATCGAGGTCGGCGTCAATTCGCCGGTGCGAAATTTGTCGCGCAAGGGCCCGCCGATTCCCGACGACGGCCTGGCGGTCAATATCACGGCAACGGGCGTGACGGTGCGCCCCGTCGATGACATGCCGGTCGTGCGCGACGCCGACCTGAAGGCGCGGGTGACGGGTCGCACCGCCACCGTCAACATCGGCCAGGGCATCGCCGATACGCCGGCCGGTCGCAAGGTCACCATTTCGGATTTCACCTTCGAGGTGCCGGACATGGCGCCGAAGCCATCGCCGGCAAAGGTCAAATTCCGCATCGACGGCACCATCCCGGCGGCGGCCGAGATTCTGGCATCCGATCGCCTCAGCGACGTATCCGCCACCTTCGTCGATCCGAACGCGAGCAAGGGAAATGTGACGGCCACCGTCATGCTCGGCATGCCGGTCAAGGGCGTGCTGACCAAGGCCGATACCACTTATTCCGTGACCGCCGATCTCGGCGGGGTTTCCATCGACAAGCTGGTGATGAACCAGAAGCTGGAGGCCAACACGCTGAAGGTCGTTGCCAACAATAACGGCTATCAGGTCAGGGGCGACGTCAAGATCAACGGCCAGGCTGCGTCGCTGGATTATCGCAAGCCGAACGAAGGTGACGCCGACATCAAGCTGTCGGCGACACTGGATGACGCCAGCCGCGCGCGGCTTGGGCTCGATCTTGGTCCGGCCGTCAGCGGCGCGATCCCGATCAAACTGATCGGCAAGATCGGTGAAAACGACAGCCGCGTCGGTATCGAGGCCGATCTCACCGCGCTCCGGCTCGACAACATCCTGCCGGGTTGGGTCAAGGTACCGGGCAGGTCCGGCAAGGCGACCTTCAGCGTCGTCAAAAAGGAGCAGTCGACGCTGTTCCAGGACATCGTCGTCGACGGTGGCGGCGTCTCGATCAAGGGCTCGCTGGAAGTCGACGCGAATGGCGAGCTGATGACCGCGAACTTCCCGACCTACTCGCCGTCGGAGGGCGACAAGACCTCGCTGAAAGCCGAACGCAACGCCGATGGCGTAGTGAAGGTGACGATGCGCGGCGACGTGTTCGACGGCCGCGGCTTCCTCAAATCGGCGATCTCGGGCAAGGAAGCCGACGCCAAGAAGACCAAGAACATCGATCTGGACATCGACGTCAAGCTCGGCGCGGTCGCCGGCCACAATGGCGAGGCGCTGCGCAGCGTCGACGCCAAGATGTCCCGGCGCAATGGCGTCATCAAGACGTTTGCGATGACGGGCAAGGTCGGGCGCGATTCGCCGGTGTCCGCCGATTTGCGCGGTCGCGTGCAGGGGCAGGGGCGTGACCTGATCATTCTGCAGACCAATGACGCCGGGGCGTTCCTCCGCTTCACCGATACCAACTCGAAGGTCTTCGGCGGTCAGCTCTCACTCGCGATGGAACCGCCGACGGTCGAACCATCAGCCAAAGAGGGCCTGATCAATATCCGCGACTTCTCCGTCAAAGGCGTTCCTGAACTGGAGCGCGCGGCGGCGGGCGGACCGGCAGGCGTACAGAACGGCGTGTCGTTCTCGGCGTTGCGCGCGGAATTCACCCGGCAAAGCGGACATCTCACGATCCGGGACGGCGTCGTGAAGGGCCCGACCATCGGCGCCACCATCGAAGGCACTCTCGACTATATCGGCAACTCCGTTCGCATGAGCGGGACCTTCGTTCCGATGTACGGGCTCAACAACATGTTCGGCCAGATTCCCGTGCTCGGCCTGTTCCTCGGCGGCGGCAGCAATGAGGGCTTGATCGGCGTCACCTATGAGGTCGTCGGTACTCCGGCCGCGCCGGTACTGCGCGTCAATCCGATTTCAGCGATGGCGCCCGGCGTGCTGCGCAAGATCTTCGAATTCAACACCGGCAAGCAGAACAACCCGATCGAATTCCCGCCGACCAATAATTAGGGCGCGAGCGGTTGAGGGATTTTGCCATCAGCGATTGATCTGGCCAATCGGCATCGTCTCGCGCTAGCTTTCAAAAAAGGGAGGCTGGCGTTATGCTGATCACCGACGTCCGTGCGCATCACATTCGCATCCCCTATGACGCCGGCGTGGCGAGCTTCAAGCAGGGCGCGTCAGCGATATCTGCGCTCGAAATCGTTCTCGTCGAGGTCTCGACGGATACAGGATTGACCGGCTGGGGTGACGCCTTCAGCTATGTGTGCCCGCGATCCTGTGCCACCGCCATCGATGAAATGATTGCGCCGCAGGCCCGAGGTCTCGAGGTCCCCGACGCCGCTGATATTCCCGCCTTCATGGATCGTATCCAGCGCAATCTGCATCTGTTCGGCCGCTACGGCATCACGATGTTCGCGATCTCCGCCCTCGATATCGCGTTGTGGGACCTCGCGGCGCGCATGCAAGGCGTCCCGCTTCACCGCCTGTTGGGCGCGCGCAAGCGGGCGCGGATTCCGGCCTATGCCAGCCTGCTGCGGATCGGAACACCCGATCTCGTCGCCAGCGAATGCGAGACGGCGCTGCGGCGGGGTTACACCGCCATCAAGCTTCATGAGACGACGGTATCAGCCGTATTCGCCGCACGGCGCGCGATCGGCGACGGCATCCCGCTGATGGTCGACATGAACTGCCCGATGACGTCGGCGGAAGCCATCGCCTTCGCGCATGAATGCAAGGCGGCCGCGCCGATGTTTCTGGAGGAGCCGGTATGGCCGCCGGAAGATTTTGCCGCGCTGGCGGAGACCCGCACGAAGGGCGGGCTCGATATCGCCGCCGGTGAGAATGCCTGCACCGTCAATCAATTTCGCCTGATGATGGATGCGGGCGCGGTCAGCTACGCGCAGCCCTCGGTGACCAAGGTCGGCGGCATCACTGAATATTTGAAGGTGGTCGATCTGGCCGACGAAAGGGGCGTCAGGCTGGCGCCGCATTCGCCCTATTTCGGTCCGGGCCTTCTGGCGACGCTGCACTTGCTGTCGTTGCGGGACGACAAGACCTTCGTCGAGTTCTTTTATATGAACCGTGCCGCGTGCCTTTGGCGCGGTGCGATCGATGTCGGAGCCGATGGCGCGGTCGCGGTGCCGGAAGGGCCGGGGCTCGGTTACGAGCCGGACCGCGAGGTTATGGAGCGTTATCGGGTCTAGCGGGGGCTTCACCCGGCCGTACGGCCCTTGTTGTGGCCCTGTACCGCCGTCGAAGGCGGTGTCAGGAACGCATCGAAGCGCTCCTTGACGATGGCGTAACATTCGCATGACGCCTTCTCTAAGCCCGCTCGGTCAAGTACCTGGATGGTGCCGCGGCGATAATGGATGAGACCGGCGGTCTGCATCGACTGCGCGGCAAGCGTTACGGATTTCCGGTTCGCGCCGAGCATATGCGAAAGAAACTCGTGTGTGTAAGGCAGCGCTTCACCGCCGGCGCGGTCGTGCATCATCAATAGCCACCTGCACATGCGCTCTTCCGTCGTGTGCATGGAATTGCAGGCAACCGTCTGCTGAACCTGTGAAAGCAGGGTCTCCGAGTAACTCACGAACAGATCGCGCACGTGTTCGCTGCTTTTGAATTCATATCGCAACAGCTCGATCGGGCAACGGACTGTATGACCTGGGAGTTGCACGAGACAGCGGTTGAACGAGACGCGGCTGTACATGGCTGCAAAGAGGCCGAACGCACCTTCGCGACCGATGTTGGCAGTCTCGATGGCGGCGCCATTTTCCAGAACGGTCAATAGCGACAGAACCGAGCCTTGCGGAAAATAGGCGTGCTTGAGCAGACCGCCGGCATCGCAGACCATTTCTTCGAGCTGGAAATCGATGGGCTCGAGGTAGGAATCTATTCTCTTGCGGCTGTCCGGCTCCAGGGCGCCGAGCAGTTGATTGCTTCGCGGGTCATGGTCCATTTGTACCTGGGACATCGCTTTTGGCAGCGTGTTGATGCGAGTGCTTCGGGCCGATCATCACAAGATTAGAGTCTGATTGGGCAGGTTAGATTTGCACGAATATGGTGCTCACGTCTGAGCAAAACAGCTCAGTGGACATTGCTGGGTTCCCGATAGGGATGGCCCAAGGGAGGCGCCAGCGTACACAGCGCCTCGACCAGTGCCGCAGTCTGGTAAGGCTTTGCGAGAAAGCAGCTGTCCTGCGGAAGTTCGAAGGGCTGTAGCCGCACGTGTCCCGATACGACGAGAATTTTGATTGGCGGCCACCGGTTGCGCGCCGCGTGGGCCAATTGCAATCCGTTCATGCTGCCGGGCATGTCGATATCTGTGAGCAGCAACGCAATGTCCAAGCGGGATTCCAGCAGGGCCATCGCTGCGTCTGCATCAGCAGCTTCAATAACTGCAAAGCCTGCTTCCTCAACAATCTCTGCGGCACACATCCGCAGCAGTGTGTCGTCCTCTACGATCAGAACGATGGTCGGTGATTTGCTGGGCAATTCTGCAGCCATGTTGACGGGAACTTTCCTAAACGGGCTACTAGCTGCCGTGTCCCTGATTCGCCTGCTCGGTCAATTCGGCTGCCATCCGCAGACACTGCGCCTTCAAGTCCGGGGTGAGCGACATGGATGCGAGTTCAATGAGGTCCGATGCCAGGCGCAGGCACTCAAGGTCGCGCTTTCGGTCGCTTTCAGAATCGAGCATGCGCACCTCCTGGAAGGTGTGAGTGATCGCACGCCGCCTTTCGTGCTGTCGGTGGTCCACACCACAGACCATGACCCACGTATTCGTGATGCTGCAGGAGCGGGCGCTCACGCACCGGGGCGCTGAAGTGAGCTGTTTTGCTCAGACTGACCAACGCCGGGCTGCCATAATGCTCTGAAAGCACTGGCTGAAATCTGAACTGATCCCTGGCGAAGGCCGTGCTCGGGAGGTCCGCGATTGCATATGCCGTCTGACGCAGTTCAGGAACTATTCAAGTTTCCTGCAGAATCGCCTGATCGGGACGAGCTTCCATACCGACTTCGGCAGCAATCCCTGCTCGGCGAGTTCGGCCGCATCGCTATGCAAACCCGCGACTACCGACAAATCCTGCAGCGGGCCACCGAGCTTTGCGCCGACGGGCTTCAGACACGATTCGCCAAAGTCTTGGAATATGTGCCGGAAGAGGACCACCTGAGGGTGCGCGCCGGCGTCGGCTGGGACCTCGACACCATCGATAGCGTCTCGCTCACCGCCGATCTCGGATCGCCGGCCGGATACGCCTACCAAACCGGGGCCACGGTTATCTCGAATCACCTGGAGGTGGAGACCCGTTTCCGGACACCCCAGCTCCTGAAGGATCACGGCGTCAGGCGCGCGATCAACGTGCTGATCGAAAAGGGCGGGGAGGGCAAAACGTTCTTCGGCGTATTGGAGGTCGATAGCGCCGATCCCGGCCAGTTTGACGAGGCGGACGCCGATTTTCTGGCCGGCTTTGCTGGCCTGCTCGGCGTCGCCATCGAACGTCAGCAGGCGGACGCCAAGCTGCAGGAGGCACTTGAGCACCAGGCGCTGCTGACGCGGGAGATGAGCCACCGCGTCAAGAACAGTCTGACTTCCGTGGTCGGATTGCTGCGCGTGCAGGCCCGGACGGCTCTATCCCCGGATGTCAGAAATGCGCTTGAGGATGCAAGCCTGCGCGTCGACACCATCGCCCAGGTACATGATCATCTATGGCGTAGTTCGCACGTCGGTTTTGTCGAACTCGTAGACTTCATGAACGAGCTTTGCAAAAAGCTGCAAGGTACGACGGATGGCCATACGCTGCACTGCCATGCCGACCCAATGCTGCTTTCGGCTGACCATGCCATTCCATTGGGGCTCCTGATCAACGAACTCGTCACAAACGCGGTGAAATACGCCTACCCCGAAGGCGGTGGCGTTATCGAGGTCAGTGCGCGGGAAATCGACGAACATCTTCATGTCGAGGTTTCCGACCATGGCGTCGGCCTTCCGGACGGCTTCGACATTGATCAGTCGCAAACCAGTCTGGGGTTCAAGGTGATCGTCGGCATGGTGCGGCAGCTTCAAGGCAACCTGACGCTCACCTCCGGAAATCCCAAAGGGGCACATTTCCTGCTCGACCTGCCTATCCTGCCCCGAGTCAAAGAATAGATTCTTGCCTCTCGCGCCGTTTGATCCAGGCAGAACACGTGAAGATGTCGCAGGAACCAACGGGCCACCGGCCTATTGGTCCCCTGACACATCAACCCCCGGAGAAAAAATGAAAACGCTCACCCTCGCGCTGGCAGCCGGCGCTGCGGCGTTGTTCGCCACTGCCGCCTCGGCGGCTCCGCTTTCGATTGGCCCGGTCGCATCGGACAGCCACATTCAGAACGTACGCATGGTTTGCGACGAAGACGGCCGTTGCTGGCGTGAGCGCGGTGAGCGCCGCGTCATCCTGCGCGAGTCTCGCGACTCGTATGGCTATGCGCCGCGCGAGCGCTATATCGAGCGCCGCGGCTATGAAGAGCGCGGACCGGGTATTGGAATTCATGCGCCCGGCGTGAGCATTGGTGTCGGCGGCGGTCGATACTGAGCCACGCGCTACGAACGACCAAAGATCTGCCCGGCCGGCTTTGTTCGGTCGGGCATGATCAATCTTATACAGACAGATGCGGACCAGCCTGCAATGCTGGCCCTGCGGCCAACCGCTGAGGTGACGATATGCATATGTCGGGCGAGAGTTTGCTGGTCATCTTGTTTGTCGGTCTCGTGGCCGGCTGGCTCGCGGGCCAAATCGTGCAGGGGACCGGATTTGGGATCGTCGGCGATCTCCTTATCGGGATTGTGGGCGCCTTTATCGGAAGTTGGCTTTTGCCGCAGCTCGGCATTCATCTCGGAACCGGAATCATCAGCGCAATCATCAATGCGACCATCGGCGCGATATTGCTGCTTGTCGTCGTGCGGCTGGTTCGTGGCGGCGGCCGATGGCGAAGGAGCTGGTGGCGCCCGTGATGACAATTGCGCCGTCCCTGGATTGTATTGTCACCGCCGCAGCGCCGGCACCACCAGGAACGGGATCAATCCCAGCACCACGTTGACCAGCGCGAATACGAACAGCGCGTTGTAGCTGTGGGTCCAGTCATGGATCAGGCCGCCGGCCCACGAGCCCAGCCCTGATCCGAGGCCGCTGCCGATCGAAATGGTGCCGAAGATGGTGCCGACCCGTTTGCCGCGGAAAATGTTCAGCGCAGTCGCGGTGATCAGCGGCCCACGCGAACCGATCATGCTGCCGAAAGAGATGATGAAGCCGGTCAGCAGCCAGTAGTTCGGATAATATTGCAGCAGCCAGAGCAGGATGATGCCGACGATCGAGACGCCGTAGCTGAACAGCACCGACGGCCTGCGGCCGATGATGCCGTCCAGCGTCGAAATCCCGAGCATGCCGAACAGCAGCACCACGCCGGAAAAACCCCAGGCCGTGGCCGCCTCCAGGGGAGGGAAGCCGGCGTCGATCAGATACGCCACGATCTGCGCTGTGATGGCGTACATCGCCACCGCGGTGAAAAAGAATGTCGAGAACAGCGCCCAGAAGACGTGGTGGAGCATCGCGCTCTTCAGCGTCCAGCCGTCATCGACGAAGCCGTCGTCGGTCTTCTTGACGACATGCGGCGAGCCGGTCGCGAACAGCCGCCACGGCATCAGCAGCAGCGGCAGCAACAGACACAGCGCCACGATCCCGAACCATTGATAGGCATCGCGCCAGCCGATGCGGTCGATCAGCAGCTGCGAGGCCGGCAGCAACACCAGGATGCCCGCGCCGGTCGCCGAATAGAGGATCGCCATCGCGGTTGGCAATCGCGGTCCGAACCAGCGGCCGAGCAGGATCGAGTTCGGCACCACGCCGATCAGCGCGATGCCGATGCCGACGCACAATCCCGTGGAGAGCTGGAACTGCCAGAGCGCCTGCGCGCGCGAGGCAACCAGGAACGAGCCGCCGAGCAGCAGCAATCCGAGCGAATAGACGAGGCGCGGCCCGGAGCGGTCAAACAGCCGGCCAACGAACGGCGCCATCAGCCCGCCCGCGAGCCAGGTCAGCGAATAGACCGAAACCACTTCGGCGCGGTCCCAGGCGAAACTCTCCGCGATCGGTTTCAGGAAAACCGTAAAACTCTCGCCGAGGCCGCGGCCGACTACCGACAGCGCAAAGCATAGCGCGAGCACGTTGAGGGCGGTGCGCGCCGGTCTTTGCGGCGTCGTCAGCGCGTCTCCTCCTGGCGTCTTTTGATCCATGGAAGGCAGGGAGCGCGCTTCTGCGCCGCCGAGCAAGCGCGTAAAGCGAATACGCCTATGCAGGCTTGAGCAGGACGTGCTTCTTCTTGCCCATCGACAGCTTGATAACGCCTTCCTGCGTGAGGTTTGCGGCGTTCAGGACCATCTTCTCGTCGGTCACGGCAGCATCATTGACACGAAGGCCGCCGCCCTTGATCTGGCGGCGTGCCTCGCCATTCGATGCGACGAGGCCGGCTTTGACGAATGCCGCGAGAACGCCGATGCCGGCATCAAGTTCGCCGCGCGGAATTTCCACCGTCGGCAGGCTTTCCGCGATTGCGCCTTCCTCAAAGGTTTGCCGCGCGGTTTCGGAGGCGGTGTTGGCGGCTTCGCGGCCGTGCAGCAGCGCGGTTGCTTCCGTCGCCAGCACCTTCTTGGCCTCGTTGATCTCGCCGCCTTGCAGCGCCGCAAGCTTGTTGATCTCGCCCATCGGCAGGATCGTGAACAGCTTCAGGAATTTGACGACGTCGGCGTCCTCGACGTTGCGCCAGTATTGCCAGAAATCGTAAGGCGAGAACGCGTCGGCGTTGAGCCACACCGCGCCTTGCGCGGTCTTGCCCATCTTGGCGCCCGATGCGGTGGTGAGCAGCGGCGTGGTCAGCGCGAACAACTGTTCCGTGCCCATGCGGCGGCCGAGGTCGACGCCGTTGACGATGTTGCCCCATTGGTCGGAGCCGCCCATCTGCAGCCTGCAGCCGGTGCGCCGGGCCAGCTCGACGAAGTCATAGGCCTGGCAGACCATATAATTGAACTCGATGAAGCTCATCTCCTGCTCGCGCTCGAGCCGCAGGCGCACCGAGTCCATCGTCAGCATGCGGTTGACCGAGAAATGCCGGCCGATGTCGCGCAGCATTTCGATCCAGTTCAGCTTGGTCAGCCATTCGGCGTTGTCGAGCATGATGGCGTCGCTGGCGCCGTTGCCGTAGCGCAGCACTTTGGCGAACACGCCGCGGATCGAGGCCTTGTTGGCCTCGATTTCCTCGATCGAGCGGATTGCGCGGGATTCGTCCTTGCCGGAGGGATCGCCGACCATGGTGGTGCCGCCGCCCATCAGGGTGATCGGCTTGTTGCCGCTTTGCTGCAGCCAGTGCAGCATCATCATGGTGAGGTAATTGCCGATATGCAGCGACGGCGCGGTACAATCGTAGCCGACATAGGCGGTGGCCTGGCCCTTCGCGGCGAGCGCGTCGAGGCCTTCGAAATCGGAACATTGGTGGATAAAGCCGCGTTCCTGTAAAATGTTCAGGAAATCTGATTTAAATGCGGTCATTGGTCTGCGACTCTGATCATTCTATTTTCACGGTAATTGTAACGAGTTGCGGAACCATAGCGGAATGGCCTGCCGCAAGCGCGTGCGGTGTGGCATTATAAGATGTCCGTGTTTGGCACAAGCTGGTCGTCGTCGGCGGGACGATTCGAGCAGGGCGTGGCGAAGGCACGATTACAATGATGTTGACGGCAATAGGTTTGATGAGCGGCACCTCGCTCGACGGGGTCGATGTCGCCATGATCGAAACCGATGGCCGGAAAGTCCGGGCCTTCGGGCCATCCGGATACCGACCCTACAGCGAAATGGAGCGCCGCCTGCTGCGCCAGGCGCTGTACGAGGCCGTCAACCTGCCGCAGCGCGATGCGCGGCCGGGTGTCCTGCGGGAGGCCGAACAGGCCGTCACTTTGGCCCATGCCGAGGCGGTGGCCGCCTTTACCGCGCAACACCGCATCTCGGCCCAGGACATCGATATCGTCGGCTTTCACGGCCAGACCGTGCTGCACCGGCCCGAGCGCGGATTGACGGTACAGATCGGCGACGCCGCAGCCCTGGCCAAGGCGATCCACATTCCCGTCATGCATGATTTCCGCGCCGCCGACGTCGCCGCCGGCGGGCAGGGCGCGCCCTTTGTGCCGGTCTATCACCGCGCGCTGGCCCAGTCGCTGGAGCGCGAGGGACCGATCGTTGTGGTTAATATCGGCGGGGTCTCCAACATCACCTATATCGACGGCACCGATACGCTGATCGCCTGCGACACCGGTCCCGGCAACGCGCTGCTCGACGACCACATGTACCGTGTCCTGAACCAGCGCTTCGACACCGCGGGCCAGACCGCCGCGCAAGGCAGGGTCGATGACGCCTGGATCGCCCGCGCGCTGGCGCTGCCGTTCTTTGCCAAGCCGCCGCCCAAATCGCTCGACCGCAATGACTTTGCCGCGCTGAAGGTTGACGGGATGTCGCCTGTGGACGGCGCCGCGACCCTGACCGCGTTCACGGCCGCGTCGATCGCCCGGATCGTGCCGTTGCTGCCGAAGGTGCCGAAGAGCTGGATCGTGGCCGGCGGCGGCGCCCGCAACCTGACCATGCTCCGGATGCTGCGCGACCGGCTGGCGCCGGCAACCGTCGAGGCCGCGGATGGGCTGGGCTGGGCCTCGGATGCGATCGAGGCGCAGGCTTTTGGCTTTCTGGCGGCGCGGGGCTTGAAAGGCCTGCCGCTGAGCTATCCGGCCACCACCGGGGTGCCGATCCCGATGACCGGGGGGCTCATGGCCCGGCCGTAACGGCCGGGATCAAGATATGTTGATGCAATTGCATCGACCTTGACGACTGCATGCAGTCGCATCTAATTTGATGCAGGTGCATGAAGCGAGCCGTTCGGCTTTGCCTTCAGTTCTCTTTGGAGGTCGTCATGACGGCAAAACTGACTTTGATCAGCCACAAGCTTTGTCCCTATGTGCAGCGCGCGGTGATCGCGCTGAACGAGAAGGGCGTCCCGTTCGAGCGCGTCGACATCGACCTCGCCAACAAGCCGGACTGGTTCCTGAAGCTTTCGCCGCTCGGCAAGGTGCCGGTGCTGATCGTGCGCAGCGATGCGGGCGAGGTGGCGCTGTTCGAGAGCAACGTGATCTGCGAGTACATCGAGGAGACGCAAGCGGGCGCAAAACTGCACTCGCAGGATCCATTGCCGCGGGCGCAGCGCCGGGCCTGGATGGAATTCGGCTCGACTATTTTAAGCGAGCTGTGGGGTCTCGAAACCACCGGCGATGCCGCGGTGTTTGAAGCCAAACGCGTCGCGGTGGCCGCGAAATTTGCGCGCGTCGAGGAGGCGCTGGGTTCGGGTCCATTCTTTGCCGGCGAAAAATTCAGTCTCGTGGATGCCGTGTTCGCGCCGATTTTCCGGTACTTCGATGTGTTCGACGAGTTGATCGACCTCTCGATCTTCGCACAGACGCCGAAGGTGCGCGCATGGCGGATGGCGCTGGCAACGCGGGAAAGTGTCCGCAACGCCGTCGGCGCCGACTATCCGCAATTGCTGCACGCGTTTCTGGTTCGCCATAACGCGCACATGCTGAAACTGGCGGCGTAGCCATGTCGCCGCAGGTCGCCTGGGTCGCGCTGGTTACCGCCGGCATTCTCGATGTCGGCTGGGCGATCTCGATGAAATATGCCGAGGGTTATACGCGGCTGGGCTGGAGCATCGCCTCGCTGGTGTTGCTGGCGGCGTTCGTGTTTTTGCTCGGGCGTGCGCTGCAGGTGCTGGAGATTGGCGTCGCCTACACGGTGTGGACCGGCATCGGCGCGGTCGGGACCCTGACCATGGGCGTGCTGCTGTTCGGCGAGGCGCTCAACCCGGTGAAGATCGCCGGCATCGTGCTGGTCATGACCGGCATCGTCGCGTTGAAACTGGCGCCGGCGTAAGCGGTTACAAATCGCTCGCCATCTTCGCGAGCGTCGCGATCGTATTCATGTTGCGCGCCGTTCCCGCCTTGGCAGCAGGGATGACAAGTTTCGATTGCCCGATGCCGTCGCCGTAATGGACGTAGATCTCGCGGGCGCTCAATCCGATTTCTTCGTCCTTGCGGCCTTTGACGGCGGCCAGCGTATCGGCCGGCGGCTTGGCGTCGAGAAAGATCGCGAGCGTCCGATTGCCCGGCGCCTTTGGAAACGGATTGTTGTTCAACACGGCCTGCATCTCGGCGGCGGAGCGCACCATCACGCCGACAGCCTTGCCGGCATAGGCTTCAAGTCGCGCTTCCAGCGCCTTCTTCACGGCGGGTTCGGATTTGCGGCTGGTGAACACCACATTGCCGCTGGCGATGTAGGTGCGGACGCCCTCGAAGCCGAGCGCCTCGCACATTGCTTTCAGCTCGGTCATCGGTAGCTTGCCGGTGCCGCCGACATTGACGGCACGAAGGAGAGCGACGAAGGCGGTCATCGCGCGCCGCCTCGTTTACCGGACGTTGGCGAGCCGCATGTCGAGATAGCCGGTCACCGTCTCCATCAGCGGCTGCAATTTGCCGTCGAAGAAATGGTTGGCGCCGGGAATGATCTGCTGGTCGATCACGATGCCCTTTTGGGTCTTGAGCTTCTCGACCAGCGTGTTGACGTCCTTCGGCGGCACCACCGCATCCTTCTCGCCATGCACGATCAGGCCCGACGACGGGCAGGGCGCAAGGAACGAGAAATCATAGAGATTGGCGGGCGGTGCGATCGAAATAAAACCTTCGACCTCGGGCCGGCGCATCAGAAGCTGCATGCCGATCCAGGCGCCGAACGAAAAGCCGGCAACCCAGCAGGCGCGCGCTTCGGGATTGATGGTCTGCGCCCAGTCGAGCGCGGATGCCGCGTCCGACAATTCGCCGGTGCCGTGATCGAACGAGCCCTGGCTGCGGCCGACGCCGCGGAAATTGAATCGCAGCACCGAAAAGCCGCGATGCGCAAACGCGTAGTAGCACTGGTAGACGATCTGGTGATTCATCGTGCCGTGAAACTGCGGATGCGGATGCAGGATCATCGCAATCGGCGCGTTCTTCTGCTTCGCCGGATGGTAGCGGCCTTCGAGACGGCCTGCGGGACCGGTGAAAATAACTTCGGGCATTGATGATCCTTGGAAGTCTTCCTTGGCAACGGACGTGATCCGGCAGAAACGATGATCGGACGTCGTTGGGGCGAGGCGCGGACAGCGCTCGGTGAACTTGTGGCCGCGTTCTAACATGACGCGAGGGGCAAAAAGCAAGGACTTTATGCACCCAGGGCCGCGCCAGTGCGGATTCAGCGCCCGGGATAAGTATTTGAAGGATTTAGCAGATCTGTTTTCGTCTCAAGCGAGGCGATGGCGTTGCGATAGCGCCGGCTGCCCACAGCGGTCTGGCCGGTGTCGAAGGTAAGCTCGAAATCTCCCGATGGCTTCAACGCCACGGCGGTTACCCGGTCGAGATTGGCGAGCCGGGTGCGGTGGACGCGCGCCAGTTTGAATCGCGCAAGCTCAGCCTCGGCCGCTGCCAGCGTTCCGCGGACCAGATGGCTGCGACCATCGGCGAGGCTGTATTCGACATAGTTCCCGGCCGAACTGATCCAGATAATCTCTTTGGGTTCGATGCGGATACGGGTGGTGCCGTCGCGCAGCCAGACCATATGCGGCAGCGCTTCCGCTGCCGCGGCGGGGGCCGCCGTCGTAACGGCTGCGACCTCGCGGCGGCTGTCGATCAGCCACATGCCGCCACCGATCAACAGGCAGGTGACCGCGTCCTTGCGGGCCTCATAGAGCAAGGTCGCAAGCGAGAGGTGGAAATCATAGTTGCCGCCGAGCAGCCACAGCACGAGTTTACGCAAGGCCACCATCCCGGTGATGTGTACGGCGGAGAAGACGATGATTGCCGCGATCACCAGCGCGATACGGACCAGCCGGCGAGGTTCCCGGCGGATTCGCCTGACCGCGGCGAACAGGGCCGGCGCCAGCAGGATGATGACGGCAATGCTGGTCATCTCCCAGAGCAGCGGCGTCTTGAGGTTATACGAGCCGCCGCGCCGGGCGATGTCGTCCGCGGTCGACAGCGCGTTGACGCTGCCGATCGCTAGCGCGACCGCCGCAACTGCGGCGTAGACCAACCAGTCGGCGCCGGTTATCCCGCGAAACAGGCCGCTGGTCCCACGCGGGGTCGTCTCGTCCCAAGCAGGCTGGTTTTGATCCCAAACCGGCTCGACGCCACGGCCATCAGGCGCATTTTTGACGTCGGTCATCCAACTTCGTCGCGCATTGAGGGATCAAGCCATGTGGCAGCAAACCATATCACAACCACCGGATTCCGCTTCCGGCTCCGAGCGGCGCATCGATCTCGACTGGGTGCGGATCGCAGCCTTCGGCCTGCTGATCTTCTACCATGTCGGCATGCTCTACGTTTCCTGGGGCTTCCACATCAAGAGCGCGCATCGGATCGCCGCGCTGGAACCGGTGATGCTGGTGCTCAATCCGTGGCGGCTGGCGCTGTTGTTCCTGGTTTCGGGCGTGGCGACCCGCTTCATGCTGGGGAAATACAAATTGGGGCCGCTGCTGCGGTCACGGTCGGCGCGGCTATTGATACCCTTGGTGTTCGGCATGCTGGTGATCGTGCCGCCGCAGGCCTATGACCAGATCGTCGAGGCGCTTGGCTATCCGGCCGGCTTCGTCGATTTCTACCAGCGGCATTATCTCGCTTTCGGGCCGCAATTCTGCCCAACCCCCTGCATCCTGCTGCCGACCTGGAACCATCTCTGGTTCGTGGCCTATCTGTGGGTTTACACGATGGCGCTGGGCGGCGTGCTGGCGCTGGCTCCCGGACTTCTCGGCTGGATCGAACGGCGGCTGGCATCGGCGCTATCGGGCGTGCTGCTGCTGGTCGTGCCGCCGCTGCTGCTTGCGGCCTATCGTCTGGTCCTGCTGCCACACTTTCCATCGACGCACGCGCTGTTCGGCGACTGGTACAATCACGCGCTGTTCGCGACCGTCTTCCTGTTCGGCTTTGTGCTGGCCCGCGCTGCGGCCATCTGGGAGGCGATGGAGCGTCTGCGCTGGCTGGCGCTGTCGCTGGCGGCCGTATTCTTTCTGTGCTTTCTCGCGGTGTGGGCGACCAGGTACGGCGGCATGCCGCTGAAAATCTTGGCCGGCTTGGCCTACGGATCCTATCAATGGCTTTGCATGCTCGCGCTGCTCGGCTTCGCGCGGCGATGGCTGACCGCGGATTCGCCGGCGCGGCGCTATCTCACCGATGCGATCTTCCCGTATTACATCGTGCACCAGACCGCGATCATCATGATTGCGCATGCGTTGCACGGACAGGGCCTGCCAGCCTGGCTTGAGGCGGGGATCGTCATTTTTGGCACGATCGCGGCCTGCGTGGCGACCTATGAGATCGTCCGGCGCGTCACTATCTTGAGGCCCTTGTTCGGATTGCGGATGGCATCCGAACCGGCCATGCCGGTGCGGGCGAGGAGCCAGCCCGCGCAATGATTGGCCGCCTAGAGCGTTTTCGAGCGAAGTGGATGCCGGTTCGCACAGCAATCAAGTTTACGCAGATTGCGTAGACTTATCTGCGGTAGAAAACGCGTCAAAACAAGAGGCTAGAGCTTCGGTTCTGATTCAATCAGAACCGATAATGCTCTAGCGAAAGGTGGTAAGAGGGCGCATGCCCGACCGGATCTATCTCGACTGGAATGCGACCACGCCGCTTCGCCCGGAAGCCAAGGCGGCGATGGCGGCGGCCTGGGAGCTCGCCGGCAACCCGTCCTCGGTCCACGCCGAGGGCCGCCAGGCGCGCCGGCTGGTCGAGGACGCCCGCGCAGCGGTCGCGGCGGCAGTCGGCGCCCGGCCTCAGGACGTGGTCTTTTCATCAGGTGGAACCGAGGCCAACGCGCTGGCGCTGACGCCGGGCGTGCGGCGGGGCGCAGGGCAGCCGGTTCAACGGCTCCTGGTGTCGGCCATCGAACACGCCTCCGTGCTGTCGGGCGGACGGTTTCCAGCCGACGCGATCAAGACCATCAACGTCACGGCCTCGGGCCTTGTTGACCTCGACCATCTGCGCGAGCTGTTGAACGGCCCTCCCGCGCTGGTGTCGGTGATGCTGGCCAATAACGAGACCGGTGCCATTCAGCCCGTGGCGGAGGTGGCCCGGGTCGTCCATGAGGCCGGCGGGCTGCTGCATGTCGATGCGATCCAGGCATTCGGGAAAATAGCCTTTGATATCAAATCGATCGAAGCCGATCTGATCACCCTTTCTGCACACAAGATCGGCGGCCCCAAGGGTGTCGGTGCGGTTGTTTTGGCCGGGGACGTGCAGGGGCTGGAGCCGCTGCTGCGCGGCGGCGGGCAGGAGCTGGGACGCCGGGCGGGTACCGAGAACGTCGCGGGGATTTCAGCGTTTGGCGCAGCTGCCAAGGCCGCCATGGCAGCTCAGGAAGTGGACGCCGGCCGTCTGGCGGGCCTCAAGAGCGGCCTTGAGGACGGTTTGAAGCTGACGCCTGGGATGATCGTGTTCTCGGAGGCAGCGCCGCGGTTGCCCAATACCACACTGTTCACGGTTCCCGGGCTTAAGGCCGAAACGGCCGTAATTGGCTTCGATCTCGCCGGTATTGCGGTATCGTCGGGCTCGGCCTGCTCCTCCGGCAAGGTCCAGCCATCGCATGTCCTGAACGCCATGGGGCAGGGCCGGGAACTGGCTCAGGGAGCTGTGCGGCTCAGTCTGGGGTGGTCTACATCACAGACAGAGATTGAATTAGCCCTCAAGGCTTGGCGAAAGCTCTCCAATACCTTACTTAAGAGCGACGAAACACAGGTTGAACGGTTCTAAGCAAATCGGTTCTGAACCAATCAGGATCGATCAGGCCGGAACCGCCGGATTGATCCACCGCGGTCCTTGAAACCGCGAGCGGAGGATGGAATGGCTGCCGTACAGGAGACGGTCGATCGCGTCAGGCAGATCGACGTCGACCAATATCGATATGGATTTGAGACGCTGATCGAGTCCGACAAGGCTCCAAAAGGGCTGTCGGAAGACACCGTCCGCTTCATCTCTGCGAAAAAGAACGAGCCGGCGTGGATGCTGGAATGGCGGCTGGAGGCCTATCGCCGCTGGCTGACCATGACCGAGCCGCAATGGGCCCGCGTCAACTATCCCAAGATCGACTATCAGGATCTCTATTACTATTCGGCGCCGAAGCCGAAGAAGACGATCGGTTCGCTCGACGAGATCGATCCCGATATCCTGAAGACCTACGAGAAGCTCGGTATTCCCTTGCGCGAGGTCGAGGTGCTGGAAGGGGTCGTGCGGCCCGAGGGCCAGCGCAAGATCGCGGTCGACGCTGTCTTCGATTCGGTCTCGGTCGCGACCACGTTCCAGAAAGAACTCAAGCAGGCCGGCGTGATCTTCATGCCGATCTCGGAAGCGATCCGCGAACACCCTGAACTGGTGAAGAAGTATCTCGGCACGGTCGTGCCGACCTCGGACAATTATTTCGCGACGCTGAATTCGGCTGTCTTTTCCGACGGCTCGTTCGTCTACGTGCCGCCGGGCGTGCGCTGCCCGATGGAGCTGTCGACCTATTTCCGCATCAATGAGCGCAACACCGGCCAGTTCGAGCGCACGCTGATCATCGCCGACAAGGGTTCTTACGTCAGCTATCTCGAAGGCTGCACCGCGCCGCAGCGCGACGAGAACCAGTTGCACGCCGCGGTCGTCGAACTCGTCACGCACGACGATGCCGAGATCAAATATTCGACCGTGCAGAACTGGTACCCCGGCAACTCCGAGGGCAAGGGCGGCATCTACAATTTCGTCACCAAGCGTGGCGACTGCCGCGGCAATAATTCCAAGATCTCCTGGACCCAGGTCGAGACCGGATCGGCGATCACCTGGAAATACCCGAGCTGCATCCTGCGCGGCGACAACTCGCGAGGCGAGTTCTATTCGATCGCGATCTCGAACGGTCACCAGCAGGTCGATTCCGGCACCAAGATGATTCATCTCGGCAAGAACACGACGAGCCGGATCATCTCCAAGGGCATCGCCGCCGGCGTCTCGCAAAACACCTATCGCGGCCTCGTCACCGCCCACAGGAAAGCAACAGGCGCGCGCAATTTCACGGCCTGCGACTCGCTTCTGATCGGCGACAAATGCGGCGCGCACACCGTGCCGTATGTCGAAGCCAAGAACTCCTCGGCGCTGTTCGAGCACGAAGCCACCACGTCGAAGATTTCGGAAGACGTGCTGTTCTACTGCGTGCAGCGCGGGCTCAGCCAGGAAGAAGCCGTCGGCCTCGTGGTCAACGGTTTCGTGAAGGATGTGCTGCAGCAACTGCCGATGGAGTTCGCGGTCGAAGCGCAGAAGCTGATCTCGATCTCGCTGGAGGGCAGCGTCGGGTAACCCGGATGGTTCGAAACATCTTCTACTTCATTCGGTTTGCGCCGCTCGGGCTGTTTTTGATGATTGCGATCGTCGGATTGTTTGCCGTGTTGATCGGGAGTTTGGCGGGATCGGTTGAAGCTACCGAATTCGGCAAACTGGCTGCAGGTGGTGGATCTCTGGGGTTTTTTGCGTGGCTTTTTTTGCCAGTTCTAGTTCGGGCGTTTTAGGCCAGAAGGAAAGAATATGACTGCGTTACTTGAAGTGAAAGACCTGAAAGTCCGTGTCGAGGAGCGTGAGATCCTCCATGGGCTGTCGCTCACGGTGAACCCGGGCGAGGTGCACGCGATCATGGGGCCGAACGGCTCCGGCAAATCGACGCTGTCGCACGTCATCGCCGGCAAGCCCGGCTATGAAGTCACCGGCGGCGAAATCCTGTTTAGGGGCGAGGACCTCCTGGAGATGTCGCCGGATGAGCGCGCCGCCAAGGGCGTGTTCCTGGCGTTCCAGTATCCGGTCGAAATTCCCGGCGTCGCCACCATGAACTTCCTGCACGTGGCGCTGAACGCGCAGCGCAAGGCGCGCGGCGAGAGCCAGCTGACGACGCCGGAATTCCTGAAGAAGGCCTATGCGGCGGCGGCGAGCCTGAACATTCCGCGCGACATGCTCAAGCGCGGCGTCAATGTCGGGTTTTCCGGCGGCGAGAAGAAGCGCAACGAGATTCTGCAGATGGCGCTGTTCGAGCCGGCCGTCTGCATCCTCGACGAAATGGATTCCGGCCTCGACATCGACGCCCTGCGCGTCGCAGCCGACGGCGTCAACGCGCTGCGTTCGCAGGGCAGGGCCATGGTCGTCATCACCCACTACCAGCGGCTGCTCAACTACATCGTGCCGGATTTCGTGCACGTGATGTCCAAGGGCCGCGTCGTCAAAAGCGGCGGCAAGGAACTGGCGCTGGAGCTCGAGGCTTCCGGCTACGCCCAGTTCGAAGACGCAGCCTGAGGCGGGATACGGATTTTGTGATGAATGTGGCTTTGGTAAAAAATGAGACCGGGAGCGCGCTGAGCGACAGCTTTGCGATCGCGCGCGACCGGCTTCCCGGCACCGGCAAGGTCGCCGCGGCGCGCGAGGCGGCTTTCGCTGCCTATGCGCAAGCGGGCCTGCCGCATCGCCGGATCGAGGACTGGAAATACACCGATTTGCGCGCGCTGATGCGCGAGGTGCTGCCGCTGGCGCCCGCGCCGGATGCGGCGGAATTTTCGCGAGCAGCCAGCGCCGCCAAGCTGCACGCCATCGAAGGCGTCCGCCGGCTGGTGCTGGTCGACGGCGTGTTTGCGCCGAAGCTTTCCGAACTTGGCGGTCTTGAGAAGGGTCTCGGCATCCGCACCCTGCGGGAGGTGCTGGAAAGCGGCGACGCCGCGCTGCAGGCGCTGTTGTTCACGCCTGACAATGCCAATCCCATGGTGGCGCTGAACAGCGCGATGATGACCGACGGCGTGGTGATCGATGTCGCCGACGGCGTCGTGCTGACGCAGCCGCTGCAGATCGTCCATATCGCCAGCGGCACTGTGCCGGCGGCGATGTTCACGCGCTCGCTGCTGCGCCTCGGCAAGGATGCCGGTGCGACCCTGGTCGAAAGCTATATCGCGGCCGAGGGCCCCAAGGCCTATCAAGTCCACGATTCCCTGATCATCTCGATCGGCAACAATTCACGCCTCGACCATGTCCGCCTCAACGAAGACGGTCGCGACGCCTTCAATATTTCCTCGGGTGTGGTGAGCCTCGGCGCGCACGCGCATTTCAACACCTTTGGCATGATGTCGGGCGCCGGCGTCAGCCGCTACCAGGCCACCATCGTGTTTGCCGGCGAGGGCTCCAGGGTCGAGACCAACGGCGTCAATCTGCTCAACGGTAAACAGCACGCCGACACCACCCTGTTCATGGACCACGCGGTGCCGCACTGCGACAGCCGCGAGATCTTCCGCGCCGTCGTCGACGACCGCGCCCATTCGGTGTTCCAGGGCCGCATCATCGTGCGTCCGCATGCCCAGAAGACCGACGCCAAGATGATGACGCGGGCGCTGCTGCTGTCCGACGAAGCCGAGGCCGACAACAAGCCGGAGCTCGAGATCTTTGCCGACGACGTCACCTGCGGCCATGGCGCCACCACCGGCGCGCTCGACGAGAGCCTACTGTTTTACCTGCGCGCGCGCGGCCTTTCCGAGAAGGAAGCCCAGGCGCTGCTGATCCAGGCCTTCGTCGGCGAGGCGATTGAATCGATTGTGAATGACGGCCTGCGCGAGCTTGCGATCGCAGCGGCGCAGCGCTGGCTGGAGGCGAGGGGTTGACCATGCATCCGGCGGTGAAAAATGGCGCCTATGACGTGGTGCGGGTGCGGGAGGATTTTCCGGCGCTGGCGATGAAGGTCTATGGCAAGCCGCTGGTCTATCTCGACAACGCCGCTTCCGCCCAGAAGCCCACCGCCGTGCTCGATCGCATGACGGAAGCCTACAAAAGCGAATACGCCAACGTGCATCGCGGGCTGCACTATCTCGCCAACGCCGCCACCGAAGCCTATGAAGGCGGCCGCGCCAAGGTGGCAAAATTCCTCAACGCCGCGCGCACCGAAGAGATCATCTTCACCCGCAACGCCACCGAGGCGATCAACCTCGTGGCGTCGTCCTGGGGTGAGCCGAACATCAGGGACGGCGACGAGATCATCATCTCGATCATGGAGCACCATTCCAACATCGTGCCCTGGCATTTCCTTCGGGAGCGTCACGGCGCGGTCATCAAATGGGCGCCGGTCGACGACGAAGGCAATTTCCTGATCGAGGAATTCGAAAAGCTGCTGACCGATCGCACCAAGCTGGTCGCGGTCACGCAGATGTCGAACGCGCTCGGCACCATCGTGCCGGTCAAGGACGTGGTGAAGCTGGCGCACGCCCGCGGCATCCCGGTGCTGATCGACGGCAGCCAGGCCGCCGTCCACATGACGATCGACGTGCAGGACACCGACGCGGACTTCTACGTCTTCACCGGTCACAAGCTGTACGGCCCGACCGGCATCGGCGTGCTCTACGCCAAGCATGAGCATCTGGTCGCGATGCGCCCCTTCAACGGCGGCGGCGAGATGATCCGCGAAGTCGCCCGGGACTGGGTCACCTATGGCGACCCGCCGCATAAATTCGAGGCCGGCACGCCGGCGATCGTGGAATCGATCGGGCTCGGCGCTGCGATCGACTACGTCAATTCGATCGGCAAGGAGCGTATCGCAGCCCATGAGCACGACCTCGTGACCTACGCCCAGGATCGTCTGCGCGAAATCAATTCGCTGCGGCTGATCGGCACCGCGCGCGGCAAGGGACCGGTGATTTCGTTCGAGATGAAGGGCGCGCATGCCCACGATATCGCGACCGTGATCGACCGCCAGGGGATTGCGGTCCGCGCCGGTACCCATTGCGTGATGCCGCTTTTAGAGCGGTTCAATGTCACAGCCACCTGCCGGGCGTCGTTTGGGATGTATAATACCCGTGAAGAAGTCGACCATCTGGTGCAGGCGCTGATCAAGGCGCAGGATTTGTTTTCATGACCGACACAGCCGAAGCCAAAACCGCCAACGAAGTCAAAGCCAACATGGAAACCCAGTCGGCGCTGCCGCCGGAGGAGACCGAGCGTCTCGGCGGCGAGATCGTGGCTGCGCTTAAAACGGTGTTCGACCCGGAAATTCCGGCCGACATCTACGAACTCGGCCTGATCTACAAGGTCGATTTCAAGGACGACCGCAGCGTCGATGTGATGATGACGCTGACCACGCCGAACTGCCCGGCGGCGGGCGAACTGCCGACCATGGTGGAGAACGCCGTCGCCAGCGTTCCCGGCGTCGGCGTCGTCAATGTCAATCTGGTCTGGGAGCCGGCCTGGACGCCGGATCGCATGTCCGACGAGGCCCGCCTCGTGTTGAATATGTGGTGATGCGTTAACGGCTCAACGGGAAAATAACCGGCATTGATTTGCCGCTGGGATTGACCACATGAATGACATGACGCCCACAGCACCCACACCCGCCGCCAAGCCGAAGCCGCGGCCGCGCCCGCAGATCATGAAACTGACCGAGGCGGCGGCAGAGCGCATCACGGAACTGACCAAGCGCGCCGATTCCGAGATCGTTGGCCTGCGCGTGGGGATCAAGAACGGCGGCTGCGCCGGGCAATCCTACACGGTCGAATACGCCCATGACGTCCGTCCCACCGACGAGGTGGTCGAAGACCGCGGCGTCAAGATCCTGGTCGATCCCAAGGCCGTGTTGTTCCTGCTCGGCACCGAAATGGACTACAAGGCCGACAAGATGCAGGCCCAGTTCATCTTCAACAACCCCAACCAGGTCTCCGCCTGCGGTTGCGGCGAGTCGGTGCAGCTGACGGCTGCGAAAGTGTAACCCTTGACAGGCATTCCGGCCTCATCCTGAGGAGCCGCGCTTTTGCGCGGCGTCTCGAAGGATGGCTGCAAGCGGGATCGCGGGCCGCATGGTTCGAGACGCGCAAAGATGCGTTCCTCACCATGAGGGTCTAATGTCGAGGTTGAAGCCAGCATGGATCGCGATTTCCTGATCGACCTGTTTGCTGATTTCGGTCCGGTGACGATCCGCCGGATGTTTTCCGGCTTCGGCATTTCCGCTGACGGCACCAACTTCGCACTCGCGCTGCGCGCTGGGCTGTATTTCCGGGCAGATGAGACGACGATACCGCTGTTCGAGGCGGAGGGATCGCAGCCGTTTTCGTATCAAACCCGCACCAAAACCGTGACCGTGAATTCGTATTGGCAATTGCCGGCGCGGCTGTTCGACGATTCGGAGGAACTGAGCAATTGGGCGAGGGCGGCGCTGGCCGCCGCGCAGCGCGCCGCGTTGCGCAAGCGTCCGAAGGCGCGCAAGGCCGCGAAGAAAGTTGCAAAGAAAGCTGTGGTGAAAAAGCCGGCGGCCAAGAAGAAACCGGCAACTCGTAGGGTGGGCAAAGCGAAGCGTGCCCACCAATCCAGATAAGGAACGGACCTTGGTGGGCACGGCATAAGAACGCCTTTGCCCAACCTACGGGCTCACCATGAAGGGCTGAACGTCAGGCCACCTGGCTGCGCTGGTCGTCGGCGAATTCGGGGTCGACTTCGCAGATCACGCGGTTGCGGCCGTTGCGCTTGGCGGCGTAGAGGCAGGCATCGGCGCGTTCGATCAGTGAATCCGTGTCGTCGTCCGGTTTCAGCATGGACACGCCGACAGAGATGGTGACGCGGCCGAGGATTTCGCCGGTGGATTTCTTCTTCAATTCCTTCGCCATCACGGCGCGGCGGATGTGATCGGCAACCGTCAGCGCCTGGCGCAGCGCAGTGTTGGGCAGCACGACCGCGAATTCCTCGCCGCCATAACGCGCGGTGATGTCCTGTCCCTTGATGGTCTGCTTCAGGGACATGCCGACGAGACGCAGCACCTGATCGCCGGTGAGGTGGCCGTAGGAATCGTTGAACGATTTGAAATGATCGATGTCGAACATCAATAGCGACAACGGCTCGCCGGTAACCAGCGCCGCCTGTACCGCCATCTCGATCGAGCGGTCGAAATATTTGCGGTTGCCAAGGCCAGTGAGCGGATCGGTCAGGCTCTCGGCACGGATGGCTTCCAGGCTGTGCTGGAGATTGCTGATCTCGCTCTTCGACAGCGACAGCCGGTTCTCCAGCGCCTTGTTGGTGTCGCGCATCTCGCGGGTGGATTTCACCAGCTGGTCGACCACAGCCTTGATCTGGTCGCGGTTCTGCGCGGTCGACAGTTTCTGGCTGGCGCCGCTCAGGCTGGCGTCGTAGCTCGCCGACATGCCCAGCGCCTCGGTGATCAGCGTCATTACGTCGTCGATCTCGCCGATCACGCGCGCGCCGACCTTGTCGATGCGGTCGGAGGTCTTGATGTGAGAGAGGTAGGTTTCGTAGATCTGTTCGAGGTCGGCTTCGCTGAGCCTGCCGTTGCGCGCCAGCGTCTCGTTGATGATCTTGTTGAGGGGGGCGTTGTATCCGGTGGCGTAGACGTACCAGATTTCATAGTTGCGAGGCACGGCGGTCTGCCGAAGCGACTTGATCTGGCCCATCGCGACTTCGGCGAAAGCCAGCGTGCGTTCGTGTTCGTCCAGCAGTTTCACCACTGATCCGTCCCTAATAGCGAGCAACGCTTCGCGCCGCCCAGCAGGCAATAACTAAAATTATCGCCGTGAAGTTAAGGGAGGAGAATGAACGCCCGGTAAACAGGGTTGTACCCTGTTCACCGCGTGGACGGCGTTGAACGCGTTAAACGCGGGCGCGCACGGGACGCAGCAAAAACGCCGGAAGATGCGAGTGATCGGCAGGCTCGGATTCGACCTCGCGCTGGGCGCGCCGCGGCTCGGCCCGGCCGATCGAGGGTACGCGGGAGGCCGGTGCCGGCGTTGGCGGCGTGAACGCTTCGGTCGCTGCCGGCGGCTGCGGGCCGGAGTTGCGCTCGCCTCCCTTGGCGTGGCGCGGTTCGCGCTCACCGTTGCGCGGCTCGCGCTCACCGTGGCGCGGCTCGCGCTCACCGTGGCGCGGCTCGCGCTCACGTCGCGGCTTGCGTCCGCCACGCGAACCTTCTCTCGAACCTTCCTTGACGCTTTCCCTGGAGCCTTCTTTCGCACCGTGGCGGGAGCCTCCGCGAGAGCCTTCTCTGCCGCGCGCCTCGCGCGGCGGGTCGATATCCCCTGACGCTTCCGATCGCACGGAATAGTCGCCTTCCGCACGGGGAATGGATTTTCCGATCAGCCGTTCGATCGCGGCCAGCGATTTGGTGTCGAGCGATGTGACGATCGAGATCGCGGTGCCGGCGCGGCCGGCGCGACCGGTTCGGCCGATGCGGTGGACGTAGTCGTCGGCATGATGCGGCACGTCGAAATTGAATACGTGGCTGACGGTGGGAATATCGAGGCCGCGGGCGGCGACATCGGAGGCCACCAGTATCGGGATTTCGCCGGAGCGGAATTGGTCGAGGGCGGCGGTGCGGGCCGACTGATCCATATCGCCATGCAGGGCACCGACACTGAAGCCGTGCTTTTGCAGCGACTTGTAGACGACGGCGACTTCGCGCTTGCGGTTGCAGAAGATCAGCGCGTTCTGGAGGTCCTTGGCGTCGCGCAGCAGGCGGCGCAGGATCTCGCGCTTCTCGTGCACCTCGCGCCCGCAGGCGACCTGGAACTGAGATACGCCCACCGCCGTGGTCGCAGGCTTGGAGACTTCGATACGTTCGGGATTGTGCAGGAAGGCTTCGCTGATGCGGCTGATTTCGGGCGGCATCGTCGCGGTAAAGAACAGGGTCTGTCGCGTGAACGGGACCAGCTTGCAGACCCGTTCGATGTCGGGAATGAAGCCCATGTCCAGCATGCGGTCGGCTTCGTCGATGACCAGGAGTTCGACGCCGGTGAGCAGCAGCCCGCCGCGCTCGGTATGGTCGAGCAGCCGGCCCGGGGTCGCGATCAAGACGTCGACGCCGCGGGTCAATTTGGTGTCCTGATCGCCGAACGAGACGCCGCCGATCAGCAGGGCGACATTGAGTTTCTGGCCAATGCCGTATTTGTCGAAATTCTCTTTGACCTGGGCCGCAAGTTCGCGGGTCGGCTCCAGGATCAGGGTGCGGGGCATCCGTGCCCGGGCGCGGCCCTTTTCCAGCATGGTAAGCATGGGCAGGACGAATGCAGCGGTCTTGCCGGTGCCGGTCTGGGCGATGCCGAGAACGTCACGGCGGGCCAGAACGTGGGGGATCGCCTGTTCCTGAATGGGCGTAGGGGTGGTGTAGCCGGTGGCCGCAACAGCGGCGAGAACCTTGTCGGAAAGTCCGAGATGGGAAAAAGACATTGAGCCTCTAGTCGACACCGCCGTTCGGAATCGAGGGTAATAAGGCTGTCGCGTTCAACCCCGAAACGGCGCGCTTTAAAAAGCTGGGGGCTCTGACTTACGCTGACGAGCGGCTAACCCAGGGGAATCGCGTGTCGATCCAGGGCCGCGTTGGCCGGAACATAGGCGCGAAACGGCCAAAGTCAATCTGGGAACCAGCCAAATGGCCGAAAAAGCTTAATGTTTTCGCACAAATAACGGCCAAACCGCCATTTGGCGGTCAAATGCGTCGAGCTTGCCGAGCCTGCTGCGGCGCGACCGGTCGCGCGCTCATACCCTATTTCCTTGTCGCCGCTTCCCTGAAATCGCCGGGCGTGATGCCCTGAACCGCGCGAAACACGCGATAAAATGTTGCGAGGCTGTCGAAGCCGCTGGCGAAGGCGATCTCGGCAATGGTCATGGCCGGCGCCTCGCGGAGCAGGCGGCGGCTTCGCTCGATGCGCAGCGCGGTGACGGTTTGCGAGAAGCTCATGCTGGATTCTTCGAACAGCACGTGCAGATGACGAACCGAGATCGCGAGCTGACTTGCGACGAACGCTGGCGACAGTTGCGGCTCGGCGATGTGGCGGGCCATCAATCGCCGCGCCAGTGACAGGCGGCCGGCCCGAACCGCGTACTGCGCAACCCGGCTGGTCGGCCGGACAACGCCGCGCTCGATCAATGTGAGGTGCGTGAGCGCCTGCACCAGCGCCTTCGTTGTCGCCGGATCGCTGTCGTTATCCGCTTCGGTCAGGTCGGTGAAACAGGATTCCAGCAGCGGGGTGAGGGTGGCGCGGTCGGTAAACGGTTTTGGGACGAGGTCGTGCAGGCCGGGTAGCGGCAGCAGAATGTCGGCCACCGGTACCTTCAGAATGCGAAGATCGAAGCCTTCAGCGGCGATCGGGACCGTGTGGTAGGGCAGATCCGAATAGCTCGTCGCAAACGTTCCGCCGGCGACGTGGAAGTCATCGACATTGCGGACCCTGAACCAGCCGCCGCCGCCAAGCTGCTGGCAGATGCAAAGGCTGTCGCTGGGTGCGTTGGCGATATCGGTCGCACTGCGTTCGACATGATAGCTCGAGGCGCGCAGTCCGATCAGGCCCGCGGAGCCGATCTTTCGAAGCGAGAATTCTCCGGAGAACTTTGGGCGGTGCTCCCGGTCGAGTTCGGCGGTCGCCCCAAAAAGCCCCTTGGAGCGCACCTCGCGCCAATAGTCGAAGCGCTCCTTCGGATCGACCTGATCGGTGGACCATTTAAAGACAGAGGTACCCTGATCTCCAGGAGGGGCATAGGCGACCGGCGCCAGACATGCCGCTCCTCTTAAAGCCGAAATAGCCACCCCCAGCACTCCTCCCCAAGATATGCCGCGGTGCGACAAATCACTCGGGAATCATGCCACGGCGGAGGAACCCGGTCCTGATGGGACGGCGGTGACTTTCTGAAATTTCTCTGATATTCGCTGTGCGCAGACCAGCCCTGAGAAGATTGCGGACATAAGTTGCTCTGTTTCGCCGGATTTGAACTTGACCCGGAACGCGCCAGGCTCCGCGGGCCCGGTGGCGAAGCGATCCGGCTGCGCCCGAAATCCTTCGACATGCTGCAGCTGTTTGTGACCAACGCCGGGCGCGTTCTCAGCAAGCAGGACCTGATTGACGCGATTTGGCCGAACGTCCATGTGGGCGACGACAGCCTTTTCCAATGCGTCCGCGAAATCCGCGCCGCGCTTGGCGACGACCAGCGCCAATTGATCAAGCTGGTTTCCGGCCGCGGCTACCTGTTCGACGGGCAAGTGACGGCCGGGCCGGGCGGCCTTGGCGCGGCTGATCAAGCACCGCCTCCGGTCGCGACGGCCGACGCCGATCCTGTCGCCGCGGCGTCACCCAAGCTCGCGGCAGAGCCCGTCCGGAAACGGCTCCGCTTCGGCTTGCGCGCCGCGCTTGCGACGGCGGCCGGGCTCGGTGCTGTCATCGGCCTAGCCGTCGCCGCGCCGATCTTCGTGCCCGATTTCATCTTCGCGCGAAAACCCCCCACCGTTGCCGCAGAGCAGCTCGTTGGGGTGGGTGAGGGCCAGAAACTTGCCGAGTTGGCGGCGAGCGTGGCTGACCGCCTCAGCGCGGCCGTCAGCCTTGCCGCCGCAGCACCGGTGCTCACGCCCGATTCCATGTTCCCACGAAAGTCTCCGACCATCGCCATGATGCCGATCGTCGGCGTCGGTGATAGCCAGTTGGTTGCCGAGATGGCGGGGGACGTGACCGACCGGCTCACCGACGGCTTGGCCAGGATCGACAAGTTGCGCGTGCTGGCGCCGCGATCTCAAACGGCTTCGGCGGTGCCCCAGCCCGTCGCCGCGCACCCGGAGGCCGACTTCGTGGTGAGCGGCGAGTTACGGTTGGAAGGCGGGGCCTGGACCATCCAGGCGCGCATGAGCAATGGCGCCACTGGCGAGGTACGCTGGAGCAACTCGGTTTCGGTCGGCATCGAGAAGTCGGACATGACGCTTCAGCAGATCCGGCTCGCCGCGGGCGTCGGCCATCCGCTGGCGCTTCGCATCAATGCGATGATCAATGCCGGCCCGGCCGCGACCGACGACGAACTGGCTGGCGGCGCCGCCAAGGTCGTTATCGAGCAGGCGATGGCCTCGATCAACCAGACAACGCCGGAGCGTTTCAAGGCCGCGCAAACCATGCTGGAGAAAGCCATCGCGGCCGATCCCGGCAATGTCGATCTTGCCGCCGCGTTGGCCGCGCACTTGCTGCGCGGCATCCAGATGACCTGGTACAACAAGGCCGATGTTGCCGAGACTCAACGCGCCGCGCAGTCGATGCTCGAGCAGGCGCTGCGGGCGAAGCCGACCTACATCCCCGTGCTGGAGGCGTATTGCCGCCTTCTCAACACGACAAACCAGTTCATCGAAAGCCTGGTGGCCTGCGGCAGGGTGTTGACCTTCGATCCCTGGGACGGGCTCGCGATCTACAACCTGGGCCTCGGGCAGCTTCGGCTCGGGCGGTTCGAGGACGCGCTGGCGACGTTCAAATTAGCCGAACAATTCGATACGCCGCGAACGGCGCGCTGGACCTGGCTGCTGGGAGCAGGGCTGACCTTGGTGGTGATGGACCGCGACGAAGAGGCGATCCCCTATCTCACGAAATCGATTGCGATCACGCCGGCCACCGGACGATCGCATGCGGTGCTGGCAATTGCCTACCAGCGCACGGGCCGCACGGACGAGGCCAAGGCAGCCTTGGCCAAGACCATGGAACTGCGGCCCGGCTCCACGGTCGCCAACATCAGGCTTGATCCCAGGAATGCCAGCCCCGTGTATAACGAAGCTGCCAAGCGTGTGGAGGATACTCTCCTGGCGCTTGGTATGGCGGCGAAGTAGCGGTCTCGCATCTGACTTACGTGGCGGAAATGGGGCTCTGGTCCTGCCTGCAGCATTGAACCGCCGGCGTGGCTTTATCGACTACGACAAAAGCGGTCCCGCGCGGCCGCGCATCATTGCGGGGAACTGATTATGACGAGCTGGTTACGGCCCAAGGCGCGGTCCAAAGCCGGGCGGCTTTCCGGACTGGCATTCGGCATTGTCGCCTCGTTGCTGGCGTTCGCTGCCCCCGCTTATGCCGAAAAACGCGTCGCGCTGGTGATCGGCAATAACGACTACCGGAACGTGCCGAAGCTGCAGAAGGCCGTCAACGACGCCCGCACCATGGGCGATACGCTGAAGCAACTCGGTTTCACCGTCATGGTCGCCGAGAACCAGACGCGCCAGGCTTTCAGCCAGAGCCTGCTCGCGTTCGACAAGGCGGTCGGCAAGGGCGACACCGCGTTCTTCTTCTATGCGGGCCACGGCTTTGAAATCGCCGGCCAGAACTTCCTGCTGCCGACCGACGTGCCGGCGGCAACCGAAGGCCAGGAGGAACTGGTGCGCGACGCTTCCATCCTCGCGGACCGCATCATCGAGCGCCTGCAGAACAAGGGCGCGCGAACCGCCATTCTGGTGTTCGACGCCTGCCGCAACAATCCGTTCGAGCGCTCCGGCACCCGCGCCGTCGCCGGTGGTGGCGGCCTCGCGCCGATGACGCAATTGCCGGAAGGCGTGTTCTCGATATTTTCAGCGGGACCGCGGCAGACCGCGCTGGACCGCCTGTCGAACGACGATGCCAATCCCAATTCGGTGTTCACCCGGACCTTTACCAAGGAACTGACGCAGCCAGGCGTCAACCTCGTGCAGGTCGCGCAACGCACGCGGCGGCTGGTCAGCGAGTTGGCGGAGACCGTGCGCCACAAGCAGATCCCGGTCTATTTCGACCAGATGGTCGATGACGTATTCCTGAGCGGCACGGCGAAGGCCGCGCCCGAGGCTGCCGTCGCCAAGCCTGCGGAGCCATTGCAGAAGGTTGCAGCGTTGCCGCCGGTGCACCGGTTGGCGCCGTCGAACGATTCCGTCAACGCGCCGATCGCGATGTTCTCGCGCCATAATAGCGGCTGGACCGTGGTGTTCTCGATCGCCGATCCGACGCTCGGGATTTCGTGGCGGATGGGCGAGGCCGGCGATTTCCGCGAGACCGGCTTCATCGACACGCTCGATCCGCGGACCCGCAAGCGGATGCCGAACCCGTCGATCGAGCTTCCGGCCGACGCGCCGGCCGCCACGATCCAGGTGCGCTATGTCGATACCAATGGCGAAGTGCAGGGGCCGTTTCCGATCCGCTTCGATCCCGAGGCGGCGCTGATCCGCGACCAGCGCAAGGTACTCGACATGACCGCGACCAGCTGGCTGTCGTTTCGTGAATTCAACGGGCTCCTGGTCTATTACACCCATCTGATGTCTTACCGCTGTGCGATCCGCGAGGTGCGCGTCGGCATCGACAGCGCCGTGCCCGACCAGGTCCTGAAAATGCCGCCGTGCGATCCCAAGGATCCCAGCGTCATCCCGCGCGAGGCGCAGCCCTACCTCAAGCTTGCGCCGGCGACCAAGTCGGTTTCGGTCGAGCTGGTCTACCGCGACGGCAGCGTGTCCGAGATCAAGAGCTTCCGACGCTAAAGCGTTTTCGAGCGAAGTGGATACCGGTTCGCGTCGAGAAAACGCGTCAAATCAAGAATCTAGAGCCCCGTTCCGATTCCATCGGAACGGAAAAGGCTCTAATCCAGCCAGCGTCGTCCGATTGAGCTACAATCCGCTCGGAGGTCGATCATGGACGCAGGCAGTTTTTCGCGGCAGCCCCCGGGGCGCACGATGAAGGTTCGCTGCTGCATCGTTGGCGGCGGGCCCGCCGGTATGATGCTCGGATATCTCCTGGGCCGCGCCGGGATCGATGTCGTGGTGCTGGAAAAGCACGCCGACTTCTTTCGCGATTTTCGCGGCGACACCGTGCATCCCTCGACCCTGCAGGTGATGGACGAACTCGGATTGATCGACGGATTCCTGAAGCTGCCGCATCAACGGCTGCAGAAGATGGAAGGGTTGTTCGGCGGCGCATCGGTGCGGATCGCCGATCTCAGCCGGCTCAAGGTGAAATACCCCTTCATCGCCTTCATGCCGCAATGGGATTTCCTGAATTTCCTGCGCGAAAGCGGCAAGCGGTTTGCCTCGCTCAAGGTGATGATGAGCACCGAAGCGACCGATCTAATTGAGGACGGCGGCCGCGTCGCGGGCGTGCGCGCAAACACGCCGGAGGGCATGATCGACATCGAGGCGGATCTCACCGTCGCCTGCGACGGCCGCCATTCGCTGGTGCGCGAGCGCGCGGGCCTTGCGGTCGAGGAAATCGGCGCGCCGATGGACGTGCTGTGGTTCCGCGCGGGAAAACGCGCGAATGAAACCGAAAGCCTGTTTGCGCGCGTTGAGCCCGGCAGGATGATGGTGATGTTCGATCGCGGCGATTACTGGCAATGCGCCTATATCATCGCCAAGGGTGAGTACGACGCCGTCAGGGCGAGGGGCCTGCCGGCGTTTCTGGACGACGTCGCGCGGGTCGCACCGATCCTCAAATCCGGCCTTGCCGACGTCAAAAGCTGGGATGACGTCAAGCTGCTCACGGTTGCGATCAACCGTCTGCCGCGCTGGACGCGGCCGGGCTTGCTGTGCATCGGCGATGCCGCGCATGCGATGTCGCCGATGGGCGGCGTCGGCGTCAATCTTGCGGTTCAGGACGCGGTCGCGACCGCCAACCTTCTGGCGGCCAAGCTCGTCAACGGCTGCCCGCCGGAGGACGAACTGGACGCGGTGCGCCAGCGCCGCGAATTCCCGGTGCGGATGACGCAGCGGATGCAGGTCGTGGCGCAAGACAACATCGTCAGCGCCGCGCTGAAGCCCGGCAATAAGCCGCTGAAAGCGCCACTGGTGATGCGCCTGATCACGGCGGTGCCATGGCTGCAGGGCATCACGGCGCGCTTCATCGGGCTCGGCGTCCGGCCCGAGCATGTGCAGTCGCCGGCATCCGCGGAACACTAAAACAAGCTGGCTGCGGCTACGACATCACGCGGCGTCTCTGTAGCGGCCCCGCCACAGTAAGCGACAATCCGTCTGGCTCGCGACGTTGCAGCCCTCGCAGTGCCCACGGCGACAAGCCCGGTGCCAGCCGGGACACGTCGGGATTTCGGTTGTCGATGTACGCTCCCCAACTCTGATAGAGGGGATTATTCAAAGTGAAGAAACTGGCGCTCGCCCTGTCCACGGTTGCGGCATTTGCCGCCCCGACTTTCGCGGCGGATCTTCCCGCCCGCACCTATTCCAAGGCACCAGCAATGGCCGTAACGGTGACAGACTGGACCGGTTGCTATGTCGGCGGTGGCGGTGGTTACGGCATGTGGAACCAGGAAAACTCGACCTTCGGCGGCGGCCCGCCCCCCATTCCGGCTGGCGATACCGTAACGACGGGCGGTCGCGGCTATTTCGGAACGGTGCAGATCGGTTGCGACTATCAGTTCGCGGCAGCGGGTGGAAACTTTGTTGTCGGCGCCTTCGGCGATTACGACTTCGCCAGCCTCAAGGGAACGCTTGCTCCCTCCGGTGCCTCTATGGTTGGTGAGGAAAAGATGAGTTCGGCCTGGGCGGTCGGCGGCCGTCTCGGCTGGCTGGTCAGCCCCAGTTTCCTGACCTATTTCTCGGCCGGTTATACCGAGGCGACTTTCGACCGCACCAATTTGAGCTTCAACTTCCCGCCCTTCGTTTCAGCCAATCGTTTCCTGGACAAGCAAACCTATAAGGGCTGGTTCGTCGGCGCCGGCAACGAATATGCACTGGATATCCTGCCCGGCCTGTTCTGGAAGAACGAATATCGCTTCTCGGAATTCGACGCGGCAACTAATTCCATTCGATTGACCGCAACTGGATTGCCAAGTGGCGTCTCAGAGGATTCCAAGAAATTCGTCCACACGGTCCGGAGCGAGCTGGTCTACCGCTTCAACTGGGGCGGATCGGCCCCAGCCAAGACTTACGCCAAGGGTCCAGCTTCGCCCACGCCAGTGGTGAACTGGACCGGGTGCTATGTCGGCGGCGGTGGCGGCTATGGCCTTTGGAACCAGGAAAACACCACTTACGATGACGGTCCGCCCCGGACCCGGTTCAGCGAGTCGGCGACCACGGGGGGCCGTGGCTATCTTGGAACGGTGCAAGGCGGCTGCGACTACCAGCTGGGCGCTGCAGGCGCGCGCTTTGTCGTTGGCGCCTTCGGCGATTACGATTTCAGCAGCCTCAAGGGAAATCTCAATCCGCAGCGTGTTAACGGCGTTGGCGACGAGAAGATGAGTTCGGCCTGGTCGGCTGGCGGCCGTCTCGGTTGGTTGGCGCTGCCCAACCTTCTGACTTATGTCTCGGTCGGCTATACCGAAGCGACCTTCGACCGCACTGATTTTACCGGCATCTCTGCCCCCTTCGGTGTTCCGGCCGGCCTCTTTACGGACAAGCGCACCTACAAGGGCTGGTTCATCGGCGCCGGCGACGAATATGCGCTGAACTTCCTGCCCGGCCTGTTCTGGAAAAACGAGTATCGCTTCTCGGAGTTCGATGTGGCGACCAATCCCATTCGGATCACTGCAACGGGCTTGCCGACTGGTGTCTCGATCGACTCCGAGAAATACACCCACACCGTTCGCAGCCAGTTGGTCTACCGCTTCAACTGGGGTGGCGGTGCGGTCGTTGCGAAGTACTGATCTCTGCTCAATCAGCAGCTGAAAAAGCCCCGGCATCGTCCGGGGCTTTTTTCGTTGCGGAAGTACTTCAGCGTGACGCGGGCGCTATCCCATGACCGAGAAACCACCGTCGATCGGGATCGCGGTGCCGGTGGTGAAATCGGACGCGGGCGAAGACAGAAACACCGCAATCCCGGCGAAATCGTCGATCACGCCCCAGCGCGCTGCCGGCGTGCGCGCCAGCACCTTGTCGTGCAGCCCGTCGATCTGCGCGCGGGCGCCCCTGGTGAGATCGGTGTCGATCCAGCCCGGCAGCACCGCGTTGACCTGGATGTTGTCCGCGGCCCAGGCCACCGCGCAGGCGCGGGTGAACTGCACGATGCCGCCCTTGCTCGCAGCGTAAGCCGACGCAAAGCTGGCGCCGAAGATCGACATCATCGAACCGATATTGATGACCTTGCCGCCGCCGGCTTGTTTCATCGCAGGGTAGACCGCCTGCGAGACCAGGAAGGCGCTGGTTAGGTTGGTCTGGATCACGCTGTTCCACTCGGCGAGATCGAGCACATGCGGCGGTTTGCGGATGCTGATGCCGGCATTGTTGACGAGGATGTCGATCCGGCCGAGTTCGCCGGCCACGCGCGCGGCCATGGCATCGACCGCCGCCTTGTCGGTGACATCTGCGATTACCGATATCGCCTTGGCGCCGTTGCGCGCGAGCTCGGCGGCCGCGGCAACCGATTTGGCTTCATTGCGCCCGACAACCGCAATCGCGGCTCCGGCGTCCGCCAACCCGCGCGCCATGCCGAGGCCGATGCCGCCATTGCCGCCGGTGACGATGGCGACCTTGCCGCTGAGATCGAACAGTTTTGTTTTCATTGTTGTTGTCCCGTTGTTGTTATCGGCCGCGATCAGCTCTTGCCTTGCCAGATCAGGATCAGGCCGAGGGCGCCGAGCACGGCACCATAGCCCGCCCATTGCAGCTGGTTGATCATGAAGCTCGATTGCGGCCAGGTGATCGCGCCGGTGCCCTGGCCGATCCAGAGCAGGCCGACGGCGAGCGCCAGAAAGCCAACGATCAAGAGCAATCTGGCCATGGATACTCCCCGCCGCTTTTGAACGGCTTGACCGGCGTCCCCGGAAACCATTGCCGAGGCCGACCGAGGCTGTCGATCGAATACAATGCGGGCGGCTTCGGCAAGGGCGGAAATGATCAGGAGACTGATGATCGGGGGCAGGCTGCGCCGCGCTTACCAACAGCTCAAGACTGCAACTCGGGCCAGGAGCATGCGGGCGCGGCAACGACCTCACGCAACCAGACACAAAAAAGCCCCGGATGATGCCGGGGCTTTTGAGCTGCTGATTTAGCAGAGATCAATATGTCGATCAGTACTTGGCGACGACCGGGCCACCCCAGTTGAAGCGGTAGACCAGCGAGGTGCTGATGGTCTGCACGAAAGGCTTGAACGTGATATCGCGGCCAAACAGGGCGTTGGTGCCATCAAGGCGTTCCGAGAGACGCTTGCTGTCGAGATAGGCAGCGCGATATTCAGTTTTCATGAACCAGCCCGGCGCGGTGATACCGAAGATGTTCAGGTTGTTCTCGACGCCGCCGCCGACGAACGCGCCACCGGTGTTGAAGCGATCGGTGTGCAGACCGGAAGCAGTACCGGTGTCCGAATTCAGCAGCGTGCTGCCCGTCCAATACGTTCCGGTGTAACCGGCGTTGACGTAGGACAGAACGTTCGGGGCGACGAGATAGCCGAGGCGAGCACCGACGGCCCAGGCGGTTTCCATCTTGGTGGTACCGACGATACCCCCGGTAATCGAACCTGCGCCGATCACGCCCGCATCGCCGATATTGCCCTTGAGGCTGCCAAACGTGCCGTCGCCGAACACGCCGAACACCCACGATGGGCTCGCTTGCCAGTCATAACCAACGCCGACAGTGCCGAACCATCCATCACCACCCGTCCGGGTGTTCGTGCAAATAATGCAAGTACCGGTCGCGGTAGCATCGACGCCTCCGTTGGCATCCCAGACGCCGCCGCCGCCACCGCCGAAAATGTAAAAGCCCGTCCAGCTCGGAGCCATCGCCACCGGAGCCGGAGCCTTGGCATAGCGGGGGGCCATGTCGGCTGCGAGAGCCGGGGCGCTGAATGCCGCAACTGCGGTCAGAGCGAGCACTAATTTCTTCATTGTCCAAACCCTCAATCTTAAGCGTCGTAAACCGACCGCCCAAATGGTGCGCTTGCACCGATTCCCGAAACCCAGTGTCAGGACTATACGCAGTTCCGCCTGAAATGCTGTTGCAGAGCGGCCACACGCCTGGAGAAACCGATCAGCTGCCCTTAACCTGTTGGCTGTCTTGAGCACAAAAAAGCCCCGGACGATGCCGGGGCTTTTGAGCTGCTGATTTAGCAGAGATCAGTACTTGGCGACGACCGGGCCACCCCAGTTGAAGCGATAGACCAGCTCGGTCTTCGCGGTGTAGACGGTCAACTTGCGCGAGTCGATGTTGCCGCCGTTGGCTAGGTTGAACGGGGCGACGCCGGCACCGGCGCACCGCGTACCAGCAAATTGGCAGGTGAGGCTCGAGTCCCCGCGATCATACCAGGAGGCGCGGCCTTCGCTCTTCACGAACAGGCCGGGCAGGAAGTCGAGCTGATATTCGAAGCCGCTGCCGACGAAGAAGCCGTCAAACGTGCGGCCCGGAACCTGAAGGCCGGTTGCGCCGAACGCCGCGACGGTCTCCCGGAGATTGTAGGCTTCGGTGTGCGCCTGAGTGTAGCCGGCGTTGAAATAGGTCAGGAACGACGGGTTCACGAGATAACCGATGCGACCGCCAACAGCCCAGGACCAATCCATCTTGTTTTCGCCGACGAAGGTTTCGCCGGGACCGAACACGCGCCAGGCGTGGTCACCCTTGATGTCGGAGTAGGTGCCATCGACGAAAGCGCCGACAACCCAGCGGCCGCTGAACTGGTAGTCGCAGCCCACGCCAGCCGTTGCCAGCCAGCCATCCGAACCGG
Organism: Bradyrhizobium sp. AUGA SZCCT0177; assembly: GCF_018130125.1. Taxonomy (NCBI): domain Bacteria; kingdom Pseudomonadati; phylum Pseudomonadota; class Alphaproteobacteria; order Hyphomicrobiales; family Nitrobacteraceae; genus Bradyrhizobium; species Bradyrhizobium sp. AUGA SZCCT0177. The sequence goes on along the minus strand of NZ_JAFCMA010000001.1, from coordinate 160,650 downwards.
AGGTGGCGCCGAGGACGTTGGTGCCGAAGGGGGCGGCACCGTCGCGCGAGTAACGGTCGGTGCGGGAGATGCCATAGCCGCCACCGCCGCTGATCCAGCAGCCGGTCCAGCTTACGGCCGGGGCAACCGCGACCGGAGCCTTGGCATAACGGGGAGCCATGTCAGCCGCGAGAGCCGGGGCAGTCAACGCTGCCATAGCGGTCAGAGCGAGCACCAATTTCTTCATTGTCCAAACCCTCAAAATTAAGCGTCGTAACCGACCGCCCAAATGGTGCGCTTGCACCGATTCCATAAGCCCAGTGACGGGAATATACGCGGTTCCATCTAAAATGCTGTTGCGGCGAGAGCACATCCGCTCGAAAAGGAACCGCGGGAAAGAGCCTGAAAAATAGGCACGATCAGGTGCCCTCATGGGGTGAAACACGCCGAAACCGGCCGGTAGTCCAGATAATCGCGCGGCGTCGGCCGAAATCACCCCGGAGGTCAGACGTCCAGCAGATCCTCGCTGGCAAACTCCGCCTTGTCGGTGATGAAGGCGAATCGGGCCTCGGCCTTGGTGCCCATCAGCCGCTCGACCGAATCGGCGGTGCCTTCGCGGTCGTCGGCCAGCAGCACCACGCGCAGCAGGGTGCGCTTGGCCGGGTCCATCGTGGTTTCCTTGAGCTGCGCCGGCATCATCTCGCCGAGGCCTTTGAAGCGGCCGACATCGACCTTGGCATTGGCGTTGAATTCGCTTCTGAGCAGCGTGTCCTTGTGGGCGTCGTCGCGGGCGTAGACCGTCTTGGCGCCGTGGGTGAGCCGGTAGAGCGGCGGCACTGCGAGATAGAGATGGCCCTCGTCGATCAGCCGCGGCGTCTGCCGGTAGAAGAAAGTGATCAGCAGCGAGGCGATATGGGCGCCGTCGACGTCGGCGTCGGTCATGATGATGATGCGGGAATAGCGCAAATCTTCTTCACGGTATTGCGCGAGCGTGCCGCAGCCGATCGCCTGCATCAGGTCGGAGAGCTGGGCGTTGGCGGTGAGCTTGTCCTTGCCGGCGGAGGCGACGTTGAGGATCTTTCCGCGCAAGGGCAGCACGGCCTGGGTCTTGCGGTCGCGCGCCTGCTTGGCGCTGCCGCCGGCCGAGTCGCCCTCGACGATGAACAGCTCGGAGCCTTCGGTCGCGGTGTTGGTGCAGTCGGCGAGCTTGCCGGGCAGCCGCAGCTTCTTCACTGCGGTCTTGCGCGAGGTCTCTTTCTCGGCGCGGCGGCGCAGCCGCTCGTCGGCGCGCTCGACGACGAAATCCAGCAGCTTGTTGGCCTGCTGCGGATTGCCGGACAGCCAGTGGTCGAACGGGTCCTTGATCGCCTGTTCGACGATCTTCTGGGCCTCGGCGGTGGCGAGGCGGTCCTTGGTCTGGCCCTGGAATTCCGGCTCGCGCACGAACACGCTGAGCATCACGGCCGCGCCCACCATCACGTCTTCCGAGGTGATCGGAGCGGCGCGCTTGCCCTGGCCGATGCGCTCGGCGTGATCCTTCAGGCCGCGCAACATCGCGCTGCGCATGCCGGATTCGTGGGTGCCGCCGTCGGGCGTCGGCACGGTGTTGCAATAGGAGGAGAGGAAGCCGTCGGCGTCCGCCGTCCAGGCCACCGCCCATTCGCAGGCACCGTGGGCGCCGTTGCGTCCCGATTTGCCGGAGAAGATATCCGGGTGCACCAGCGTGTCGGCATGGATCGCGGCGGCCAGATAATCCTTCAAACCCCCGGGGAAGTGGAATTCGTCCTCGGCCGGCACCTCTTCGAGGCCGCGCAGCAATTCAGGATCGCAGCGCCAGCGGATCTTCACGCCACCGAACAGGTAGGCCTTCGAGCGCGCCATCTTGAACAACCGTTGCGGCTTGAAGGCCGCCTTGGCGCCGAAAATCTCGGTGTCGGGCTTGAAGCGGATGGTGGTGCCGCGGCGGTTGTTGATCTTGCCGAGCTCCTGGAGCTTGCCCTTGGGATGACCACGCTCGAAGGTCATCTTGTAGAGTTTTTGTTCGCGTGCGACCTCGACCTCGAGGAGCGAGGAGAGGGCGTTGACGACGGAGACGCCGACGCCGTGCAGGCCGCCCGAGGTCTCATAGACCTTGGAGTCGAACTTGCCGCCGGAATGCAGCGTGCACATGATGACTTCGAGCGCGGATTTCTTCGGAAATTTCGGATGCGGATCGACGGGAATGCCGCGGCCATTGTCGGTCACGGTCAAAAAGCCGTCGGCGCCGAGTTCGACCTCGATGAAGGAGGCATGGCCTGCCAGCGCCTCGTCCATGGCGTTGTCGATGACTTCGGCGAACAGATGGTGCAGCGCCTTTTCATCGGTGCCGCCGATATACATGCCGGGCCGGCGCCGGACCGGCTCCAGACCTTCGAGCACCTCGATATCGGCCGCGGTATAGCCGGCTTCGGCGCTGTTGGACCTGGCGGCGACCTTCAGCGAGGCGCGGCCCTTTGATTCATCGGCCCCGAACAAGTCGCTGGCGGATTTAGTTTTGGCAGCTGTTTTCAATGGCTTGGGCATGGTTCTTCATGTGATGCGCGCAACCTGGCGCAGCGAATCGATCTGTCTGACTATGCCACGGATGGGCTTAAAAAGTGACGGCCGGGCCGAACGCTGCAACCGCTCGGGCCGGCCGTACCACGAGATAAGTGCTGTTGTCAGGCGCGGAACACGGGAGAGGGGGTAAATCACGCACCGCGTCCGCCTTTGTGACTTGAAGTCACGCAACGGGCTGGCGTACCTGTTCCAAGGCCATGGGCTCGCGGGTTTGATTCAATGGCCGGATTGGGGCTGGGAAGGCGTTTAAGGGATGCAAGATTTTGCGCGCGCCCTGGCTGATTTCGTGCGCGATCATCAGGCCTGGGCAGCACCGGTTGTGCTGCTGCTGGCGTTCGGCGAATCGCTGGCGTTCGTCTCACTGGTCGTTCCGGCCTGGGGGGCTCTGGTCGCGATCGGCGCCCTGATGGGCGTCAGCGGCATCAACTTCTGGCCGATCTGGATTGCCGGCGGCATTGGCGCGGGGCTCGGTGACTGGGTCTCCTATTGGTTCGGCTTCAAATACAAGGAGCAGGTCGCTCAGATCTGGCCGCTGTCGCGCTATCCGGAAATCCTGCCGCGCGGCGAGGCCTTTGTAAAAAAGTGGGGCGTGCCCTCCATTTTCATCGGGCGGTTCTTTGGACCGCTGCGGGCGTCGGTGCCGCTCGCAGCCGGCATTTTCGAGATGCCGTATTGGCCATTCCAGATCGCCAATTTCGTCTCCGCGCTGGTCTGGTCGGCAGCGTTGTTGCTGTTTGGCGACGTGATCGCGCACATCATCGAATGGGTGTGGCGGTTGTTGTGACGCAAGCTCGCCCTGCCGGAATAAGCCGCCGGGGGCAGGGGTTAGCTCTCATGATGGGGAACACCGGGCTGCCTGCCGTCGCACCGGCGTCATCGCGCCAGCACTTAAGGGCTGGTAGAAGCGGCGGCAACCAGGGCCGAGAACACGTCACACGGACACGTCGATAAGCGGAAAATCCCGCGAACCGCATTCATCGTCTCACTGGAGGACATCACATGGATTTGACACGACGTTACGCACTCGCCGGTGCCGCGGCTCTCGCTGCTTCGCCTCTGTTGCCCAGCATGCCGGCCAAGGCGGCCGCGCCGATGGCCGACAAACAGGCGCCGAGCTTCTATCGTTACAAGGTGGGGGACGCGCAGGTGACCGTCATTTCCGACGGTGTGAACACGTTTGCGCTCGGCGATAGCTTCATCACCAACGTGAAGAAGGAGGAGGTCGCCGCGGCGCTCGAGAAAGCCCACATGCCGAAAGACAAGGTCAGCATCCAGTTCGGACCGCTGGTCATCAACTCCGGCGGCAAGCTGATCGTTCTCGACACCGGTAACGGCCCGGGCGCCTTCGCTTCCAGCAAGGGCGCGGTCGGCCAGTTCGCAACCAATATGTCCGCGGCCGGCATCGATCCGAAGTCCGTCGATATGGTGGTGATCTCGCATTTCCACGGTGATCACATCAACGGACTTCTGACCGCGGAGAACGTGTTGGCATTCCCCAACGCCGAGGTGTTGGTGCCCGCCACTGAATGGAAATATTTCATGGACGACGGCGAGATGGGCAAGCAGACCACGGAACGCATGAAGGGCGTGTTCGCGAATGCCCGTCGCGTTTTCGACGCAGGCCTCAAGAAGAAGGTGACACCGTACGAGTGGGGCAAGGACGTTGTCCCTGGTCTGCTCGCCGTGGAAACCGCCGGCCACACCCCGGGTCACACCTCCTATGTATTGTCGTCGGGTTCGGGGAAGGTGTTCGTCCAGTCGGATGTCACCAACATCCCCTATCTCTTCGCCGCCAATCCGGGCTGGCACGCCTTCTTCGACCAGGACGCCGCCATGGCCGAGAAGGCCCGGCGCAAGACCTACGACATGGTCGTGGCGGAAAAGCTCATGGTGCAGGGCTTCCACTATCCGTTCCCGGGCCTTGGGAATGTGGAGAAGGACGGCAGTGGGTATCGCGTGGTGCCAGCGCATTGGAACCCGGTGATTTAGGCTTTCCTTGCCCCAACGATCGAGCAAAAGGCCGCCCTTCGGGGCGGCCTTTGTGTTCTAGCCCGGTGTTTTGGCTTGACGATGGAACCGCGCGGCCCTATAGGCACGCCCATGATCAACGCTTCGACCAGCATCATCGCCCGCCGCCGCCGCATTGTCGCGGTATGGGCGGTTGTCTGCGTTTAAGATCATCGCCTCTGCCGCCGGATACGATCCGCGGCTCTTTCCCTTCAAGACACGCGGTTTGATCTGGCGGCTCCTACGTCAAGCAGGAGTTTGAAATGTATACGCCGCCTCCGTTCAAGCCCGACCGTACCGCCAGCCTGGCGTTTGCGGAAGCGCGCGGCTTTGGCCTCGTCTGCGCGTGGGATGGCGCCAAGCCGATTGCCTCACCGCTGCCGTTCTATCTCGGCTTTGCCGATGACGGGACGCCGCGCGCGCTGTTTCATGTTGCCCGTCATAATCCGCTGGTAAAGCTCGCCGGCGGGACCTCGTCCTGGCTGCTGGCCGTGAACGGCGCGGATGCCTATGTGTCGCCCGACTGGTACGTCTCGCCCGATCAAGTGCCGACCTGGCTCTACCAGGCCGTGCACCTGACAGGCACGGTACGGGCACTGTCCGACGACGAACTGGCCGAGCAGATCGAGACGCTCAGCGCCAAGTTCGAAAACTGGCTGTTGCCGAAGAAGCCCTGGTTGTCGTCGAAAATGACGGCCGGGCGGCTGGACGCCATGAAGAAGGCGATCGTGGGTCTGGTGATGACGGTTGAGGAGATCGAGGGCAGCTTCAAATTGAACCAGCACAAATCCGAGACCGACTATGCCGCCATCAGCAACGCGCTGGCGTCGCAGGGTGACGCTGATGCAGCCGAGATCGCAGGTCTGATGCGCGCGGCGCGCCCGCAGGCCTTCATGACCGACATTACCGACACAGCAGCAACGAACGAAGCGACGACGCTTGAAAGGAACGCGCCATGACCCTGACCGATATCAAGCCGCACACGATCGGCGACACCAGGAAGCCCACCATCTTTGTCGATGGCGCGTCCGGAACGACGGGCCTTGGTATTCAGGAGCGGCTGCGCCTGCAGGGCGACGTCGCGCTGAAGAGCATTGCCGAGGACAAGCGCAAGGACGCCGGCGCCAAGCGGGCGCTGATGGAGGAGGTGGATCTCGTGATCCTCTGCCTGCCGGACGATGCGGCGAAGGAAACCGTGGCGCTGATCGACGGCATGGGCGCCAAGGGACCCAAGGTGCTCGACGCCTCGACGGCGTTTCGCGTCGCGCCCGACTGGACCTACGGTTTTGCGGAACTCGCGCCTGACCAGGCCGACAAGATCCGGAGCGCACGGAAAGTCTCAAACCCGGGTTGCTATCCGACCGGCGGGATCGCGCTGCTGCGGCCACTCGTGGATGCCGGTCTGCTGCCGGCGGACTATCCGATCACCATCAATGCCGTCAGCGGTTATTCCGGCGGCGGCAAGTCGATGATCGAAAGTTTCGAGGCCGGCACCGCGCCGTCCTTCGAGCTCTATGGCCTTGGCTTCGAGCACAAACATCTGCCGGAGACGCAGCTTTACTCGCGCCTGACGCGGCGGCCTATTTTCGTTCCGTCGGTCGGCAACTACCGGCAGGGCATGCTGGTGTCGGTGCCGTTGCATCTCGACGCGCTTCCGGCCAAGCCCGATGGCGCCCAACTGCATGCCGCACTCGCAAAGCGGTACGCGGGCAGCAAATATGTTTCCGTGATGCCGCTCGAATACGCGACGTCAAAAACCGGACGCATCGAACCCGAGGCGCTGAACGAGACCAACATGCTCGAACTGTACGTCTTCGCGAGCGAGCAATATCCGCAAGCCGTGCTGGTCGCGCGTCTCGACAATCTCGGCAAGGGCGCCTCCGGAGCCGCCGTGCAGAACATGCGGCTGATGCTCGGGTTGGCCGACAGTTAGGCCCAAAGCCTTACGCTCAAGCCGGCATCACGCCATCAGCGCGATGCCGGCGCTGCCCGTTCGGCCGTCGGGGGCTTGCGAGCGCATCCCAGAACCGCAGAATCCATAGTTGCGTCCGGCGAAGGCGGGTCTACTGTTTTACCGCAACACGCGGCTGATGCTGAGCCTCGCCGACAGCGAGAGGAATTCGTGGACGAGGCGACGCTTCAATTCTACCGCGGCCATGCCGAGGCTTACGCGGCGCGCGAGATCACCTCGCGTCGGGCAAGGCTGGAGGCGTTCGTCTCGCTGCTTCCACCTGGTGCTGCCATTCTCGAACTCGGATGCGGCGCCGGCGGCGACACCGCTGAAATGCTGGCGCGGGGCTTTGACGTGTCGCCGACGGATGGATCGCCGGAAATGGCGGAGGTGGCCTCGCGCCGTCTCGGCCGCCCGGTCGGGACGCTGCTGTTCCATGGCATCGACGCGGTCGAGACTTATGACGGCGTGTGGGCCAATGCCTGCCTGCTGCACGTTCCGCGCGATGAACTAACGCAGGTGCTATCGCTGATCTGGCGCGCGCTGAAACCCGGCGGCGCTTTCTTTGCCAGCTTCAAGACCGGTGACGCCGAAGGCCGCGACACGCTGGGCCGCTACTACAATTACCCGTCGCCGGATTGGCTGCGCGAAACCTACGCCAGCGCGGGCAACTGGAATTCACTTGAGATCGAGACCGGCGAGGTCATGGGCTTCGACAACCAGTGGGCCCCGATGCTGTTTGTCGTGGCCCGGAAAAGCCCCTGATCTGATGGTCCTTCAGTCCGGCAAGACAATTTTCCGCGTTCTGATCGTTCTCGCGATCGCTCAGGTAATCGGATGGGGCACGATCGGGCTTCTTGCGGTCGTGGGCGGGCAGGTCGCCGCCGATCTCCATATGGACATCTCGGCGGTGTTTGCCGGCAACTCGATCTTCTATGTCCTGATGGGTCTGTGCGCTCCGATCCTGGCAAGGCCGTTCACGCAATTTGGCGCCCGCCGGGTGATGATCGCGGGGACCATCATCGGTGCGCCAGGCTTCGTCCTGCTCTCGCTCGCACACGGCCCGATACAGTTTTTCGCTGCGTGGGTGATCCTCGGCACGGCCGGCAGCGCCACGCTGGCCACGGCCGCCTACATCATGCTCAACGAGATCGCCGGGCGGGATGCGAAGCGCGGCATCGGCGCCATGATGCTGGTGACCGGGCTTTCCAGCAGTGTTTTTTGGCCCACCACGTCGTTTCTGTCAGACGTTATGGGCTGGCGCGGAACCTGTCTGGTCTATTCCGGGATGCTGCTGCTGTTGTGCCTTCCGCTCTATTATTTCGGATTGCCGCGTCGAACCGAACCAAAAGATGAGGCGATTTTCGCGGCGCAGCCGGCGGGCACGTCACCTATCGTGAAAAAAAGCACGTTCTTGCTCATCCTGGCTGCGCTCGCGCTCAATGCATTCGTCGCCTTCGGATTCAGCGCCGTGCTGATCGAGCTCCTGAAGGTGGAGGGCCTGTCGCCGGCCACGGCCGTTACCTTCGGCTCGATGCTGGGCGTGATCCAGGTCAGCGCCCGGGGATTGGATTTTCTTGGCGGCGGGCGGTGGGATGGGATCACGACGGGGCTGTTTGCCGGCTCAGCTATCCCTGTGGCGATGTTTCTGCTGATGATCGGCGGCGGATCGCATTGGGCGATCGCGGCCTTCATTCTGCTGTATGGCATGGGCAGCGGCGCGTTCGCGGTCGCCCGGGCGACCATACCCTTGGTGTTCTACGACCAGGCCGAATTCGCCAAGGCGACCTCGCGCATTGCGCTGCCGCTCAACCTCATTTCCGCAGCTTCGCCTCCGGTTCTTGTTGGCTTGCTGACGAATTTCGGCAGCAACGCGCTGCTTGGCCTTGCGATGGCATGTTCGTGCGGGGCTCTCCTGATCCTGCTCTGGCTCAGGAAATTGCGTCCGACGACCGGGGCGATGGCCGCGAACTGATCGGGATAGGGGGGTGCCGGTATCAGAAGCAGTGGAAGATCGCCAGCGCCAGCACGGCCCGTGCGGGGCAGCCGACGGTGACGGCCAGGGTGGCGGAACACCGGTGGTGGGACTTGAGCAGATCGCGCTGTTTCCCGTGATTCGACGATCGCCAGTATTGACCGGCATTGCGACCTTTAGTTGAATGACCCACCGCGTCATGGCACACAGCCGTGGCGGATGGGGGCAGGATGTCGCGTATTGCGATCGTCATCGGGGTCAACAAACCGAAAGCGCCTGCGCCTCTGCAAGGCGCGGTGAACGACGCCAAGGCGTTTTCCGACTGGATCGCCAAGCAAGGTTTTGAAGTAAGGACCTTCACTGACGACAAGGGGCCGGTGGCATTCGCCAGCATTTTTAACGAGGTCGATCGCGTCGTTGACGCGGCCACCTATTCGCAGGTCGTCTTTTACTTCGCCGGCCATGGCTTTCAGAACGGCAGCTCGGAAATCTGGTTGCTCTCGGGCGCTCCGAACAACGCCAGCGAAGCGATATCCGTGGAAGCCTCGGTGATGGCGGCCCGGGAAAGCGGGCTCAAGAACGTGGTGTTCATCTCGGACGCCTGCCGGTCGATCCCCTCGCGAATGCAGGATAGCCGCGTCGATGGCGGCTCGATCTTTCCCAACGTGCCGCTTAAACGGCGTACGCGACCGGAGATCGATCGCGTGTTCGCAACGCTGCCGTCGCTGGTGGCGGTGGAAGCCGCGAAGGCGGACGACAACGCGCGCCTGGGAGGCATCTTCACGAAGGTGTTTATGGCGGGCTATCTCAATCCGCCGCCGGCCTTCATCGATAAGGTCCCGGAGAACGGCGGACTCATCGAGGTTGTGACAAACCGTAAACTCAAGGAGTTGATTTACGAACGGGTCCAGGATGCGGCCTCGGAAGAAATGCCAAAGGCAGGGCAAACTCCGGAGTTCATCCTGGAATCGGTACAGGCCTATGTTGGTCGTGTTGCGCGCGTTACCAGCCCGTTGAATGAGACGGGCTCGGGATTGGAGACCCTCGGTCCCCGAAGACGACTGGCCATGCGGAAACGTCTCCGGCGTGCGGCGCCCGTCCCGTCGGTGGCTGCACTGGCACTCCAGGCAATCGAAGCGGCTGCTCAGGGGCAGGGTGCCCGGGACGCGGCCGCGGCCGTTCGGAAAATCGGCCATGGCGCCAGCATATCCGACGCGATCGACCGCTATCTGGTTGACGCCCCGGTCGACCATTTTGAGACTCAGACCGGCTTTGCGGTGACCGGTGCGCAGGTTGTCGGGGCAACCTCGCCGCAATTTCCAGCCGAAATTCTAGGAACACAACTTGTACGCCTTCATCCGGCACGTATCGACGTTCCCTCGACAAGCGTGCTGATCGAATTCGACGGCGGCAGCGGCACGGTGTTGCCGGGATTGCGCGGTTACATCGGGCACGTCTTCGTCGACGGCGGCAGGGTAAGCAACGTCAATTACGTGCCATCGACGAACAGCAAACGGTGGAGCGAGTACCAGAACGTGCGCCGGGATATAGAGGCATTGCGCGCCGCCGTTGCGGCTGCCGCCAGCCTCGGCGTGTTTCGGATTGCGCCTCAGGAAGCACAGGCATTCGCCAACAATGTAAGACAACTCAAGGTATTCGATCCCGCGCTTGGTCTGTATGCCGCGTACGCCTTTGCCAGTGCCGGTATCGACGATCAGGTCGAATCGGTACTCGAGTACATGCGCCGGGACTTGGTCGCGGAACTGTTTGACGTTGCAATGCTGGCGCGCCGAGGAGTTCGGCCGCGCGAAGCCGGCGCAGATGCCGCAACCGATCTTCCGATCCTGCCGTTCTGTCCGATGTTGCGGCAGGGCTGGTCATTGCTGGCAGTGCGAGACGCCCAATTGCCGGATGCCATGCGCAAGGCACGCGATTGGTTGCTACCGGCCCTATGGACCACTTTCGCGCCGCAAGGCGTCGAGCTTTTACGCGAGGCAATAAAGCGGGGCGATTTGCAATGCGACTGCTGCTGATCCATGGCCGGGCGCAAGAAGGCAAGTCGTCGAAGGTCATCGAGGACGAGTGGATGGCCGCGCTTGGCCGCGGATTCTCGGGTATCGGCGTCAGAATGCCAGCCGGCCTGCAGATCGACGCACCTTTCTACGGCGACGAACTCCTGAAGCAACTGGCGCGTCACGACCTGCCTCCCGCCGACGGCGTCGCGACACGCGGCGGTGCCATGAACGACGAATATGCGGCATTCCTGGAAGATGTGGCGATCCAGCTCAGGAGCGATGACAAGGTTACGCATCGCGAGGTCGAAGAGGAAATGGGGCCGGTACCGCAGCCGCGTGGTCCGGAAAACTGGGAATGGGTTCAGGCCATCATTCGCGTCATCGATCGCCGCACCCCCGGCGTTTCAAACTACAGCATCGGACAATTGCTTCGTGACGTGTTCATCTACGCCAACGATTCCAAAACCCGGCGCGAGATCAACAAGATTGTGGCGGCTCAACTGACGAACGAGCCCACCGTAATTGTCGCCCACTCGCTTGGCTCCGTCGTTGCTTATGAGGTGCTGCGAGAGCATGCCGGCAACTCCGTGCCGCGGCTCGTCACGGTCGGATCTCCGCTTGGAATCCGCGCAATTCGCGACAAGCTCGCAACGCCGCTCACGATGCCGACCGGGATTCGGGACTGGTACAACGCATTCGATGACCGCGATGTCGTCGCGCTCTATCCGCTCAATGCCGAGAATTTTGCTATCAAGCCGCCGATCAAGAACTACCCGTTTGTGAATAATCACACCGACAATCGGCACGGCATCGCCGGGTATCTCGATGATGCCGATGTCGCCACTCAGATCGCCGCGGCGCTCGGCGCCTGACGGACCTACGCACGACCTGACAGGGCACGCTTCCGTGAAGAAGCCGTGCTGTGGATGCACGTAACGTTCGGGATGCCTTTCAAAGCACCTGGAAGATCGCCAGCGCCAGCACGGCTTGCGCGAGGAAGCCGACGGTGAAGGCCAGGGTGCGGAACACCGGCAGGCCCAGCGTGTAGACGATCAGATGGGCGACGCGGGACCAGAAATAGACCATGCAGGCCATCACGGTCCATTTGGTGGAATAGTCGGCCGCGTTGAGGATCAGGACCAGGGGGGCGAAGATGATGAGGTTTTCGACCGCGTTGTCATGCGCGAACATCAGCCGGTTGGCCCATTCCGAATGCGGCTTGTCGTTGCGCGAGGGATTGGCCATGGCGCCGGAGAGGCCGCGGATCTGACAGCGATTGATGATGTAGGGGACCCACAGCAGACCGGTCAAAATCACGGTCAGCGTCAGCCAGAACAGTTCACGCGTCATCGTTTCCCCCTCGCTCGATTTCGATTCCCGATACGGGATATCAGCTTATAGCCAACCCTGCGGGCTTGCGCTACGCGCGGACGCGAACGTAGCTGCCGGGCGCATCCTCGATCGGCGGCATCGCCTCGGAGCCGACCGCGCGCGCGGGCACCATCTCGGCGTCGAGGCCCTCCAGCCATTGACGCCAGTCCGGCCACCACGATCCCTTGTGCTCGGTGGCGTTCTTGAGCCACTCGGCCAGGGTGACGTCCTTGATGTTGTCGTTGGTCCAGTACTGATATTTTCCCGACGCCGGCGGATTGACCACGCCGGCGATGTGGCCGGATCCGGACAGCACGTATTTGACCGGCCCGCCGAAGAACTGCGAGCCGTACAGCACCGAATCCGCGGGCGCGATGTGATCTTCGCGCGTCGCCAGATTATAGACCGGCACCTTCACCTTCGAGAGGTCGAGCAGCGTGTTATCAAGCACCATGCTGCCGGTGGACAGCCGGTTCTCCAGGTAGCAATTGCGCAAGTAGAAGGAATGGTTGGCTGCCGGCATCCGCGTCGCGTCGGAATTCCAGTGCAGCAGGTCGAAGGAGGAGGGCGGTTGTCCCTTCAGGTAATTGCTGATGACGTAGGACCAGATCAGGTCGTTCGAGCGCAGCATATTGAAGGCCATCGCCATCTTGCTGCCTTCAAGCACGCCGGCCGCCTGCATGTCGCGCTCGAGCGCCGAGATCTGGTCTTCGTCGACGAACACAAGCAGATCGCCGGCATGGGTGAAGTCGACCTGGGCTGCAAAGAACGTCGCCGAGGTGACGCGCACGCGGCGCTTTTCGGCGAGCCACGCCAGCGTCGAGGCGAGCAGGGTGCCGCCGACGCAATAACCCGCGGTATGAACCTTCATCTCGCCCGTGACCTTTTCGATGACGTCCATCGCGGTCAGCGGTCCCTGCCTCATGTAGTCGTCAAACGTCTTCTTGCCGAGTTCCTTGTCCGGATTGACCCAGGAGATCACGAACACGGTGATGCCCTGATCGACGCACCATTTGATGTAGGATTTTTCGGGCTTGAGATCGAGGATGTAGAACTTGTTGATCCAGGGCGGCACGATCAGCAGCGGCGTGCGCAGCACGGTTTCCGTGGTGGGCGTGTACTGGATCAGCTGCATCAGCTCGTTCTGGAAAATCACCTTGCCCGGCGTCGTCGCCATGTTGACGCCGACGACGAGGTTGGAGGGATCGGACTGGCGGATGCGCAACGTGCCGCGGCCGGCTTCGATGTCCTCGGCCAGCATCTTCATGCCGCGCACCAGATTGTCGCCGTTCGACGCCAGCGTCTCGCGCAGCACTTCCGGATTGGTGAAGACGAAATTCGACGGCGAGATCGCATTGCTGATCTGCTGGACGTAGAATTCGGCCTTCTTGCGCGTATGCGGATCGATGCCTTCGGCGTTCTTCACCAGTTCCTGCGCCCATTGCGTGGTGAGCAGGTAAAGCTGCATCACGAAGTCGAAGAACTTGTTGGTCTTCCACTCCGGATCCTTGAAGCGTTTGTCGCGCGGCGACGGCTCGATCGCGGGCGGGGCCTCTTCGCCGGCCATGCGGCGCACCGTCGAACCCCAGAGATCGAGATAGGCTTTGGCCATCTTGACCTGCAGATCGGACGCCCGCTCCTTGTCCGAAAGCCAGTATTCGGCGACCGTGCCGAAAGTCTTGATCACCTCAGCGATCTCATTCGGCGGTTTGTCCCTCAGCTCACCGTTTTCGCGCGGCTTCAGGTAGGCCGCGAGCGCCTGGCCACTGCTCTCCATGGCCCTGGCGATGTTCATGGCGAAGGCTTCAGCGTTGAAGGATTTCGCAGCGTGGATTTCGGTGTTAACGTCGGTCATGTCTGGGACACTATAACTTCATTTCGAGTTCGTCACCGCGCCGATTGGCGGCGGTAGTATTGGGTTAATCCTGTTGCACTGCGATAAAATTTCTCCGTTCGGACACATTGAAGCCGCACCGTTTGAGTTACCTGTTCTGGCTTTAATCGTTTCGGGCGACAATGGTTTGAAGGGTTGCGGAGAATTTGACGCAGCTCGACGATCCAGCGCTGCAAGGCGCATACCAACAGCCCTTGCCAACGCGCACTGTGCAAACGATCTAAGGCAACGGGACAGGTATTGGGGACTTCCGGACGGATGCCGGTGGATCGGATCATAAGGCTGTGGTCGATGGCCGCGCTGCTCGCCACCGCGCTCGCGGTCAGCGGCTGCTCGACGTCGATCGCGGATTTGCCAGGTGTCGGCGTGCCGGGCGACGCGCCCGCGCGTCCGAAGGAAGCCGGCGGCTATCTGCCGGTCCACGACCTGCCGCCGGAGCGCGACGAGGCGGTCATCAAGCCGGCGGAGCAGGCCAAGATCGAGGCCGAACTGCGTGCCGCGCGGGATCGTCAGGCGGCCGCGGCCGCTGCGCCAAATCCTGCCGCCAAATAACCTGTCTGTCTTGACGCGTTCGTGACGCGATCCTGCCGCCGCCCCGGATCAAGTCCGGGGCAGGCTTTCGCTTGAAAACGCTATAGTCTCTGGCGCTGCGGGACGCCCGTGCTAAAAGAGCCTTAATTCAACCGCATCACGGTCCGGCACTCAGGATCCTGCGCCTGAATTCGCTCTAAATCATTGATTGAGCGCGAGTTTTGGACGAGGCCGAATTCGGCTTCGAAAACCGCAGATTCTACCGATTCTGTCCCGCTGGTCGTCGGAGCAAGGGTCCCATGGAAGATTTCTACCGCATCCGCCGTCTGCCGCCTTACGTGTTCGAACAGGTCAACCGGGCCAAGGCGGCCGCGCGGAACGCGGGTGCCGACATCATCGACCTCGGCATGGGCAACCCGGATTTGCCGACGCCGGCCCATGTGATCGAGAAGCTGAAGGATACGCTGGGCAAGCCGCGGACCGACCGCTATTCGGCCTCGCGCGGCATTACCGGGCTCCGCAAGGCGCAGGCCGCCTATTACGCGCGCCGGTTCGGCGTCAAGCTCAATCCGGAAACCCAGGTCGTAGCGACCCTGGGCTCCAAGGAGGGCTTCGCCAATGTGGCGCAGGCGATCACCGCGCCCGGTGACGTCGTGCTGTGCCCCAATCCGAGCTATCCCATTCACGCCTTCGGCTTCCTGATGGCGGGCGGCGTGATCCGCTCGGTACCCTCAGAGCCGACGCCGCAATTCTTCGAAGCGGTGGAGCGCGCGATCATCCATTCGATCCCGAAGCCGATCGCGCTGATCGTCTGCTATCCCTCCAATCCGACCGCCTATGTCGCCGACCTCGATTTCTACAAGGATCTGGTGGCGTTCGCGAAGAAGCACGAGATCTTCATCCTGTCGGATCTGGCCTATGCCGAAGTCTATTTCGACGACAAGAACCCGCCGCCCTCGGTGTTGCAGGTTCCCGGCGCGATCGACGTCACAGTCGAATTCACCTCGATGTCGAAGACGTTTTCGATGGCGGGCTGGCGCATGGGCTTTGCCGTCGGCAATGAGCGGATCATCGCCGCGCTGGCGCGGGTGAAATCCTATCTCGACTACGGCGCGTTCACGCCGGTCCAGGTCGCGGCCACCGCGGCCCTGAACGGACCGGATGACTGCATTCGCGAGATGCGCGACACCTACCGCAAGCGCCGCGACGCGCTGGTGGAAAGTTTTGGCCGCGCGGGATGGGATATTCCGCCGCCAGCCGCCTCGATGTTCGCCTGGGCGCCGTTGCCGAAGGCCTTTGAGGGCGTCGGCAGCATGCAGTTCGCCACCCTGATGGTGGAGAAATCGGGCGTGGTAGTGTCGCCGGGCGTCGCCTTTGGCGAGCACGGCGAGGGCTATGTCCGCATCGCCATGGTGGAAAACGAGCAGCGTATTCGCCAGGCCGCGCGCGGCGTGCGCCGCTTCCTTGAAAGCGGCATTGAAACGTTGCACAACGTGGTTCCTCTCGCCAACCGGCGGTAGGCATGATCCCGAAAAGCGGACTTCCGGTTTTCGGAACCAGATCGTGCTTGGTTAGGTCTCTTCGGCAGGTTTTTTGGTCATGGTCGCACCCCTGAAAGTGGGCATCGCGGGGCTCGGCACTGTTGGCGCCGAAGTCGTCCGCCTCATCGAAGCGCAGGCGCGGACCTTGTCGGCGCGCAGTGGACGCGGCGTGCGCGTCGTCGCCGTCACCGCACGCTCCAAGGTGAAGAAGCGCAAGCTCGATCTGCGCGGCATCGAATGGGTCAAAAGCCCGCTGGCGTTGGCCAATCACCCCGGCATCGATTGCTTCGTCGAACTGATGGGCGGTTCCGGCGATCCGGCGCTGTCGGCGATCGAGGCGGCGCTCAAATCAGGCAAATCAGTGGTGACAGCCAACAAGGCGCTGATCGCCAAGCACGGCGTGCGGCTGGCGAAGGCCGCCGAGAAGCATGGCGGCGCGCTGAACTACGAAGCGGCGGTGGGGGCTGCGATCCCCGTCATCAAGACCCTGCGCGAGGGGCTGGCCGGCACATCAGTCAATCGCGTCTATGGCATCCTCAACGGCACCTGCAATTACATATTGACCCGGATGGAGCAGGAGGGCCTGTCGTTCGCCGAATGCCTGAAGGACGCCCAGCGGCTCGGCTATGCCGAGGCCAATCCGTCGTTCGACGTCGATGGCCACGACACCGCCCAAAAGCTTGCGATCCTGGCCAGCCTCGCGTTCGGCACGAAGGTTGCACAGAGCGCGGTGTACGTCGAAGGAATCTCCTCGATCGCGCCGGAAGATCTGCGCGCCGCGGAGGAACTCGGCTATCGGGTCAAATTGCTTGGGGTCGCGGTGCGGACGGCGAAGGGAATTGAACAGCGCGTGCATCCGACCATGGTGCCGAAATCCTCCTCGATTGCGCAAGTGATGGGCGTCACCAATGCCGTCACCATCGACGGCGAGGGCATTCCGCCGATCACGCTGGTCGGCCCGGGCGCCGGAGGTGCGGCCACCGCGTCCGCCGTCGTCGCAGACATCGCCGATGTGGCGCGCGGGATTCGCGCCAAGCCGTTCGGACGCCCGGTTGAGCGCCTGCGCGCGACCACAAAAGCGCCGATGGAACGCCATGAGGGCGGCTATTATATCCGCCTGATGGCGCGCGACCTCGCTGGAACCGCTGCCACCATCGCGACCCGTCTGGCGGAACAGAAGATATCGCTGGAATCGATCGTGCAGCGCCATCCCGACGGCGTTGACGCCAACGGATCAACCAAGAAAGCGTCACCTGTTCCGGTTATTCTGATTACCTATGCAACGTCGGAAGATGCGGTCTATCGTGCGCTGGAAGCGGTGCAGCGCGACAAAGTGATCAGCGGCCGGCCGCAGGTGATACGGATTGAGAAGAACTAGCGCGCAATCCCCCGGTTCGCGCACATGCGCGATCCCCAGATTGTGCGCCACAAGAAACTGATATGCGGACCGAATGGTCCGCTGTGAAGACTCAAAGGAGTGCTTGTTATGTCGACCCATATTTCCGTTCCGCCGCAACTGTTGCTCGAGCGCATTCTCACGCTTGAAATCGTGCGGGTAACGGAACGCGCTGCGGTTTCGGCCGCGCGCTTGCGCGGCCACGGCCAGGAAAAGGCGGCCGACCAGGCCGCGGTCGACGCGATGCGGCGCGAGCTCAACAAGCTGCCGATCGAAGGCACTATCGTGATCGGCGAGGGCGAGCGCGACGAGGCGCCGATGCTGTTCATCGGCGAGAAGGTCGGCCTCAACGCCGGCCCGCAGGTCGATATCGCGGTCGATCCGCTCGAAGGCACCACGCTGTGCGCCAAGAACATGCCGGGCGCGATCGCGACCATGGCGATGGCCGATGGCGGCACGCTGCTGCACGCGCCTGACGTCTACATGCAAAAGCTGGCGGTCGGTCCCGGTTACGCCAAGGGCGTGGTCGAACTGGACGCTTCGCCCGCCGACAATGTGCGCCGGCTCGCCAAAGCAAAAGGCGTCGATCCCGCAGCAATCACCGTGCTGGTGCTCGATCGTCCGCGCCACGCCGACATCATTGCCGGCGTTCGCAGCACGGGCGCCGCGGTGCGCCTGATCACCGACGGCGACGTCGCCGGCGTGATTCATTGCGCCGACCCCGACAATACCGGCGTCGACATGTATATCGGCACCGGCGGTGCGCCCGAGGGCGTGCTGGCGGCGGCCGCGTTGCGCTGCATCGGCGGCCAGATGCAGTGCCGCCTGATCCTCGACTCCGAGGAAAAGCGCGAGCGCGCCTACAAGATGGGCGTCACCGATCCCAAGATGATTTACGGCATCGAGGACATGGCGCGGGGCGACTGCCTGTTCGCGGCGACCGGCGTTACCACTGGTTCCCTGCTGTCCGGCGTCAAGTTCCGCAAGGACGTCATCGAAACCGAAACCGTCGTGATGCGTTCGGTCACTGGTACTGTCCGCTACATCAAGGCCGAGCACCGGCAACTGGACAAGTTCCACCTCGATTAGAGACTCGATTGGAGCCGTTGGCTCTGATTGAAATCAGAGCCAACGCTCTAATCTCCTTGATTGTTCTGACGCGTTTTCTTGACGCGAACCGGTACCCACTTCGCTTGAAAACGCTTTGTGAGGAACATGGAAATGGCTGGAGAAATCATCATCCGGCCGATCGGCGAAGACGAACGTGCGGCGTGGAATCCGCTGTGGGACGGCTATCTCGCCTTCTACAAGACGGCGCTGACGCAGGACGTCAGCGATCTCGCCTGGTCGCGGTTTCACGATCCGGACGAGACGATGTTTGCGCTCGGCGGCTATGTCGATGGCCGGCTCGCCGGGTTCGCGCATTACCTGTTCCATCGCTCGACCTGGGCGCCGAAGCGATATTGTTACCTCGAAGATCTGTACGTCGCGGATGACGTGCGCCGCCATGGGCTGGGGCGTGCGCTGATCGAGGCGGTGTATCAAAAGGCCGAGGCGGCGGGGGCAAGCCGGGTCTATTGGCTGACGCAATCGAATAATGCGCAGGCGCGTGCGCTCTACGACAAGGTTGCCGACAATCTCGGATTCATCCAATACCGTAAGGTGCTTTAATCGTCGCGTCCGACCAATCAAGAACAACAAGGGCAGGGGGAGCAAGCATGTCTGATATTTCGGCGGTCAAAGCGCTGGTGTTCGATGTCTTCGGCACCGTCGTCGACTGGCGCAGCAGCCTGATCGCGGATTTCACCAAATGGTCGCAGACACGGGGCATCAAGGCGGATTGGACCGCGCTCGTTGACGGCTGGCGCGCGGTCTATTCGGCCTCGATGGATGAAGTGAGAAAACATCCCGAACGCGGCTACATGATCCTCGACACGCTGCACCGGCAATCGCTGGAAAAGCTGGTCGCGCAGTTCGGCATATCGGGCCTTGATGACGCCGATTTGCATTACCTCACCATGGGCTGGCACCGGCTGCATCCCTGGCCGGACAGCGTCGCGGGCCTGACGCGGCTGAAGACAAAATACATCATCTCGCCGCTCTCCAACGGCAACGTCGCGCTCTTGACCAACATGGCGAAGTTCGCCGGTCTGCCGTGGGACCTGATCACGTCGGCCGAATTGTTCGAGCATTACAAGCCCGATCCCGAAACCTATCTCGGCGCGGCAAAATTGCTGTGCCTGCCGCCGGAGCAGGTGATGATGGTCGCCGCGCATAACCAGGATTTGAAAGCCGCGCAGAAATACGGTTTGAAGACCGCCTTCGTCGCGCGCCCGACCGAATACGGCCCCTTGCAGAAATACGATTTCGAAGCCAAGGGCGACTGGGACATCGTCGCCAAGGATTTTGGCGGCATTGCCGACAGGATGGGGTGTTAGCAGCTGCGGCCTGTAGCCCGCATGAGCGGAGCGATATGCGGGTGTCAGTACGAGAGAACCCCGGATGTCGCTGCGCTCATCCGGGCTACGCTGGCCACTTCCGCAACTACGCGGCGCTCAATATCACGCCGTACCAGCCAAGCCCCCGATACGTCTCGTACCCCGGAGTCGCGTGAAACGCGACCAGCGTGCCTGATCGGTCCTGGTAGAAGCCGCTGCGCCGTCCATCCAGTGAAAGCTGCACGCGCTCGGTGAGGATGCCCTGGCCGTCGGAGGCCGCGATGACGCGGAATTGCGAATCGACCAGCAGCACACGGGCCTTGTCGGCGGCACCGACGCGCACGCCCTGGACGATGGCGCGGGCCTGCGCTTCCCAATCGAAATGGATCGCGAGAATGCCGGCCGCGGCGGCGTTCGCCTTGCCACCGGCGCGCACGCTGGCGCAATAAGTGGCGACCTGGGCGTGGCCGAGCAGGGGCTGGGATTCAACGTCGCCCGCGACATAGTCGTCGCCCGAGCGCAAAGCCCGCGCGTCGCGAAACCATTTGGTCGACGCCACGTTCTGGCCGACGACGCCATAGCGATCCGCCCGGCCGTTGGCCAGCACATTGCCGTCGAGGTCGCAGAGCCACAGATCCAGATACACGGTATAGGCGCCAAGAATCACCGCGAGCCGCTCCGACACATGCGCGACGGCCGAAGCATCGGGGGAGGCGGCGCAGTCGACGATGGCTGAATCGGTGGCCCACCAGCGCACGTCGCAGGTGCGCTCATAGAGGTTGCGGTCGATCAGCTCGATGGCGTTCAGCGACAGATCCACCATGCGCTCGCCGCGCGACCGGTCGCTCATGCGCGCGATCGAGTTCATCAAATTGCCGGTGCGGTTGGTGAGCTGGCTTTCAAGCTCGCGGGCAATGGTTTCGACCTGCTGGCCGACGTTGCGGACTTCCTGCGCAACCACGGCAAAACCGGCGCCCTGCGCGCCGGCGCGCGAGCTTTCGATCAGCGCGTTCAGCGCCAGCATCTTCATCTGGTTGGTGATTTTCTGGATCGATTTGGTCTTGTCGCAGGCGACCTGGTTGACCTCGGCGGTGAGGCGGGAGATCAGCGCGGAGATGTCGGATTCATCCTCGTCGGTCGCTGAATGGGCCGCGGTTTTGGCGGTCGATCTTGCAAGCGCGACGGACATCTGGAACTTCCTCTGCCTTCGCCCCCTCGATCGATCTCCTGCAGAGCGAATCGGGATTTAGGTGGGCGCACGTTCCATCCGTTGTCGCGAATCTTGCCTAATAGCGGGTTTAAATTCCGGGTCGGCTTGCGTAGTTGTACGGAGGCGAACTGCACGTTGTTTGTGCAGGTCATTTTTTAGGCAGCGACGGGACTCCGCAGCGCAACGACGCGAACCCCGACGGGTGAGGTCGGGGGTCGCCGGCGCTGGCTCAGTAGGTCTTCTTCGGGACCGAGGGCGGGGAAAAGGGGTTGAAGGGCAGGGTGCCGTTGCCCAACTTGCCGCCGGTCACCGCGTCCAGTTCTTTTGCCGTCAGTTCGATCGACTTTTCGTTCGCGCGTTCCATGTTGCTTCTCCTGTTGCTGTCCCGGTGCAACATTGCATCGGTCTGATCAGGACAATGACGGATCGGCGATGGCGGCGCTGTTCCCCGGGTGACAACCGGCGGTGAAGCCGGTTGGGCGCAATGCGCCCCGCAGGCTACGCAATGGTAGGCGTCGCCCGGATGAGCCAAGGTCGCGCGAATCCGCCCCCGATGATAAAGTCCGCGACGTCAGGGCGCTTTCCCGAGACTTGATCGTATCCGACCAAAGCCCAATGGTACGGAAGACATGTCCCGGCGGATATTATTGCAAGTTGCCGTAGGAAAAACCCTCGCCCGCCGGGCCAAGAAGGGGTGTCGATAATGCCAGATCCCGTCGCCTTGTTCGCCACCGTCGTCCTGCTGTTTCCGATGGGTTATTTCCTGCTGGCGGCGCCGGCCTTTCTGCTGGTGTCGCTCGACATTCCGCCGGTCACCCAGCTGTTGCGCGGCATGTTCAGCTCCTATTTCCTGATGGTGGCCATTGCCGGCGCCATTGGGACGGTCGCCGTTGCCATGACGGGCCGGCTGTTTGTCGCCATTGGAATTGCCTTGATCGCGGCCTTCGCGGTCTGGGCGCGCCGCTGGTTTCTGCAGCGGTGGGATGCGCAGCTTCGTGCCAGGGATGCCGGCGACGCCGGTGCGGTGCGCCGGCTGCGGCGGCTGCATTGGGGCGGCATGCTGTGCAATGCGGTCGAGCTGGCGGTTATCTTGATCAGCATTCCCTACGTCGTCGTCACGCCGGCCTGATCAGCGCGGCAGGGCGGACCCCTCACCCAACAAGGTTACGTAGAAGTCCGGAGAAAAACCGGCATGGCGGCAATCTCCCGTTAGGGAGGTTTGCGTACGATTATCCGTTATTGCTTGGAATGATTGTTCACCATTGCGTTCGCTGAACCGGAGAGACCGCAGAGTCGGCTTTCACAGGTGGCACCATGCTTGTTCATTTCGTTACCGATGAACCCACGAAGATTCCAGCCATCCGCGCGATGCTGGAGCCGCAATATGACGTTCAGCCCCAATTGCTGGGGACCGGCAACGCGAGGATCAGCTCAGGCGGCGTATTGATGGTTGACGCCGACCTGCGCAAGCCAGTCCCTGTGGAACAGATCAAGCGTGTCCTGCAGGACCTGCGTTGCGCTTCGGAAAAGCTGTTTGTCGTTCAGAACCATCTGCACCACATGGTGGCTCAGGCGTATGCACTTGGCGCGACAGCCGTGGTTTCGCGTCCAAAGGAAATCATATCGAAACTGCAGCAAATCGATGTCGCCCAGAGGGCCGCGCAGGCCGGCATTGCCGTCGCATCAACCGAGATCACCGATGGTGCGGCAGCCTTCGCATCCATGTTTGCGGCGATACGGGAGGGCAAACCGCTAACGCTTTCGAGTGCCGAGGACGCCACATCGGAGATCGTCAACGGTATCGAGCAAAACGGACTTGGCGTCTGGCTTGACGACGTGCGCCGCTATCACCAAGGCACGTTCCAGCACTGCCTGCTGGTCACGGGAGTGGCGGTCGGCTTCGCCCTGAGTATCAAGTTCTCCAATGCCGACGTAAAGCGGCTCGGACTGGCCGCCACTCTGCACGATGTCGGAAAGGCACGCATTCCCCTGGCTATTCTCGACAAGCCCGGACGTCTTGACCCGGGCGAAGAAGAGATCATGAAACGCCATCCGATTATCGGATACGAATTGTTGAAGGCTCTGCCGGGAATTAGCCCGGAGACTCTTGATGGCGTGAGGCACCACCACGAGTTTCTGGATGGTTCCGGTTATCCCGATGGGCTGACGGCGCCGGAGATTTCCGACCTCGTACGATTGTTGACGATATCCGACATTTTCGCCGCGCTCATCGAGTCGCGGCCGTACAGACCGGCAATGTCCCGGCAGGATGCCTACAAGATCCTGTGCGCCATGGATGGAAAGCTGGAACGGTCGCTCGTGAAGGTGTTTCAGAACGTGGCGCTAACGGCATGACCCAAAACTGCGGAATGAGGTTTGCGACGTTTTCTGCAAGGTAATTTCAGCCCGGACTTCTCATATGGAGCTAGACTAGCCATGGTGGCCGCAGCATCGCCGGATTCTATCGCGGGACTGACCGGGGCCGCAAAGGATGAGTCGGCTCAGCGGGATGCCCGAATTCTGAAGCAGGTGGCGGCCCTGTTCTTGTCCAATGTCGATCGCCTCCGTGAATCCCAGATAGCTGCGTTCGATGGCGTCCTTGTGCCCCTGATCGGGCGGATCGAGGCAGCAACCCTGGTCCACCTGAGCGAAGCCCTGTCCACGACGGATCTCGCGCCGTGCGAGACCATCCGCAAGCTTGCGTTTCACGATGATCCCTTGGTGGCTGCGCCCGTTCTGCGAAACTCCAATCGTCTGTCGGAAGCGGACCTTATTGAAATCGTCAAGACCCGTAGCCAGCAGCATTTGTTGGCAATCTCCGGCAGAAATACTCTCAGCGAAACGCTGACCGATGCGCTGATGAGGCTTGGCGATGTCAACGTCTCCAACGCGCTCGCGCGAAATGCGGGAGCGCGGTTCTCCGAATGCGGTTACGCGACGCTTGTCGGAAGGGCCGAGCGTGACGAAAGCCTCACCGAAAAGCTCGGCCTCCGACTGGACATTCCTGCGAATTTGCTGCGAGAGCTGCTCACAAAGGCGACCGACATCGTGCGGGCGCGATTTTTGACGGCACCGCGGCCGGTTGTGCAGGCGCGTGGGACGAACGCCAAACCGATCAACGCCGCTCCGCGAAAGAAGATTGACTACACCCAGGCGCAGGCCGAGGTCCTGGCGCTCAATCGCTCCGGCAAGCTCAACGATTCAACGGTGAACCGGTTTGCGGTTCGGAGCGAATACGTCCACGTGGTGGCAGCGCTCTCATTGTTGTCTGAGGTGAAGATCGAGGCAATTGAGCCATTGATGGAGCCAGAGCGGTTGTATGGACTGATCGTGGCGTGCAGAGCCAGCAGGTTAAGCTGGTCGACAATGACGATGATCATCCGCAATCGGCCAGGTTGCGCGCCGCCGACGCAACGCGAGCTCGATCAAGCTCACGAGGTATTTGACACCTTATTGCTGTCTGTGGCGCAGTGGACGGCGCGGTTCGGAGCCGATCGAATGGCGGCGAAAAAGATTAATTGTGCAGCTGCGGCACGGCAGTAGAAATCTGCGCTGACGTCAGGAGACGTCGAATGCCCACTCCAGAACTGCATTTTGGGCGTGGAGCAGAAAGGCTTTGGCTTCAATAACGCGACATGCCCGATGCGTCATGGCATCGGCGGATACCTCTTTGCCACGGGATACCGGAGGGCAGGGCACGAAGTCGGCCTCCGGGTGGAGCCTGTCCAGCAGTGTGGGCGTGACCTGATATTCAAGCAACTCCTCGGGTTCAGCATCGGCTGCCCAGCAATCGGTGACGACAAGGTCGGCATCAACAAGTTCGTTCATATCGGCGCTGGTGCGAAAGCGCAGCGTGGAAGCCGCGGCATCCTGGTCGAGCCATTTGTCGGGATGGACCTGGACGACGTTGATCGGCAGGACCGCCGCAGCCTCGATCCACGATCCCAGAATGTTGGATTTTGGAGCGATAACCCCGACCTTGATCCCCTCGATACGGCTGTGCCGGTGGAGGTGAAAGGCCAGATCGCCGAGCGTTTCGCAGGGATGGTTTTGCCGGGTACGGGCGTTGATGACAGGTGCGCGCGCCGAATGGGCAAGAGATCGCATGACGGCCAGATCCGGCGCACGGGTGACAATTCCGTCGAACCAATTGTCGAGGTAGGCGGCGAGATCAGGCAAATCCTCCCGCGTATCCCACCGCAATGGCGCATGGGTGCAAATGCCGCCCATGGCCTGGATGCCGAGGTCAAAGGCCGTCGTGTTCCTCCAGCCGGAGTCGTTCACCACGAGCACGATTCGACGGCCGGCCAGGCTTTGAACCATCCGCCGCTGGCGCCAGAACGCCGCCATGTTCTGGGCGCGCTCGATGATCGCCATCGCGTCGGAGGCATTCAGATCGCTGATCGCCAAAAGATCGCGGGTTTTCTCGTTCATGGTTCTCTTGCTTATAATTTCAATTACCGGCGTCCCATCCAGACGGTGCGCCCGGCGCGGGCGGCGTGGAACTACTTCTTCGGCTCCAATCCTACGGGCTTGTTTACAACCTTGGCTCGAGTGTCTCTAATGGATTCGGGGCTCTAGCGAACAATCGCATTGTTGTTCCGGTTTCCCTGAGGCGGTTCCTCAATGGCGAATGCTGGTGTGATGTCGACTGCGGCCGCAGATCTCGTCCGTAAGGCCGTCCTCCTTGCCTCTTCGTTGTTGTTCTTGGCCGCCCTGTCAGGCTGCCAGCCCGGTACGTCCGAAGGCATCAAGTTCGGCTGGTTTTACCGGATGGTCGTCGAACTGTCGCATGGCGGCGAGCCGCTCAATATGGAAGTCATTATCGGCTGCGGCTCGCAGGTCAGGCAAATCCCTGGCGAAGGGCGAAGCGCGCGCGCGATTTGGGCGCCTTACATCTTCGGAGTTCGCACAAAAAACGGCGAGGGCGTTTTGGTGCAGAGCCCGAATATCTGCGACCGGGATGTTGTCAAGGAGCCGGTGCCTGCCGATTTCCTTCCCGTTGTGTTCTGGGCGCCGGATGCTGGCAACCTGGAGTTTCTCGTCGCTTATCTTCACGAGAGCGCCTACGAGCAGCCGGTCTCGAAGCTGAAATTCCATCGCGCCACTATTACCGAAGCAACCGAAGCCGATTACAGGGCGTGGCGCGAGACCAAGTGGAAGGACAACATTGTCCCGATCGGAAGTCGGCGTGAAGATCACGTCAACGGGCGAAGCTATTTCCGTGGCGAAGGGTTTTTCCCCAAGGAAGATCCGCGCAACAAACTGTTGTTGCGCATGTCTTGCTATTCCTTTCTCCGGGTCCCCATTCCCTCCGATCTGCAGGAACTGATCAGGGCGCAATGGCCGCCGACTCATCCCCATTATTGGCTGCTTGGGTGGCCAATCGCGTGGCCGATCCTGTTCGAGGAAAAGCCGGACGTCACGCATTACTGGGAGAAATTTCGTGCCGAGGCCAGGCGGCGGGGACTCCTGGATCGCGAGGAGCCGCGCGGTCTTGCCACCTTCTATGAAGGCAAGGGAGTCAACCGCCGCTCCGGGGTGGGTCATCTCGAGCGCAATCCAAAATCGCTGGCCTCCGGTCAGGGGTTACGAATCCCGGTTCGCGTTGAGACAGGTTTTCCTTGGGCAACCGAGCGGATGAAGACACAAGGCGCGTTCGACCTTCACGCCGACACCGCGAACGGCGCTGACCAGGGTTTTGCTTACTGCTACCGCGACTTGTTTGGCTACTACTTCTCCCAGCCGCCGGTTGGAGAACTACGGGCGGCCGATCATCGCATCCTTATCGACGGCAAACTGATCGGAATCTGGCCGGAAGCAAAAACCATGGCTCCGGGCGCCGTCATCGTCGAGCGCGACGAATATCTCTGGCTCAAAAACGATTTCCCGCTGACGCATGAACTCGCGAGGATGCAATGAAAGCCGTCGGGCGGATTGAGCCGGAGGCGCAATCCGCCGTCACTGTCAGCTATTGCGTCTCCAGCGTAAACCCGATTTTGAGGGTCACCTGATAGTGAGCAATCTTGCCGTCCTTGATGTGCCCCCGAGTTTCGACGACTTCAAACCAATCCATGTTTCGGATCGTCTTGCCGGCCAGTTCGACTGCCGTATTGATGGCGTCCTCGATGCTGGTTTCAGACGAGCCGACGATTTCAAGAATCTTGTAAACATGATTCTTCATTTTGGACCCTCCCGGCCGATTGCACCCCTTGATGCATCCTTTCGCCCCGACCGAAGGCGACGATGCGACAACGACAAGGGATGTCGTGATTTCGCAGACAATAACCAGATGCAACCGGAGTGGTTCCCGATCGGCAAGTCATGAGCCAATCGCCCGACGAACTGCGACAAAACAACCCGACGGGCAAATCAGTTCTGCTTTTCGGAAATCATGTCAAGTGCAAATTTCCGAAAATCAAAAATATTTCCCTTTCCTTCGACCCAAATCACCGGCACATTCTTGCCATCCCGTCCCACTCAGAGGGGCGTCGGCCGTCGTCACGACGAGGGGCGGGGATGCGGTGGACGTTGAGGTTGCGATTGACGGTCGTGACTGACGCGTACGGCGAAAGCGTGTGGTCCTGGCGCTCGTAACGGCGTCAAGTCTTTCGGGAGCTAACGCTTCCGAGGGGCGACGGTGGCAATAGAGGCCGTCTCACCGGGGAGAGCGCGTCATAAGCCGTAAAGCCACTGCGCAGGGAATGTCGGATGTTCTCCGCTGCCCTGTATGCTCATGTGCAGCATTCTTATGCACAATCGCACATGAGACCGCGGGTGCAGCGCGCATCCGGCATTCCCTGCGCCCTCTGTCTTCGAGGGCGAAGAATTTGATAGCAAACCTCGGGCGACCAGCGCCGCGAGCTGTTGACGCACGTCTGCTTTGCTTTGACATTGATTTGGGAAGTGCGCAGAGATGGCGGGCTGACCCCAGGCCCGCTAGACCGAAAGCCCTATGACGCCTCCCGCCACCGCTTTGCCCGTTGAATTGCCGCCGGCGTTCCTCGGCGTGTCGCAATCGGCGACCGGCAAATTGTGGCGCGACCGGCTCGATGCGCGGGGGGCGGCGAAGGCGCTGGCGATCGTGCAGCGCTACCAGCTGCCGGAGATGCTGGCACGGGTGATCGCGGGCCGCGATGTCGAGATCGACGCCGTCGAGGATTTCCTCGATCCGACCATCCGCAAATTGATGCCGGATCCCCACACCGTGACGCAGATGGAGACCGCGGCCAAACGCATCGCGGACGCGGCCACACGCGGCGAGAAAGTCGCGATCTTCGGCGATTACGATGTCGACGGCGCCACGTCTGCGGCGCTGCTGACCTGGCACTTGCGCCATTGCGGGCTCGACCCCTTGATCCATATTCCCGACCGCATCTTCGAAGGCTACGGGCCCAATGTGGAGGCCGTGCGCGCGCTTGCAGGTCGCGGCGCGACGCTGCTGGTGACAGTCGATTGCGGCACCACCAGCATCGAGCCACTGGCGGAAGCACGAAAGCTCGGCATGTCCGTCGTCGTCATCGATCACCATCAAACCGGCGACGAACTGCCTGAGGTCGACGCGCTGGTGAATCCGAACCGGGCAGATGATCTTTCGGGCCTCGGTTATCTCGCCGCCGTCGGCCTCGTGCTGGTGACGCTGGTCGCCGTTAACAGGGAATTGCGCGGCCGCGGCTTCTGGAACAGCGAACGGCCGGAGCCGGATTTGCTCGGCATGCTGCATCACGTGGCGCTCGGCACCGTCGCCGATGTCGCGCCGCTGACCGGGCTCAACCGTGCCTTCGTCGCCAAGGGCCTGATCGCGATGCGCCGCCGCGACCATGTCGGGCACACCGCCCTGATGGACGTGTCGCGGCTCAATGGCCCGCCCGAGGCCTGGCACCTCGGCTTCATGCTGGGGCCGCGCATCAATGCCGGCGGCCGCATCGGCCGGGCTGATTTGGGCGTGCGGCTGTTGCTGGAAGGCGATATCTCCGAGGCCGCGCGGATCGCCGCCGAGCTGGATCGGCTGAACTCCGAGCGCCGCATCATCGAGCAGGCGGCGGAAGCGCAGGCCGAAGCCGAGGCGCTGGCTTCGCTCGGGCTCGAGGACAAGGGGTCGGTCATCGTCACGGCCTCCGAAGGCTGGCATCCCGGCGTCGTCGGCCTCGTCGCCTCGCGGCTGAAGGAGAAATTCGCGCGGCCGGCGTTTGCGATCGCATTGGAGCCGGGCGGCATCGGCACCGGTTCGGGCCGCTCGATTTCGGGCGTCGACCTCGGCAAGGCGGTGCGGCAGGCCGTGAAGGAAAAACTGCTGATGAAAGGCGGTGGCCACGCCATGGCCGCGGGCGTGACGCTGCGCAAGGAAAAGCTCGCGGAGTTTCGCGCCTATATGGAAAGCGCGCTCGCCGAAGACGTCGCCAGTTCCCGTCACGAAAACGAGCTGTTTATCGACGGTGCGGTGAGCGCCCGCAGCGTGACACCGGAATTCGCAGGCATCCTGAACCGCGCCGGGCCGTTCGGCGCCGGCAATCCGGAGCCTGTGATCGCGCTGCCGGCGCATCAGCTGGTCTATGCCGATGAAGTCGGACAAGCGCATCTGCGCGTGCGCTTCAAGTCCGGCGACGGCGTCATCGTCAACGGCATCGCGTTCCGGTCCGTCGGGCAAAAGCTCGGCCACGCACTGACGCAAAACCGCGGCCAGCCGCTGCATGTCGCAGGCTCGCTCGCGGTCGATCGCTACCAGGGCACCGAGCGCGTGCAATTGCGCGTGATCGATGTCGCCGTGCCCGATCAGGGACCGGCCGTGATCAGGTAGGTTCATCCACCAGACGACAAAACCAACAACCAAAAACGGGAGCAGACATGACAGGACAGGTTCAGGGAAAAGTCGCGCTCGTAACCGGCGGCGCATCCGGCATCGGCGCGGCATGTGCCGAATTGCTGGCGCGCGAAGGCGCTTCGGTTGCGGTCACCGATGTCGACGAGCTCAGGGGGCCGGAGGTTGTCGCCGGGATCAAGAAGGCCGGCAACGAGGCTGTCTTCCTGCAGCAGGACGTCACCAGCGAAGCGCGCTGGATCGATGTCGTAGCCGAGGTGATGAAGCGCTATGGCCGGCTCGACGTGCTGGTTTCCAACGCGGGCATCGGCATCGCGGTGCCCTCGATCACGGAGATGTCGCTGGAAGACTGGCGGCGGCAGACCGCGATCAATCTCGACGGCGTGTTCCTGTCGGTGAAGCACTGCCTGCCGGCGATGCGCAAGACCGGCGGCGGCTCCGTGATCATGATGTCGTCGCTCGCCGGCATTCGCGGCGCGGCCAGCCTGTCCGGCTATTGCGCCACCAAGGGCGGCGTCCGGCTGTTTGCGAAAGCGATCGCGATGGAATGTGCCACGTTCGGCGACGGCATCCGCGTCAACTCGGTACATCCGGGGATCATCGACACGCCGATCTGGGGCAAGATCCCGACAGAGGCGACGGGGCGCGGCCAGAACGCGCCGATCGATCCCGAGGAGCGGGCGAAGTTCGCGACGCCGCTGGCCCGCGCCGGCCATGCCATGGACATCGCGAAAGGCGTTTTGTATCTCGCCTCCGATGCGTCGAGCTACGTGACCGGAACTGAACTCGTCATTGACGGCGGTATGAACGCTGGCGGGGTCGCGCGGCCGGGGGCGTGACTATGTTTGTCCGTCATTCCGGGATGGTCCGAAGGACCAGACCTCAGATGCGCAATTGCGCATCGGGGAATCTCGAGATTCCGGGTTCACGCTTCGCGTGCCCCGGAATGACCGGACTAACCGCCTTGCCGCAGCCGCGCCAGCACCTTGAGCCCGCCATAGCCATCGGCCGGCAACAGGCCCATCTTGGTCTGGTAATCCCGGACCGCCTTCATGGTGTCATTCCCGACTCGGCCATCGGTGCCGCCGGTGTCGAAGCCGGCTTTTGTCAGCCGCGTCTGCATCTCCTGCACCTCGGCCAGCGTCAGCGCGCGTTCGGAGCCCGGGAAGGGATGAATGAACGGCGGCGCGCCGAGAATGCGGTCGCCGAGATGGCAGATCGCAAGCGCATAATTCATCGACGGATTGTAGCTGCGCACCGCATAGAAATTCGGCCCGAGCAGGAACGCCGGTCCGCCGGCGACCGGCACCCACAATTGCGCGGATGCATTCGGTTGCGGGAACGGCTTGCCGTCGGCGCGGGTGACGCCGGCGCCGGCCCACGCCGCATAGGTGCGGTTGCCGCTGCCGGACGCGCCGCCGGCGCGGACCTCATAACCCCAGTGTTCGCCGCGGTGGTACTTGCCGCGATTGACCAGATAGCGCGCGCTCGAGCCCAGCGCGTCGTCCGGCCTGCCGAACGGCGAGACGCGGCCGTCCTTGTCGTAGTCCATGCCGACATTGAGCCAGACTTCCGGCATCCACTGGGTATGCCCCATCGCGCCGGCCCAGGATCCCCGCATTTCCTCCGGCGTGCCCCAACCGCGGTCGACGATCTTCAGCGCGTTGATCAGTTCGGTTTCCCAATAGGCGCGGCGGCGCGGCTCGTTCCAGGCCAGCGCTGCGAGCGAGGGAAAGATCGGGCGCATATGGTTCTGCTGCACCAAGGGATCGCCAAAGGCGGATTCAACGCCCCACAGCGCCAGCAATGTGCCGCGCTCGACGCCAAAGTCCTGCTCGATCCTAGTGAACAGCGCCTCGTTCTTCCGCAGCGCTTCCTTGCCCGCCGTGATGCGCCAGTCCGAGGCGCGGCGATTGACGTATTGCCAGATCTGCTCGTGGAATTCCGGCTGCTTCTGCATCTGCCGGAACACGGACATGTCGGGCTCGATCCGGCCCATCACGCGGCTCCAGGTCGCGTCCGATATGCCTTTTGCCAGGGCGCGAGCGCGGAAGGTATCGCGCCACTGGTCGAAGCCGGGCGGCGCCGCGGCCAACGCGGCAAGCGGATTGGCGAGCACAGCTGCGGCGCCGATGCCGGCTTGCAGCAGGGCACGGCGGGTCGGCGATCTCAGAGAATCGAACGGGTCCATGGCGGTATTGTACGGGGCAGGGTGCGCTCACCAAAGCGCATTTGCATGGCGCCGTCGTCGCAGCCGGAACGCGGAACTCCGGAAGGTAGAATAGCTGCCCTAGGCCTGCTGAAAGTCCGCGGCAATCCGTGCGAGCCAACGCCGGACGGTCGCCTGCGCGGAGGCCGAGAACCCGGCCGCCAGCCGCCGCTCCACCGCCTGGACATGGCGTCGGCATTTGTCGAGCAGGACCGTGCCGCGACGGGTCAGTGTCCACTGCAGCACCCGGCCGTGGATCGGGTGCGGGGTCTTCCGGATGGCGCCGTCGCGTTCCAAATTGCGGATGATGACGCCGACGGTTTGCGGAGTCAGCAGGGCGACCCGCGCGAGATCGGCGCCCGACAGGCCGGGATAGGCCCGCAGCATCGTCAGCACCACGAATTGCGGCGTGGTGACACCGAGTTCGGCGAGTGCCCGCTCCAGTGTCAGCCGGGTCGCGGCCTGGGCCTGCCGCAGCAAATAGGCGAGGTGGCCTTGCTCGCCGCGCTTGCCTTCGCCCGGCGGCGGCGGGCGGATCATCGCGAGCACGGGATTGGCGGCGGATTTTGTCCGGCG
The DNA here is from genome assembly GCF_018130125.1 of Bradyrhizobium sp. AUGA SZCCT0177. NCBI lineage: Bacteria > Pseudomonadati > Pseudomonadota > Alphaproteobacteria > Hyphomicrobiales > Nitrobacteraceae > Bradyrhizobium > Bradyrhizobium sp. AUGA SZCCT0177. The sequence goes on along the minus strand of NZ_JAFCMA010000001.1, from coordinate 128,141 downwards.
CTGGTGAGGGTTTTTGCGAGAGGATTTCCGGCGCGCAGGCTTTTTTGCCGCGACGGTTTTTTTGGATTTTTTCGACGCCATTTTTTGCGGCCGGCGCGGTTTGGATTTTACCGAAGCTCTGATCTTGCGCGCCATATAAGGGCTCTTATAATAAATCAGTACACTGATAACAGAAGGCAATGAACATGTCACATGCCCGCAAGGAATATAAGGATTTCATGGCGCTGGCGCCCGAGGCCTATGAGGTCGTGCTGGCGCTCGGCAAGGTCGCCGCCGCGGCGGGCATCGACAAGCAACTGCTCGAACTGATCAAGCTGCGCGCCTCGCAGATCAACGGCTGTGCGTTTTGCGTGCAGTATCACATCCTGCAAAGCGAGAACCTCGGCATGTCGGCCGACAAGCTCAACCTGGTCGTGGTCTGGCGCGAGGCGCCGCAATTCTCAGCCCGCGAACGCGCGGCCTTGGCGTGGACGGAAGCGTTGACGTTGCTCAGCGGCGGCGTCAGCGACGAGGTCTATGCGCAGGCGAGCGCCGAATTCTCGGAAAAGGAACTGGCCTATCTCACCTCGGCGATTGCCTCGATCAACGTCTGGAACAGATTCGGCGCCGCTTTCCGCTGGACCCCGCCGGCGCGGCAAAAGCCGGTCGGTGCTGCTGCGTCCTAGCGAACGGCCACAGCGTTTTCGAGCGAAGTGGAACCCGGTTCGCGTGAAGAAAACGCGTGAACAAGAGCCTAGTTGCCGCTCTCGCCACCTTCCTGCGGATCGGGCCGGATCACGTCTAGCGGCTGGGCGTGGGCGACAGCGGCCGGCGCGACAGGGTCCGTGCCGAGCTCGCGCCCGCGACCGCGCAGCAGGCGCTCATAGGCCGAGATCAGCGTGGTGTAGGGATTGACCCAGATCCAGCCGTCCCGCGTGAACACCTGCACGTCGAAATGCAGATGCAGCGAGGTGCCGTTGGGAAAGTCGAGATAGTTCGAAGCCACGCCGATTTTTTCGCCCTCAGTGACCTGGCGGCCATTGAGGATGCCGTCCGCGTCCAGGCTGGACGGATTCATGTGCATGTAGCGAAAGCGGATATGTTCGTTACGGGTGTTGACCTGCAACGTCGCCGCCTGCTGCTTCAGCGAACGGATCAGGACGCCGTCGCGAACCGCGACGACCGCCTGCTGCTTCGGATCGCAACTGCCCGGGCTTTCGCCGTTCTGCGCCATGCACGCGCCGGGACGGATGTCCTGCCCCTGATGGCCGAAACCGGCGGCACATTGGCCGACCTCGAAACTGCGCGCCTCGCAGAAATTGTCCTGCCAGGGATATCCGCGCTCGTCGGGTTTGCGTTTGCCGAAGGATTGCGAGCGGGCGAACGCGGGCGCCTTTTCCAGCGGAAACCGGATCTGCGAATAGACGGTGACATCGGTGCGGCCGCCGCGCTTGCGCGCGCCGCTGTTGGCGACGATGTCACCGCTCGGACGATAGGTGAAGTCGGGCGAGGGCACGATCGGCCGCTCGGCAATCTCGGACGAAATATCCCGGCGCGGCCGCGACGGCTGGCCGCCGGCGATGCGCAGCGCCTTGAGGAAGCGTTCGGCGACCGGATAGGCCTCGCGGCAGGCCAGCCGCCGCGGGCGCGGCGTCGAGTCGAGGCACTGGATCGACACCACATAGGGCACGCCGAAGCGCGTGAAGGCGTAGCGCACATAGCCTTCGCGGATGAAGCGCCGCAGGTCCGGGAATTGCGCCGCCAGCGCCTTGACCGGCTCGCCCTTGCCGGCGAGCGGATCGGCGAGGTCGTAGGTCAGGATCGAGCCCGTGATCTGCACCTCGACGGGCTTAGCGTAAGTCCGCTGCGGCATGCCGTCGCCCGCGCCCGGCTCGAACGAAAACATCGCGTCGTAGCCGGCTGCGCCGGCGTGGAACAGATCGGCGGGGCGGAAGTCGGCTTGATAGCGCGATACCGAGAGGGTGTCGGGTGCGCCGTTCTGGCGGGCATCGAGATAGCTTGCGGTGTCGAACGGCAACAGCACCGGAACAGGACTGCGTCCGATCCCGGGGAATACAGGCGAGGTAATCGCGTTCAGTTGCACCAGCGCTGGCATCGAGCGCGGGTCCCAGCGGGGCGCCCGCCGCTGGCTGGCAAAGGTGAAGGCGGACGCAACCGCGGGCTGGGTATTGATCTCGGAGCGGAGCTGATCCAGCACCGCGCGCCATTCGACGCGAATGGCCGAGATCGAAGGCGTCCGGAACTCGTCGGCCGATGCACCGATGGCGCAGGCGGAAAGCACGCAAAAGGCTGCCAGCCAGCGCCTCAGCAAGCGGACAGCCTTGGTACCCAATGCATCGCCCCCCGGCGCATGCCCCGATGTCTAACTCTGGCGCCTAGTCCTTGGCGCGCTCGACGTAGGAGCCGTCCTCGGTCATGACCACGATCCGCGTTCCCGTTCCGACGTGCGGCGGCACGTTGGTGCGTACGCCGTTGGAAAGGATAGCAGGTTTGTAGGACGAAGACGCGGTCTGGCCCTTGGTGACCGGCTCGGTTTCGACAACTTCCAGCGTCGCGCGCTGCGGCATCTGGATCGCGACCGGAACCATGTCGTGCAGCGAGAGCTTCACCGACATGTTTTCCTGCAGATACGGCGCGGCCGAACCGATGATTTCCTTGGACACCTGGACCTGGTCGTAGGTCTCGCCGTTCATGAAATGGAAGCCATCGGTGTCCTCGTAGAGGTAGTTGAAATTGTGATCCTCGATCGTCGCCTTCTCGACCTGGTCGGTGGTCTTGTAGCGTTCCGAAATCTTCACGCCGTCGCCGATCCGGCGCATTTCGATCTGACTGACCGGAGTTCCCTTGCCGGGATGGATGTTCTCGGCGGTCAGAACCACATAGAGCTTGCCGTCCTGCTCGATGACGTTGCCCTTGCGAATTGAACTGGCGATGACTTTCAAAGCGGTTTTCCTGAATTTCTGGCCTCCGACCGGTCAGGACAATTGTGTCCCGCGGCCAATGAGGCGGTTTCGGGCTGCAACATACTGATTTGCCCTCCAGATACCAGCCTTTTGCGGCCCGTTCCGGCAGGTTACGGACTGGCCGGATCGACGGTCCGTGCGGCGGCTATTTCCGCTTGGGGCGAGGGGACGTGAAGGCCTGGGCGTTGTGCTCGGCAAAGGCGGCGGGCACCGTAAATGTCCCGGTTTTCAGGTCATAGGCACACCACCAGTCCTCGATATAGGGCCGCGGCTTGTCTTCGCCCTGGGCGTCGAAGGAGAGGCTGATCACGACGTAGCGGCTGTCGGGCCAATGCAGGCCCAACCCAGCGTAATTGTCGTCCATTCCTTTGACGAGGGCGGCAAATACGTGACTGAGCGAATCGCGGTCCTTGGGGTCGCGACGCAGCTTTTTGGCTGCCGGCGAGCCCCAGAAATAATCCCAGGCCATCTCGCTCAGCGGCTTCGGCGTGGCGGAGGAAAACTGAAATCCGTTCCGCCGGTACAGAAACAGCGTTTGGAAACCGGCACCGGTTTTCTGCATGCGTACCAGCCACTGGCTGTTCGGGGTAAAGCGAAAGCCTGCGGGGTAGCCCGCGAGATCGATGCCTTCGCCAGTATTCAGCAGCGAGGGGTGTCGACGCCCCTCGTCGAAGGTCCAGAACTGGAACAGAAAACCTTCATCGCCCTTGTCCGCGGCATATTGCTCAACCCGAATTTGCCTGTCGGGTGAGGTGAAAATGTCATCCGCATCCGTCTTCAGTTTGAACTCAGACCCGGGGCCGGTCGCGCTGGCGGGCGTTGGCGTGGTGACGACGAGCAACAGCATACCTGCCAGCAGAAGCGCTGTTCGTCGTAACCATCCGCCAGACATGTGTGCATTCCGTTCCATTTTGCTGCCCATTGGACTCGCCAATGGCCGCGAGGTTCAGGGCGCAACTTCAAGTTCGCGGCGCCGATCGCGCGAATGGACAAGACGTGCGTCTTTCGACATGACAGACGGACCGGACGCGGGGTATCCGCGGTGTTCCCGGCATGGCTGCTTTCCAGCGGAGAAAGTTGAATAGTGTCAATGGTATCCGGCGATATCCTGAACGTTTTCATGGGCTCGTACGCCGCTGCAGGCGCGCGCGCCGCTCCGGCTGGTTGCTGATGGCCGGGATCGACCAACCATCGCCATGGTGGTCGCCGGCGCGGCATGCGGACCGGAAGCCGTTCCTGATGGCGCGGGCTGCGATCACGAAGGGCTTGCGGGCCTGGTTCGACGAGCAGGGATTCGCCGAGGCCGAGACGGGCATCCTGCAGGTCTCGCCGGGCAACGAGACGCATCTGCACGCGCCCCGGACCGAACTGACCGGCGGAGACGGAACCCGCGCGCTGCGCTATTTGCGGACTTCACCGGAGTTCGCTGCCAAGAAACTGCTCGCGGCGGGCGAAGACAAGATATTCGAGTTTGCACGCGTGTTCCGCGACCGCGAGCGCGGCGATCTTCATTTGCCTGAATTCACCATGCTGGAATGGTACCGCGCCAACGCGGCATATGACGCCATTATGGCCGACACGATTGTGGTGATCGCCCATGCGGCGCAGGCGACGGGCATCGGGCAATTCTCGTTTCGCGGCCGCATCACCGATCCCTTCGCCGAGCCTGAATTGCTGACGGTCGCGACCGCGTTCGAACAGTTCGCCGGGATCGACTTGCTGGCGACGGTCGCGGGTGGCGAAGGGGATCGCAGGGCGCTCGCCGAGGCGTCAAAATCGCGGGTGCGGATTGCGGACGACGACACCTGGTCCGATATCTTCAGCAAGGTCCTGGTCGAGCATATCGAACCAAATCTCGGGCAGGGGTGTTTGACGGTATTATTTGAGTATCCGGTGCCGGAGGCAGCGCTGGCGCGCGCGAAAGCGTCCGATCCGCGCGTGGCCGAGCGGTTTGAGGTCTACGCTTGCGGCGTCGAGCTTGCGAACGGGTTTGGCGAATTGACCGATGCTGCCGAACAGCGCCGCCGTTTTGCGCAGGCAATGGACGAGAAAGCGCGGCGTTACGGCGAACGCTATCCGCTCGACGAGGATTTCCTGCAGGCGGTCGCCGTGATGCCGCAGGCCAGCGGTGTCGCGCTCGGTTTTGACCGACTGGTGATGCTGGCAAGCGGTGCGCTCAGGGTGGATCAGGTGGTATGGACACCACCGGCGGGAGAAGCATGAACAGGATCGATCCGAAATTGGCGGCGACGTTGCGGCAACCGGCGGAACTCGTCGATTGCGGGCTGGCGCCTGCGGCTGAACTGGCCGATCTCGAACAGGTGGCCGCGCGCTACGCGATTGCGGTGACGCCGGATATCGCCGCGCTGATCGATACCGATGATCCAGACGACCCGATCGCGCGGCAGTTCGTTCCAAGCACGCTGGAACTGGTGCAGGAGGCCGGCGAGCGCGCCGATCCGATCGGCGATGACGCCCATTCACCGGTCGCCGGCATCGTTCATCGCTATCCGGATCGTGTGCTGTTCAAACTGGTTCACGTTTGCGCGGTGTATTGCCGCTTCTGTTTTCGCCGCGAGATGGTCGGCCCCGGCAAGGCGACGGCGCTGTCGGACAACGCCTATCGTGACGCGCTCGACTATATCCGAGTGCATCCCGAGATCTGGGAAGTCATCCTGACCGGCGGCGATCCCCTGATGCTGTCGCCGCGCCGGTTGGCCGAGATCATGGCCGACATCGCCGCCATCGATCACGTCAAAATCATCCGCCTTCACACCCGCGTGCCGGTCGCGGCCCCCGCGCGCATCAGCGACGAGATGGTCGCAGCGTTGAGGGTTGGTGGCGCCACGACCTGGGTCGCGGTTCACGCCAACCATCCGCGTGAGCTGACGGTGGAAGCCCGCGCCGCTTGCGCCCGGTTGGTCGATGCCGGCATCCCCCTGGTGAGCCAGTCGGTGCTGCTCCGCGGTGTCAATGACGATGCGGCGACGCTGGAAGCCCTGATGCGGTCCTTCGTCGAATGCCGGATCAAGCCGTATTACCTGCACCATGGCGATCTCGCGCCGGGCACCTCGCATCTGCGCACCACGATCGAGCGCGGACAGGAACTGATGCGCGGCTTGCGCGGACGCGTTTCCGGGCTATGTCAGCCCGATTACGTGCTCGATATTCCCGGCGGCCACGGCAAGGCGCCGATCGGCCCGCATTATTTGTCGCATCCAAATTCCCGGGAACGTGAACTATCCTCGGAAACGCGTTATCGTGTCGTCGATTATTGCGGTGACGTTCACCTCTATCCGCCGAAGCCGTGAACCGGCGATGACGGACGGGGATCAGGGAGGGCAGAAGCCGCCGGAAGACGAGAGCAGCCGCGCGATCGAAAACGCGGTAATGCTGGCTTTCTTCGCGGTGCTGGTAGCAGCCGGTATCTGGTTGCTCAGCACCATGTCCGATGTACGAAAGGCGCAGGATTGCGCGGCCCAGGGGCGTCGCAATTGTGGAACGATCGATGTTCCGGCGCGATAACAAGAAATGAGAGCGGGAGAACCAAAATGCGAAAATTGATCCTGTCGGTGGCGCTTCTGGTTCTGACCGGTAGTCCGGACGTGTTCGCGCAAGGCTCAACGGTGCCGAAAAATTCGGACAAGCCGGTGATCCAGGCGCCAATCGGTCATCGCCAGCCACGCGCCAGCGACGTTCCCAGCGAGAAAAATTTGAACGATCCGAACGATCCCCTGAGCAAGGAAAATGCTCTCCTCGACAAAAAGATCAAGAGCATCTGCCGCGGCTGCTAGGCGCGGGGCACAAAGGCCGCTCCACACCACGATTGATCGGCTTGACCGGCCAGAGTCTGCTTCATCAGCTTGAGCAGACTCTGGCTGTAACGTTTTGGTCGACCATGGATTCTTAAGCCGACCGTTCATTGAACGGTCGGCGCGCCAAGCCCCGTCTCGCCTCGACGGCGTCGGCCAGGACGTTGAGCGCCTGCACGGTGGTTTCCCAGTCGATGCAGCCGTCCGTGATGCTCTGACCATAGGTGAGCGGCTTGCCCGGCACCACATCCTGGCGGCCCGCGACGAGATTGCTCTCCATCATCACGCCCGTGATGCGTGTTTCACCAGCGGATATCTGCTGCGCGATGTCGGCCGCAACCAATGGCTGGTTCTCGGGCTTCTTGCTGCTGTTGGCGTGGCTGGTGTCGATCATGATCCGCGGTGTCACGCCTGAACGGGTGAGTTCGGCCGAAGCGGCATCGACGCTGTCAGCGGCATAGTTCGGCTTGCTGCCGCCGCGCAGGATGATGTGGCAGTCATCATTGCCGGTCGTAGCCGCGATCGCCGAGCGTCCGCCCTTGGTGACCGCCATGAAATGGTGGGGATGCGACGCCGACTTCACGGCCTCGGCCGCGATGCGCACATTGCCGTCGGTTCCGTTCTTGAAGCCGACCGCGCAGGAAAGTCCGGACGCGAGTTCGCGATGGATCTGGCTTTCCGTGGTGCGCGCGCCGATCGCCGCCCACGCCACCAGGTCGGCGATGTATTGCGGCGTCGTCATGTCGAGGAATTCGGTGCCGGCCGGCAGACCAAGATTGTTCACCGCTGAAAGCACGTTGCGGGCGAGACGCAGGCCCCTGTTGATGTCGAAGCTGCCGTCGAGGCCGGGATCGTTGATCAATCCCTTCCAGCCGACTGTCGTGCGCGGCTTCTCGAAATAGACGCGCATCACGATCTCGAGGCGGTCGGCCAGCCGCTCGCGCAGGGCGACGAGGCGCTCGGCGTATTCGACGGCAGCAGCGGGATCGTGCACCGAGCAGGGTCCGACAATGACCAGAAGCCGGTCATCGGTTCCGTTCAGGATCGCGTGGATGGCGTTGCGCGCCGCCATCACGATGCGCGTGGCGGTCAAAGTGCGCGGTATCTCGCGCATGACCTCTTGCGGCGTCGTCAGCTCTTTCAGTTCGCTTATTCGAAGATCGTCGGTGGTGCTCAACACGGCTCTGGCTCCTGTTTTGAAGAACCTGCCGGCCAATAAAAAAGCCGCCAGGATTTGGCGGCTGTTCGGATTATTTGCTGCAATTATTCAGATTGCGCGTGATCCTCCCACCGCCAGCGAGCTGTCGAAGCTAAAATACCAATAGTTGCTGGCGGCGATCATGATCATGGCCGGCTCTATAGCTCACGCATCGGGACTTGTCATCCCCCAATCGGCGGTGGAATTGGCTCGCGCAGCGCCAGCCCGTGTCAGGCCTTGCGCGCGGCGAGCGCCATGCCGACCAGCGACGCGCCGCCAAGCACCAGGTTGATCCCGACCAGGAGACCGATCGCCCATTCCGCTGAACCCGGAAGGCCGGCAATGATCAGGAACGAGATCAGGATGTCCATCAGTCCGGAGACCAGCAGCCAGGACCAGCGCCCGGACAATTCGCGGCGGTGCTCCAGCGCGTACATGATGGTGGTGACGCCTTCGATCAGAAAGTAGGCGCCGACGACGATGGTCAGCGTCAGCACGCCCTGCATCGGCCGCGCCAACAGCACGAGGCCGGCAAGCACGGCCAGCGCTGCGGAAAACAGCGACCACCAGAAGCCCGGCATCTGCCGGGCCCAATAGGTGACGACCAGCCCGGCGATCCCGCTGATCAGGAACATCCAGCCGAGGAATATGGTCACCGCCAGGCTTGCCAGCGGCGGCACGATCATTGCGGCCAGGCCGAGCACCGCCAGCAGAATGCCTTCGAACAGGAAGGCTTTCCAATGCGCCTTCACGGCGGCGCCCATGTCGGACTGCAATTTGGCGATGTCCTTGGGAAGCATATCTTGGGGAAGGGTCATCACAGCTCTCCCGCTACGCACGGGCCGATACTAGAGCGTTTTCGAGCGAACAGGAATGGTTGGCGCAAGGAATTGGCGGGTTGAAAATGCGTCCAATTTTAGCTGAGGCGCTAACCAGCCTCGCTCGCCGACGAAAAGCCCTCCGACGTCGTGCGCATCCGGTTACGGCCAAAGACGTAGACAGCCGTGGTCGCGACCAGCAGGGCGAGGCCGATCAGGATCGATGTGAAACCGATCGGGATCAGAACCAGCGAGGCGTTGCGTTCCGGATTGATGAACCAGTGGTGCAGCGAGGTCAGCAGGAACGACACGCCCGCAAAACCTGCACCGCCGCCCACGACCAGCAGCGCCCACATTCGCCGCAACTGGCTCAGCCGCTCGCGCGCAATCTCGGTGCGCGGCGCGTGATGGCGGCCGACGCGCCGCACCAGCCGCGCCGCAAATCCGATCGAGCTGAAGCCGATGATCAGGCTTGCCGTTCCCAGCAGCATCCGCGTGGTGGAGCCGAGATCGGGATGCTTTTGCAGAATCAGCAGCGGAAAATCGAACGCCGCATGCAGCGCGACCGGCGCAAACAGGGCCAGCATCCAGCTCGAGATGCGGGCGAGGTCGCGATTGTGCCTGTTGGCACCGAGCGCCGTGCCCGCACGTGCGATCGCGATATAGGCGCCGGCGATAATGCCGAGCGCACCGTGGAACGGCACGGTGAGGACGCTGCGCAATGCCGCCAGCGATCGCCACATGTCGGCGTGCTGCACCAGGTACGCCAGATTTTCGTAGGCTGCGAATCCGAGGCCCGCGGCTGCGCCGTAAACGACGGTGTCCATCGGATCGGCAAAGGTGCGACGCTTCCACGACACCGCGATGATTACGATCACCTTGACGATCTCCTCAGGCGCGGCAACGCCGAACACCGAGCGGAGCCCCTGGGTCATCCAGGGATTTCCGGGGACCGCGAGAATCGCGGCAAACGGCGCCCGTGCGATTCCGAGCAGCGAAATACTGGCCGCGCCCAGCACGAATGCGATCCACACCTGCGCTGGCGGGCCGGGGCGCTCGTCAGCGGCGATGACCAGCCACAGCAAAAGCAACGCGGGCGCGATCGCGGCGACGCCGATGACGGTCGGGAGGGATTGAAGCAGGAGCATTTAGGGGACTTTGTTCGGATGGATCGAAAATGGCCGTAAATTCAGCGCTTTGCAAGGAAGGCAAACGCGACTTGTTGTCGCCAAAAGGCGAGGGGCGGACTGGCTAATTGTTACGTTTCGAGATGGGTTTCCCAGCAATTCGGGAGCGGGCAAGGGCGTTGATCGCGGGAACTTCGATCCCAACTCTTTCCTCCTGACTGTGACCGCCGCGCCACAGCATTAGCTGCCTAATTCCTCTACAACCATTGGCAGCAATATTGGCCCAAGGGGAATCAACATGAAGAAATTTGCACTGGGAATGCTTGCTGCGGTTGCAATGACTGGATCGGCTGTCGCGGCCGATATGGCTCCCCGTTACGCCAAGGCGCCGCCTCCGGCTCCGGTCGTGGTGTACAACTGGACCGGCTGCTACATCGGCGGCAACATCGGCGGCGGCTGGGCACGAACCTCGCAGGAACGCACCGAAGTCATCGGCGTCGGACTGGTTGTTCCGGCGACCAATTACGGTTCAAGCGACGGCAGTGATTTCGTCGGCGGCGCGCAGATCGGCTGCGACTACCAGTTCGCGGGCAATTGGGTGCTCGGCATCCAGGGCATGTACAACTACGCGCGCATCGACCACTCGCATTTCCTGACGGCGTTCCCGACCTTCAGGTCCGATGTCACCACCAAGGACATCTTCACGGTAACGGGCCGCTTGGGCTACCTGTTCACGCCCCAGTTGCTCGGCTACATCAAGGGTGGTGGCGCCTGGACCAAGTCTGACTATGAGATCTTCCAGCCGGGTGGCGTGCTGCTGTCCGAAACCGCTTACGGCGTCAGCCGCAGTGGCTGGACCATCGGCGGCGGTCTCGAATGGATGTTCGCTCCGGGCTGGTCGGTGTTCGGCGAATACAATTACATGGACTTCGGTCACAAGGACGTCGCGTTTACGACTGCGCCCGCCGCTGTCGGATTCCCGGACCGTGTCCGCACGAAGCTGGAAGTTTCCACCGCGCTGGTTGGTGTGAACTACAAGTTCAACTGGGGTGGCCCGGTCGTCGCAAGGTACTGAGCCTTGAAGGACTGAGCCTGGTACCAGGTACTGAGTTCTTCCCGAGACTAATTAAAAGCCCCGGCATCGTCCGGGGCTTTTTTTGTGGCGAGAGCAGACGCACCGAGATGACCGTCGTGCAATCGGCTTGGCGCGTAGCGAGGCCGATTTCGACCTGCAGGCGCAATGAGCGTTGGCGTGCTTAGCCCGCCAAGAGGCGCCGGCAAGCGTCGACAAACACCGCGGCGCCGGTGACGATGTCGGCGTCATCAGTGTTCTCGGTCCAGTGATGGCTGATGCCGCCGATCGAGGGCACGAACAGCATGCCTGACGGCATGATGGTCGAGAGAATCTGGGCGTCGTGACCGGCGGCGCTGGGCATGCGGATCGACCTGCCGCCGGCAAGCGCCTTGCTCACAGCTTCGATCGCTTGCTGGAACGAGGCGTCCATCATCGCGGGCGCGCCAGTGCGAATGCGCTCCACCGCAACCGTGCAGGGGCCGCGCGCGCTGACGTCGGCGGCCATGCTTCGCAGCAAATCCTCCAGGCGATCGATCACAGCGGGGTCGTCGTCGCGTATCTGGAACAGCATTTCCGCGGATCCCGGGATGATGCTCGGCGCACCCGGATCAAGCCTGATCGAACCGGTGGTCCAAACCGTGCGCGGCCCGCAGGCTTTCGGAAACCGTTCGTCGATATCGACGCAGAATTTCGCCAGCGCGAGGCCAGCGTCCTTGCGCACGGCCATCCGCGTCGTGCCGGCGTGGTTTTGCTCGCCGGTGAAGGTGATTCGGTATTGCCAGATACCGACGATGGAGGTGACGACGCCGATATTGAGCGCGCCGCCCTCGAGGGTCTGACCCTGTTCGATATGCGCTTCGAGATATCCGATGTGGCGCCCGCGTTCGGCGGTGGCGCGCGGGCGGCCGGCGAGGCCGATTTCGCGTAGCGCCTCGCGCATGGTGCGATCGCTGTTGCGGTCGCGCGCGGCGTCGACGTCAGCCTCGGTGAGAGCGCCGACATAGGAACGGCTGCCGAGGAAACTGCCGAAATGGCCTTCCTCATCGCACCAGGATGCGACCTCGACGGCGCCCTTGATGCTCGGATCCGGATTGATGACGCGGGCGGCTTCAAGCGCATAGATGACACCCAGCGGACCATCGAGCCAGCCCGCGTAATTCTGGCTTTCGAGATGCGAGCCCGCCAACAGTTTCGGGCCCGGTTTCGTGCTGGTGCCCAGCACATTGCCGATGCCGTCGATCTCGGCGACAAGGCCCGCCTCGGGAAGCCGCTGCACCAGCCATTCCAGCGAGCGCATATGCGGCTCCGAGAAGGTCGGCTTGTGGACACCGGTCTTGTAGGCGCCGATGCCACGCAACGTATGGAGGTCGGCGAGAACGCGGGCGCCGTCGAAGGGAAGGGTCTTGTCGGGCATTGCTGGTGCCTCTCCTTGATTGGCAGTCAGGGGCCGGTCGGCTTGCGATAAACATCCTTGGTCGCGAGCCTTCCATCGCGAAACGTATAACACTCGACGCCGCGTTGTTCGCGCTGTTCACCGGTGGCGCGCACGGTTTCGCTGACACGGAACGTCATGAAGGTCATATCATTGGCGTGGTGATAGGCCACGTCATGGAAGCGTTGCGCCGAGAACAGGGCCTTTTGCTCGGCGAGATGTTCGGCAATGGCGGCGGCGCCGGCGAGGGATTTGGTTACCGCCAGGCCATCGTGAAAGGTCCAGAGAAAGTCAGGCGTCACCACGGAATAGAGCGCAACCATGTCTCCCTTGAACAGGGCGCGGGCGAAGCCTTTGAACAGATCGTCGCGTTCGGTGGAGGAGGGCGCCATGATTTTATTCACGCTCCAACAATCCCTGGCTTAGAAAGTGTACCGGCTGATGAGCATTTTTTCGATCACGTTCGGCAGCAGAGCGAACCGGCGCGAACGAGTCAAATCTCCATTATTTTGAGGCGGTTGTCCCGCACCGACGCGGCGAGATGATCCAACAAGCGCGATGCCGTTCAGAAAAATGTTTGCTTCGATCCCTTGACGAATTTTCAATCTTCTGCGCATACCAACGCCCCTTCGCCGGAATCCGCCGGCGCTCTTAAGGACCGAAGCCATGTTGAGCCTACGCTCACATATCGTCGCGAAAGCCGCCGCCGCGCTGCCGTTTATTCGGCCGTGCGATTGGTCGCGCATGTGCGTGGCGAAGCAAGGTCCGAGCTATCTGGCGCCCGAAAATCTCGGGACCACCAGGACAGCGAGAGCGTAAATCGGCAGCGGGAATCTACCCTCTGCCTCAAGGCAGAGAGCGAAGATGACCCGCGACAGCACCACAGGACTCGAGGACCGTGACCGCCAGAGGATTTTGTCCTCGCCGGTGGCGCATGCCTTCGTGCGCATCGTGACGCAGCGCCGCGGCATCTCCGAGGCCGAGGCCGAGCAAGTCTATCTCGATTACATCAACCGAGCGCAGCCGGCGGACAATTGCCGGCGTCGTGAGGACGCTTGATCATTTCAAGCGATTTCGAATTCAGGATGGCCGTCCCTGCAAGGACATAAGACGGCCCGCTGATCCGGTACTGGTCCCCTTTGGTGGGGCGGCAAACGGTGGTTTCAGGGCAGCGAAGCAATTTCTGTTGGCCGGGGTTGTCCCGGCCGTTTGTAAATTTTTCTAGAGCTGGCGTAGCTCAGATGGAGAGCAGCGGTTTTGTAAACCGAAGCGCGGAGACTCGAGCCCTCCCGCCAGCACCAATCGTCGAGTGTGATCTTCAATACGTAACGCGAGCGTGGCGAAACTGGTAGACGCACCGCACTCAGACTGCGACGGGCTTGCCCGTGGGGGTTCAATTCCCTCCGCTCGCACCATCACGCTCCCGTAGCCAAGCGGTAAGGCATCGGTTTTACGCACCGACATACGCTCGTTCGATCCGAGCCGGGGGCACCACCAATCATGCGCTTTTAGCTCAGTGGCAGAGTACCGCCGCGACATGGCGGTTGTCCGCGGTTCGATTCCGTGAAGGCGCACCAATTCACGCTCTTGTAGCACAATGGCAGTGCGACCGCTCGATAAGCGGTTGATGCAGGTTCGATTCCTGACGGGAGCACCAATCAAAGGAAGCCAACATGATCATCGTTTTTTCGCCTGTGACGGAACGCAACGATGCCTTCAAGGCACACCTTGCGAAACCGGCGCGGCTGGTCGCCGCAAACCATCGAGACGATGGATCCGGAGCGTTAAACCTGACTGGAGATGGAGCGGCCTTTTAAGCCGTGCGCAAGTGGTTCGAAACCACCCGGATTCTCCAATCAAGGACCAGTGCCCCCAGCGGCCAAGGGAGCGGATTCTTAATCCGTCGACGCAAGTCACCGTCGGTTCGAGTCCGACCTGGTCCTCCACTTCGAAAGAGATTCCCGACCGGGTCAGGAACACAAGAAATCAACGCTGCGGCTGTGGTGGAACGGTAGACACCCGCGCTTGAGGGGCGTGCGCCTTGTGCATCCGAGTTCGAGTCTCGGCGGCCGCACCATTTTGCAGAATTTCTCTCTCAAACCGCTCCTGGACCCAGCTGGCGACGGGGCTCGACTGTCGATCGAGTTTTGGCGAGTTCGATTCTCGTCAGGGGCGCCACTGCGAATTCACCTTGAAAGAATTCCGTGATCAGCATCAACGCGAGGAGGTTTTCATGTTCCAGTATTGCTCCGCGCTGGTGCTCAACGCGGATTTCCAGCCGCTGAGTTACTTCCCGCTCAGCCTGTTCGGCTGGGAGGACGCCATCAAGGCGGTCGTCAAGGGATCTCACGTCGTCGTCGCTGAATACGACGAGGTCGCCCGGAGCCCGTCGATCCAGATGAAATTGCCGTCGGTGATCGCGCTGCGCTGTTATGTGCGGCCGCCGACCAGGGTTGCCTTCACCCGGTTCAACGTGTTCCTCCGGGATCACTTCGTTTGCCAGTACTGCGCCGTCCAGCACCGCCCGAGCGATCTCACCTTCGACCATGTCCTGCCGCGCGCCGGCGGCGGCGTGACATCATGGGAGAACATCGCCACGGCATGCAGCCCCTGCAATATGCGGAAAGACACGCGACTGCAGAAACCCCGCCGGAAGCCGTTCGAGCCCACGGTGCATCAGCTTATGGCTGCGCAGCGGCACTTCCCGCCGAACTTCCTGCACGAGACCTGGCGCGACTTCCTGTACTGGGATGTCGAACTCGAGAAATAAGCCGCCGGCCACGGCCGGCGGTAATCACCACGTAGCTCAACTGGATGAGCGCGACCATCCGAAGGTTGAGGATGTAGGTTCGAGTCCTATCGTGGTGGCCAGGATTGATGTCCAGAACGTGCGGCTCCTGCCAGCGCAGAGCTTCGGTTCTACGGCAGGTCTTCGGGACATTTGGGGTAACGCCAAGTCTGGTGACTGAGCGGGCCTGTAAAGCCTGCGCCTTTGCGCACGCGCGGTTCAATTCCGCGGTTACCCACCATCCCCTGGATTCGCCAACAGCCGTCTAAACCCGCGGACCTGGTATATTGGGAGTGCCATGCGCTGCCCGCGCATTGATAGCGGTTCGATTCCGCTGGTCCGCGCCATCTTGCGAAACTGCGCGCGTTACGCAGTTCGCCGTCCAGGAAGCTAATCCAGTGAAAGCATCGGTTTGAAACGCCGAGGAGGTCAGGGCGGCACTGACTCTGGACACCATCACGGGGAGTGCACAAGGGTGCATTTGATCCTTGCAAGATCGAAGCGGCCGGGGCGGTACCGGCACTCTCCACCACCTCATTCCCGCCGAGCCATCTCGGTGAGGGCGCCCGGCTGTTAACCGGGGTAGCGCGGTTCGAAACCGTGGGCGGGAGCCAATCCTGTTGTCGGCCGATGCGTCGATGCAAGACAGGAGCATGTACCGTCAACGACCTGTAGCTCAGTTGGAGTCAGAGCGCCGTGCTACGAACGCGGAGGCCGGGGGTTCGAGTCCCTCCAGGTCGGCCAATGTCTACAGTCTGTAGGGGAGCCTGGTCGTCCCTACCTGCCTTGGAAGCAGGGGATCGCTGGTTCGAATCCAGCCAGACTGACCACGCCAATCACAGATCAGCCGCCTTCCTGGCTGCCGCGACGCTGTCCTTGATACCATTGGAGTTGAGAATCCCATCTTCGAATGCGATTCGCGCTGCGGTGAGCCTTCGGTTCAGTTGCAGCTTGGGACCGGCTCCAAATAGCCGGTCGATCTCCGAGGTTATCTGAAGCATTTGCGCGGCGGCTTCATGGCTGACACCAAGCTCATCAAGCCGTGCAGCGACCGACTTTTCCCGTTGCGTTAGCGGCCGTTTCTTTACCGATTTCGGTTTCCACTTTTTCGCGATCGCCCTTTTGGTCTTCTTCGCTTTCTTTATCACCGTAGCCGCTCCCTTCGTCTGGCGGTCCAGGATAACACCCATTCACGGTGAAGGTCACCGGTTTGAATCCGGTAGGGAGCGCCATTGCGGGCGCGTCGCCAAGTTGGTCTAAGGCGCCGGATTTTGATTCCGGTGACCGCTGGTTCGAATCCAGCCGCGCTCACCAAATCCATCGCTCGGCCTCTCGGGAGGGCTTGCTGCTCATAACGGCGAACAGGACGGTTCGAAACCGTTACGAGCGACCATTGCCCTTCCGACCTCGTCTATCAGCTAGGACGCTTGCTTGTGGCGCAGGAAAACACGGGGCAGCACCGTGGGTCGGGACCAAGCTGGGGAGTGAAGCTCAAGTGGACGAGCGCTGGTCTCCAAAACCAGAGGTTCCAGGTTCGAGGCTTGGTTCTCCCGCCATTTTTTCCGTGGCATTGAGAAATGATTGCCGCGCCCAGGAATGAATTCGTTTGCGCGCGGTGGGCGCCCACCAGCGATCGCAATCGAGTGGCTCCGAGTTCACTCATCTTGAAGCGAGCGCGGCCACGCGGGGAAATTCCGTCCGTGGCAGTCGCTTCCTCGGACGGGGTTTCGGGTTTGATGCAGGCGTAATCTATCAAACCCGGCGCTCAGCGGGAGCGCCGATCAAAGGCTAACAGTCGGTCAGATTGCAGAAAAGTAGAGTCGGGAAAACTTGGTAGTTGTACGCATTTCGTAGCTCAAATACGTCTGGAGGCGAGCGAATTTCGGAAAGCGGCAATGGGCCGGCTTGCTTGATCTGGGTCAAGGTTTGCGGAGTTTCTGGGATCAGCATTGCGCTGCAATGCATTCGTGCTTTTCACCCTTTCCAAGATAAATCCTAAGGGAGGTTTCGATGATTTTGGTTCAGAGGAGTGTTAGCGTCGCGCCTGGAATGTTGTCGGCAGCAATGGCATTCGCAAACGAGATCAGTACCCAAGTAAAAACAACTACGGGCATCGATCTGAAAATAGCTGTTCCGGTTGGAGGTAATGCTGCTCGCATGGCTTGGATTGCCAACTACGAGAACTTGGCCCAGTACGAGGCTATGGGGCTGAAGCTTCTTGGTGATCAAAAATACCTGGAGCTGATCAAGAAGGCGGCGGGCCTCTTTGTGCCCAACACGCTCCATGATGAGATTTGGCGAACGCTCTAAAGGCGCGCGTAAGCCGCCCCGAGGGGCCTGGCAAATCGCTGGAAATGCTTAGTCCCATCCTCCTCGGTCTCTTGCCTCAAGGACTGAGCGTTCAGATCATCGAAAGAGGCCGCCAGCGGGGCGGCCTCCCGAGCGTCTTAAAACTCAAACTGTCAGCCAAAATAGCCGTAGTAGTCGGTTGGATTGGTGCGGGCATACGCCGCGGTAAGCTGTTGCTGCAACGCGATCCGCTGATCTGTCCGCACCCCGAAGCCTGTAATGACACCGCCGCCGCTTACAGCCTCAAGCTGCTCGTCCATCATTTCGGTTGCCTCAATCTGATAATCCGATTTCATGTCGCTCTCCTGGTCCCTTTTCCCGATGGCACCATTGCCTCGGCTGATTGCGACATTGACGGATAAATTCTCGTGGCGCTGTTCCCTACGGAACAGGCCAAAAGGTCGCGCGAATTCGGTTGAACTAGTCGCAGCGTTAATTGGCGCCGATCCGCTCCCTCAAGACGGAACCCGGTGTCCACGAAGTTGGATGATCCACGTCTAACGAAGCGGCCAAACTCAAAACCGGTTCGGCGCTGGCGCCCGACCGAAATGGCGGCCTTCGAGGCTCGCTCGCCTCTCGGAACAAAGCAGCGGACTGCTTACGAGTTGATGCTCAACGTCGGCACGGCAAGGGTCGACGTCCACATGATGACGTGGGCGCAGACCGACGCCGACGGCGTTCAGTACACGCGCAGAGGCGCAGCGAGCGATGTGCGATCGAGCAGCTGGACGACCATAGGGAGAACAGACTTAGCCAAACCGAATCTGAGCGTTTGAGAAAAGAGGTCAAATCGTGAGGAAGATCAAAATGACACGAAAGCGACTGGCGCTCCCTAGCGGAATCGAACCGCTCTCTCCACCGTGAAAGGGTGGCGTCCTAACCGATAGACGAAGGGAGCAAAAACAACCGGAAAATCAGTGCTTTACAGCATGATGCACCGTGTTGGTCGCCGTTAATCGGGTTGGATCAGGCCAGCGACCGGCGAACGTATAGTGGCGTTTTGCCGGGCGGGCAAGCGGCCTGAAACTGCCTTTTTCCGGGCGCTTCCGGCCCGCACCGGCAAGGGGGACCGGCCAAAACAACCGATGTTTTGCAACGGATTTTAAAGCCGCCTGGAGTAGGGCTGGTGGCAGGGGAACTTCTGACATGGCCTTGGGCACCAAAAAGCGCGAGTCGCGCAAATCGCTGCATCAATCCGGGTGGATCACGCTGGACGGCGGCTTCGCGGCGCGCCCATGCGTGGTGCAGGACATGTCCACGACGGGCGCCAAGGTCACGATCGACGATCCCAACACGCTGCCCGCCAAATTGAAGCTGGCGTTTTCGCGCGACGCCCGGACCGGGCGAAACTGCGAAGTGGTCTGGCGCCGGGGCAAGTCGGTCGGCATCAAGTTCGTCCGCTAGCGCCCCGCGGCGCGGGGAGATAAAAGGCGGGATGCGAAAATCCCTCCTTGCGATCCCGGTTCTGGTGCTGACTGGCGTGGCGGCGTTTGCCGCCGAACCATCCGGCCATCAGAAGTCCGGCAAAAGCGCCCCGTCGGACAAGCTGCTTCCGCTGAAGGGAGCGACATCAAGCAATCCATGCGCGGCGTATGGGGCGGGATTCGTCAGGGTCGAGGGCACAGAGACCTGCGCGAAGGTCGGCGGTGCCATCAGTATCGAGGCCGGCACATCGGCTCGATCGCGCTGAGCGTCAGGTCATCGGCGGCGCGATAAACTTCACAAATCCGGCGCGCTCCGAGATCTGCGCGAACCACCGCTCGAGGTTCGAAAGTTTCGGTTTTGTGATGCCCTCGACGCCGAACCAGCGCCGCGCAAAAGCACCGAGCGCGATATCGGCGATCGTGAACTGATCGCCTTCGATATAGCGGCGCGTTGCCACTTGTGCGTCGACGATCCGCCATTGCACGGCCTCGGCGTCGGCGTCCTTCTGGACCTGGACCATGTCGCGTTTTTCCGGCGCCGTGCGCACCAGCGCCCAGAACACCGGCCGGTCCACCGGTTGCAGGGTCGACAGCGTCCAATCCAGCCAGCGGTCGACGGCCGCGCGGGCCTGCGGACTTTGCGGATAGATCGACGAATTCTGGCCGTAGGCGAGACAGAGATAGCGCATCACCGAATTGGATTCCCACAGCACGAAATCGCCGTCGATCAGCGTCGGCACGCGGCCATTGGGATTCATCGCAAGGTAGGGCGCTTCATTATTCTTGCCGAACTGCATGCCGGCATCGATGCGGTCATAGGCGAGCTCGAGCTCGCGCAGGCACCACAGCACTTTTTGAACATTGACCGAATTGGCCCGGCCCCAGATGGTGAGTTGTTGTTTGTTGTCAGCCACGTGTTTTGCTCCCAGCGGTTTTCTTGCGGTGATCTTCTTGCAACCGGTTCATAGCGGAAGATCGGCAAAAAAGCGCGGGCTGCCTTGGCCTGGACTAAACAAAAAAACAGGCTCCGCCGCGTCGCGACGGAGCCTGTCACCTACGCTTGCCGTCAGCGGCCGAAGAACAACCACAACAGAAGGATTATCGGTATCGGCACGCCCAACAGCCACAACAAAATTCCTCGTCCCATCCTCGTATCCTCCAAAATATCAATCGAGGAGAGAACGTGTGGGCGAGTGTCTTGTTCCTTTGCGCGGACCGAAACTGCGCACGCGGTGCCGCGTTATGATTGTGGAATATCGGAGAGCGACAGTCCGATTCGAAACAGCGAATAGCCGTCTCGATCGACGGCGTCGCGCACCTCGGCGTTGACGTCGCCGGCCTCGCGGCTACGCGTCAACTTCCATTCGTCTTCCGAGGTGCCTGAGGGAAACGGCACGTCCGCTTTCGTCACCAGCCGGTAGCTGGGATGGCGGACGTGCACGAAGAAGTTGTACCGTAGCGTTTTCAAGCGATGTGGATGCCGGTTCGCGTCAAGAAAACGCGTCAAAACAAAGAGGCCTACCAGTGGCCGGTGTTCGGCATCGAGGTCCACGGCTCGGCCGGCGGCTTCGGGTCACCCTTCTGCAAGAGCTCGATCGAATGCAGATCCGGCGAGCGGACGAACGCCATGTTGCCGTCGCGCGGCGGGCGATTGATGGTGATGCCCATCTTCATCAGCCGGTCGCAGGTGGCGTAGATGTCTTCGACCTCATAGGCGAGGTGGCCGAAATAGCGGTCTTCGCCGTATTTCTCTTCGTCCCAATTGTAGGTGAGTTCGACAAGCGGCGCGCCGCGGGTGGCCGGCGAGGCCTTGAGCAGGCCTTCGTCTTCGGCGGCGCACAGGAACACCAGCGTGAAGCGGCCCTTGTCGTTGTCGATCCGGCGCACTTCCTTCAGCCCGAGCGCATCGTGATAGAATTTCATCGCGGCATCGAGATTGCGGACGCGCAGCATGGTGTGGAGAAAACGCATGTTTCTTGGCTCCCTTTGCGAGGCTTGGTTTTTGGTTCGGGGCTTGAATAGCAGCAAAATTCGCCACGGGGCAGGGGGCATGATGCTGTTTGGGCGCTACCCTGGGTCCTTTACATGGCGGTGTGGCTGGGAAAGTGATGGCAGCATGAAATACCTGCTTGGCGCTCTTCTGATCTCCGGTACGGCTCATGCAGCCGACCAACTTCCCACCAGCATGCTGGGGAAGTGGGCCTCTGACGCCGCTGCGTGCACAGAGCAGTCCAGCGAATCCGGGATGACGGTCGAACCGCGGACAGTGCTGTTTTACGAGCATGGCTTTCAAATCAAGCGCATTACCCGGCTAAAGGACGGCTCACTAAAGGGAACAGGGTATGGTTTTGCAGACGATGGTCGGTCCAACGGTTCAATCACGCTTAAGCTGATTGATCCCAACAAGCTTCAGGCCAAGGGAGAGATCTATTTTCGGTGTGAAAAGCAAAGCGGAGGCGCACGTTGAGTGGATCCGAAGCGGGCGGCTTTGCTGCGACTCAAGCGAAAGCCCCGCCTGGGGAAGCGGGGCTCTCTGAGAGAAGCGGAGATGGGGACAAATCTCGACGCTTCGATAGTTAGACGCGCGAGGCCATCAAAGGTTCAATGATGAATGAGCTGTGGAAATTGACGGCTTGAAGCGAGTTCTGATCTCGGGACTGCTGGTTCTGTTCCAGGACACGGCCCACGCGAACGTACTGCCGAAATCGGTCCAGGGATTGTGGGCCTTCGAGGCTGCCGACTGCTCGAATCCCGAAAGTGATGGGCTGCTGAAAATCGGAGCGAACACGGTTACGTTTTTTGCCTCCGCCCATGACATCAAGCGTGTCGTGCGTCGGCCTGACGGTTCGCTGAGCGCGTCGGGCTTCGTTTCGAACGAAGGCGAGGCCGCGGTCCGGGTTCGTTGACCCTGAAGCTGATTTCGCCGGACAAGCTTCTTGTGCTCGACCACAGCTATCACCGTTGCGGGAAAGGTGAGCGCGCCGGGCGGGCCAAGCGCCGCTGATTCCCGGAAGTCGATCGCGAAACGAGACGAATGCCGGCGCGTCTGAACTGTGGGTAATTCGACCGTGGGCTGGACAGGCGAGCCCGTCCGCACATTATGCGTCGCGAGACGGAATCTCTGGAGGGCCTAGGGGGACAGTCTCGCTGAAGGCCACGCGGCGTAACGCCCGCGTGGTCTTTTGTTTTCCAATTATTTACGATTGCTCGTCCGCAAAATTGCGGACTCTGTTCGTTCTCCGAGAACAAAAGCGGAGCCGAGGTCCCCCTTTGAAGGTTGGTCGCGGATGGTAACTCGACGCGAGAGCCTCTCCTCGATGTTGCGAACTCGTCAAATTGCTGGACGAGGCGACTGACAAGGTCATGAAGCGTCAGCCGGGATTCGTCTCTGCCAACATTCAACGCAGCCTTAGCGGCAAGCACGTCGCGAATTATGCCCAATGGCGATCGAAAGAGTATTTCGAGGCCATGCAGCGCAATCCCGAATGCAAAGAGCATATGATGGCTGCAGGCAAGCTCGCGGAAAAATTCGAGCCCGAGCTTTATGCGGTGGCCAGCATCCACGATTAGCAAGACGTGCACGCGCGGGGTTACAGCTACACAAGCGAAAGCCCCGCTCGGGGGAAGCAGGGCTTTCTGATGGGGATGAGTGTCTGGGGGACTACTCATCCATAAGTCACCGCAACGCGCAATTGGTTCAAACCGATTTCCGCGCGCATCTGATCCACGGAGCACTTGCGAAAATGTTCTTGTTATGTTCTATTCAATCATTCCCTGGAGGTTGATTCATGGACATCGAGAAACAGCGCGAAATCATCAGGCTCTGGAACCGCATGCGCCGGGTCGAAGGCCCGATCGCCGAGGAAATCCGCATTCAGATCCTGGAATATTTTGCGCAGCAGGACCGTCCGAAACGCGCGGCCTGATGAGGTTTGCTTGCGCGCGTCGCCACGGCGTTAAAGCGCGGGCGTCGAGAGCGTGATCCCGCACAGATATTCGCGCGGCTTCTTCCGTCATTGCTGGGTAAACGGAGGAGCCAGCGAATTGCCTGATCGTGCTCGCGATCATGTTCTTCGTCGTTCTGCCGATTACGGATAGCGAAACGGCGCGGATGAAAGTGTCCGTCGCCCGGGAGCCTGGGTGCGTTGCTGGCGTATCGGTGATCGCGCCGCATCTGATGCATTGACGGCGGGCCGTTGCGCCATGCCCAACGTAACGCGGATGCGTCGACCAAGCCTTGCAGCTCAGGTCGCGGTTACGCTTCTTCCCGGTGGCCGTCAGAGCCGCGGTTGAACACGCCGTAATGGCTCGACTTCTGGCCGTCGCCATCCGTCGGTGCGACCGTCAATCCCAACCGCAACAGCTCGCGTACCGCCGCCGCGCGGGTTGGCATCCGGTGCTTGAAGCGGAAGTCGTCGAGAACGGTCATTTCTTCGGGAGAGAGCATGATTTGTAAGCGTTCGCCCCGCATGTCGGTCATGTGCCTGCCTCAACTTTAGACAAATGAGTAAGTGCCTAACTCGGAGCAGTTCGCTTTGGTTCCTCAAATTGCCGAGAGAAAGTCATTTTAGTAAAATATACAAATAAAATCAATAAGTTAAGTGTTGATATAAGATGTGCTCGGAAGTAGATTCCATGACAAGGAGAGTGCGGTCATGGAAAAGGAAATCAAGCTTCCGAAACTTCCGAAGGAATCAAAACCTCCCAAGCGCGCGAGCCATGACAGGGTGATCGAAAACCTGGAAAAATGGGCCACGAGCGCGGGCCTTCAGCCGCCAAAATAGGCTGCAAGGCAGGGCACCTCATCGGGACTGAAAGGCCCGCGCCGGATTGGCGAATGGCGGACGCAGTATCCCAGCACAGAGCGCCGGTCGACAATGGCCGTCGCTCCGCATTAAACGCAGAAAATGAAATTGTCGGTCGAACGAGCCCTGTCCCCCGGCGGCACGTCGCCGGCAGCGCGGAGGGACCAGGCTCACTCCCCAATGGTTAGGCCTTGACGTCGACCAAGGCGGTTGGCTCGGCCTGGGCGTGTTGTTCGATCTGCGCTTGCTGCGCCAGCGCCTTGGCGTCGTAGACGGCCTTCAGGTCTTCGTTGATCGTATTGGGCGGCGCCTTGGCGGTTTGGTCGACAAGGAGCTGGATTCTGGCCTGCGTCACTTCAACAGGTACGGGATAAACAAGCATGAGATTATCCTCCTGACCAAAAGCTGTCAGGCGGTCGTTTACACTTTGTAAAGGGATTGGGTTAACGGCGAATTGGGTTAATGGCGGAGCGGACCGGTACCGGGCAGGGACCGGCGAGATGTGCAGGGGATGCCGAGATGATCTTGGTGACAGGGAGTATTCTGACGCGCGAGGACAGCTTTGATGAGGTGCTGGCCGCCTGCCTTGATCATGTCGAGCGCTCGCGGACGGAACCCGGCTGCATCTCGCATGACGTGCATGTCGACTGCCAAAATCCGATGCGCCTGTTTTTCTTCGAGCAATGGGCGGACGAGGCAGCCCTGCGCGCCCACTTCGCCGTTGAAGGTTCGAAAGCGTTCGTCAGATCGCTCAAGGGCCGGATCGTCGAAACCACCGGGACCAGGATCTATCGCGCGGAATCAATTCCGCGGTAGCAGCGCTGCAAGCCGTGACGCGCAAGCACCGCTTCTTGTCGCCTGCGGGCCTTAGAGGATCTTCTCCAGCCGTTCGGCATAGAGCCGGAATTCCTCGGCCATCTCGTTGAGCTTCTTCGAGGCCTCGGGATCCTTGGCGGCGCGGGCCAAACGCTTGGCTCGGATGGACTGGTCGCGGTAGTGATCTGCCTGGGTCATGTCAGCACCTTTTCGGATAGGTCCAAATCGCGCCAAAAAGGTTCGATCGCGACGATGCGAACAGCATCGTGTCCGGAGCGCTCCGATCAGGCAGCTTGGCGGGAGGCGGCGAGGGGCCACGATGCGGTTTGCCGTCGGCGAGCGCTCGCGAAGTAACCCGATCTTAAGGGGCGGCCGGTCCGGAAAGCGCGCCCCCTGTTCGTTCTTCGAAGAACAAAAGGAGTCTTGCTTCGATATTTCGGATTCGCTTGCGCAGTGCTTCACGTGTCTCCCCAACTCCTGGGCAGATCCATTCGACCATGTTGGGCTGGTCCAGGCTGTGCCGATGCGTATTCTGCTTGAAGAGAAAGCTCGATGCGTTCTGTCCGCCGGGGTGTGGACGGGTGCGCAGCAAGCATTGGGCGCAACGCCTGAAAACCCGTTTTGCGGCCTGTGATTTGGCTGTGGATTTGCTGCGGACAAGTGCGTACGGGATCGTGCGGGTGCGCGCGCCAACCGGCGAGGTCAACGATCCCTTTCCGGAGCTCCAATAACCCTATTCAGTTAGGTTAAGAGGGGGATTGCGTTGTGCTTATCAGAGGTTGCGCTAGGGATGGCTGGAGGAAGCAGCCATGGTCCCTTCGTTTCATAACGCCGACAAGCCGACCCACCGACGCGTGATGGTGGTCGGGCTGCTGTTTTGCCTGGCCTTCGTCGGCATCAGTTTTTCACTGCGGTCGCAACCGGAAACCGGACATGTGCTGGTCAAAGCTGACAGGCTGGTCCGGACGGCGGGCGAGCCGCACAAGGCGAACTAGGATCCCACGCCTAGAGCATTATCGGTTCTGATTGAATCAGAACCGAAGCTCTAGACTCTTGTTTTGACGCGTTTTCTTCATGCGAACCGGTATCCACTTCGCTCGAAAACGCTCTAGCGGTCCGGTAATTTTTCGCCGCGCGGTTTGTGATATTTGGCGATGCCGATAAAGCCGGCAAACGCGATCACGTTCAGCAGAACTTCCAGCCATGGGGGCATCGTTGCACCTCTTTCGGGAACAAATTCCCGGGGCCGCAATTGGTTCCTTCGTGCTGGTTTGGCGTGGATATTTTGCGGGCAGGGCCTGCCAGCCGCGAAATGAAAAACCCCGCCAGCCTCCGAAGACGCTGACGGGGTCTTTCATGCTTTCACCTCTGGCAAGGTTGCTGCACTTGAGCTGAGAATGCGCATCCGCAGGGTTCGTTCCCGGCGCTCCGAAAACTTTTTGGCGAAAATGGCTTGCCGGTTCCGCCTGGTGGCGGACTTACAAAAAAGCCCGGAGCATCGCCCCGGGCTTTTTGCTGATCGGACTTTGGCGCTAGCTCCAGAACGATGGGCGGTTAAATCCGCTCCAGGCTTTGCCGAGCGTGGTGGCGTAATATTCCTCGCGCTCGCGTTCGAATTTTTCCTGCGTGGCCTTGAAGCTCGCGACCCGTGCTGCGATTTCCTCGCGCGCACGCGCGAGCCTGTCGTCCTGTTCGTTCATTGCCCATCCTTTTTGGAGTCGTGTTTTTGAGTCGTCCCGGTTGCCATTGACGGTTGCGATTGGGGCGTGAATTGGGAAGCCGCGTTGCGGGATTGTGGTCGTCTGTTTGCAAAGCGATGGCGGTGGATAAGGCCCGTGCGCCGCTTGTTGCTTGCGCACCTTCCCGGTAGCGACAAGCAAACCGGAGGTTCCAATGGCAAAGATCGATCTGGATTCACTGAGCATCGAAGAACTCGCCGCACTGCGCGAGCACGCCACCGACAAGCTGTTCGAGAAGGTCGCTGTGCGCCGCGCCGAGCTCGAGGCGGAACTGGAAAAACTCGCGCAATACGGCAAGCCTGCGAAGAAAACGGAGAGCGCGCCCGTCGCCAAGGTCAAGAAGACCGACGAGGTGCGGGAACCCAAGGAGCCCGTCGCCAAAGCCGCCTGATGATGCCTGCTTGGTGACGCGCGGCCGACGTTCGGTTGTGCGGGGGCCGACCGAACAGCCAATCCGATTGGCCGCGCTATCGTCGACGCGGCCAATTTTGTTTGACGTGTTTTCCGTTGCGGGGCAGGCTTCCGCTTGCAAACGCTTTGAAAAATCGGATGTTGACGTGATCGCACCAGACCTTCGCAGCGGCGTCGAACAGCTCGGCAACATGATCGCCGCGGCATCGTCCATCGTTCCCTTTACCGGCGCCGGCATCTCGACCGAATGCGGCATTCCCGATTTCCGCTCGCCTGGTGGATTGTGGACTCGCAATCGTCCGATTCCGTTCGACGAGTTTGTCGCCAGTTCCGACGCCCGTGACGAGGCTTGGCGGCGGCGCTTTGCGATGGAGCCGACCTTTGCCGCGGCGAAACCCGGCCGCGGGCATCGGGCGCTGGCGTCGCTCTACAAGGCCGGCAAGATCCCCGCGATCATCACCCAGAACATCGACAATCTGCACCAGACGTCCGGTTTCAAGGCCGACGATGTGGTCGAACTGCACGGCAACACGACCTACGCCCGCTGCATCGGCTGTGGGCAGGCCTACGATCTGCCCTGGGTCAAAGCGCGCTTTGACGAGACCGGCGGCGCGCCCGATTGCACGGTTTGCGACGAACCGGTCAAGACCGCGACCATTTCGTTTGGACAGGCGATGCCGGAAGACGCGATGCGCCGCGCCACGGAACTGGCCCAGCATTGCGACCTGTTCCTCGCCATCGGATCCTCGCTAGTGGTTTGGCCGGCCGCAGGTTTTCCGCTGATGGCCAAGAACTGCGGCGCCAAGCTCGTCATCATCAATAACGAGCCGACCGAACAGGACGATGTCGCCGATCTCGTGATCCGGCACGACATCGGAGAGACGCTTGGACCATTTGTAGGCAATTGATCTGCAATTGATTCGAAGCTGTGCAAGCCTGTTCATAGTTCCCGCCTGAATTGTTTTTTTAGCTATGCGCCGCATGCGGGAGTGTTATCTTTTGATTCGAGAGATTCGCGCGGCGTTATCATGAGTGGTCATGGATGGGCGCGTGTTCCGGTCCGCTACGGCGATAGCGGGCCGCAAATGAATGTGTGAGGTCCGGGGTCATGGGGTCGGACGGATTTGAGTCCAAGAAGCTCGGGGGGCCGCCGTCAGGCGGGACGGGGCAGAACAGGCTTGGACCAAGTGAATTCTCTGCCGGCGCCGAGCGCGATCCGGCGATGGATGCTCTTTCGGGTCTTGGCGATGCGGCCGCCAACCTTGTCGAAATATCCGGCGTCATCAAATGGTTCGACGCCTCGAAAGGCTACGGCTTCATCGTTCCCGACAATGGCTGGCCCGACGTGCTGTTGCACGTCACGGTGCTGCGCCGCGATGGCTATCAGACCGCGTATGAAGGTGCGCGGCTGGTGGTCGAGTGCGTGCAACGCGCCAAGGGCTATCAGGCCTTCCGCATCGTCTCGATGGATGAGTCCACTGCGATCCATCCGGCGCAGATGCTGCCGCCGCGGACCCATGTCAGCGTTACGCCGACCTCAGGTCTGGAGCGCGCGCAGGTCAAATGGTTCAACCGGCTGCGCGGTTTCGGCTTCCTGACCTGCGGCGAGGGGACGCCTGACATCTTCGTGCATATGGAGACGCTGCGCCGCTTCGGCATGACCGAGCTGCGGCCTGGCCAGTACGTGCTGGTGCGGTTCGGGCCCGGCTCCAAGGGCATGATGGCCGCGGAGATCCACCCCGAGACCGGGCCGTCGGCGCTGTCGTCGCACTAACCGCCCGTATCCGCTGTCCGGGCCTGTCACCTGACGGAATCGTGAGCCGCTCGGTGCCTGTGCGTGCGCCGGCCTCTGGCCTTTGCCGCAATCATCGGGTTAGGATTTCCCGGCAATGGCCCCCTAAATCCTCCTGGATCATCCTGATGTCCGGCGTAAGTGTTGTTATGAATTTGGTTTTGATGGTTGCGCGGACCGGTCGGCGCGGACGGTTGGTGACGTCGCTGATCGTCGGGCTCGGCATGTTGGCAAGCCTTGGCGCAACCGCGCAGGCAGCGAGCTTCCATCCGCTCGAGATCGCCACCAAGTCCGGCGTGCAGGTGTTTTCGGTCGAGATGGCGACCACCGAAGAGGAGAAGACCACCGGGCTGATGCACCGCAAGGAATTGCCCGACGGTAAAGGCATGCTGTTCGATTTCTCCCCCGAACAGCAGATCTCGATGTGGATGAAGAACACCTACATCTCGCTCGACATGATCTTCATCCGCGCCGATGGCCGCATCCTGAGGATCGCGGAAAATACCGAGCCGATGTCGACCAAGATCATCTCGTCGGGCGGGCTCGCCAAGGGCGTGCTGGAGGTGATCGCCGGCACGGCGCAAAAATACGGCATCAGGCCCGGCGACCGGGTGGCGCACCCCCTGTTCAACGGCCGCTGACAAGCTGCCAGGCGCCTCTGCGGCGGCCATCGCAGGGTCCGGACAAAAAATCTCGAAAACAACCCCATGCAAAGTAGAATGGGGCCACCATTTGAACCTGAGCTTGGGGCCTCCAGTGCCTTGCTGGCGAGGTCCCAAGCGTGTATCGACGTCCATTCCCAGCACCAATCGGGGTATAGCGCAGCCTGGTAGCGCGGCAGTTTTGGGTACTGCAGGTCGTTGGTTCGAATCCAGCTGCCCCGACCAACTAACCCTTTGAAATTACTCAAAGTGATTCTGACGTTTTCCTCGCGATTCTGGCACGTGGTTCTTACGCTGTTCCGTTACCGCTGCGAGGCCTGCCACGCCAGCAGGCGATGTTCGGCCATCGACATCGCCACCGACGTTACATAACCGGTCACGCCGAGCAGGATGACGCCGGCGAACAGATCGGCCGAGCGGAAGGCTCTGGCCGAGAGCAGCACCCAATGGCCGAGACCGTCGAGGCCGGCGAGGATTTCGCAGACCACCGACAGGAT
This sequence comes from Bradyrhizobium sp. AUGA SZCCT0177, assembly GCF_018130125.1. Lineage (NCBI taxonomy): Bacteria > Pseudomonadati > Pseudomonadota > Alphaproteobacteria > Hyphomicrobiales > Nitrobacteraceae > Bradyrhizobium > Bradyrhizobium sp. AUGA SZCCT0177. Next base: position 98,433 of record NZ_JAFCMA010000001.1, on the reverse strand, counting down.
CAGCGCCACCGTCAGGCTGAGGCGCATGCCGGCGAGAATGTCGGGGCTGGCGGACGGCAGCGCGATCTTGAGGATGACCGCCAGCCGCGACATCTGCAGCGAGCGCGCCACCTCGTAGAGGCGGGGTTCGACCGCCGCAAAGCCGTGGATCGTCGCCAGCATGATCGGCCAGATCGCACCGAAGGCGATCACGAACAGCGCCATCGCCTGGGTCAGCCCCAGCATCGCAATCGCGACCGGGATGATGGCCGATACCGGCAACGGCCGCAAAAACTCCAGCGACGGTGCCACATAGGTCCGCATTATCCGCGACGAACCGATGATCGCGCCGATCGCGATACCGGCGATCGATGCGGCGAGCCAGCCATAGGCCATGTGCTCGAGCGTGCCGGCGAGCTTGCTCCAGAGATCACCGTTGGAAAATCCGCGCATCAGAGAGGCCCAGGCACGGTCCGGGCCCGGCAGGAACACCGGCGAGACCAGCTTCAGATTGGCGATCAATTGCCACAGCGCAATGAAGGAAGCGGCGACTGCAAAGCTTGCGGCGCGCCAGAGCCAGATCGTCGCGATGCGGTTCATGCGCTGTCTCCGCTCAACGCGGCGCGGCCGAACATGCGGTGCTGCGCCACCACCAGCAGGATGTTCAGGGCGTAGCCAATGACGCCGATCCAGACCAGATAGGCCAGCATCAGGTCGGGGCGCAGCGCCTGCTGCGCCAGCATGATGCCGGCACCCAGCCCCAGTGGATTGATCGCGATTTCGACCGTGACGGCTACGATCAGCGCGATACCGGCCGACAGCCGGAACGCCACGAAGATCCGCGGCAGCGCCGCGGGGATGATGATCTTCCAGACCCGCTGCGCGGCGGGTAGCCGCAGCGCCCGCGATACTTCCATCAGCCGCGGTTCGATACTGCGTACCGCCGCCCGGCTCAGGATCAGGATCGGCCAGACGCAGGCGAACGCTACGATCACGATTTCCATGCGATAGCCGAACCCGAGCGCGATCAGCGCGATCGGCAGCAAGGCGATCGACGGGATCGGCCGGATCGCCTCGACCGTCACCTCCATCAGGCGGTTGAGCGTGTCTGATATCCCGAAGGAAATGCCAAGCGCCAGCCCGATGACGGTGCCGATCGCAAGGCCCGCAAAGGTCGAGAACAACGTGTCGCGCGTCGCTGTGAGGATTGAGAAGTCGGCAAAGGCGCCGGCGAGCGCCATGGCGATCTCGCTTGGTGGCGCCAGGCTGTCGCTTTGCAGATGCGTCGCGCGCGCCCAGGCCTCGAAGGCGAGCAGCACCGCCATCGGCAGCAACAGCGCCTTAACTTTTTCCTTGGCCTTTTCCTTGGCCTTATCCGTCGTCACTGTTCGGTCGCCTTGATGAAGTCGAACAACTGCCGCCGCAAGCGCAGGAATTCCGGGTGTTCGCGGGTCGAAAGCTGATCGCGCGGCCGCGGCAGATTGACCGCAAGCTCGATGCCGATCCGACCGGGATGCGGCAACAGGCCGATGACGCGGTCGCCGAGATAGATGGCCTCGTCCAGATCATGCGTCACGAAGATCACGGTGGCGCCGCTTGCAGCCACCAGCGCCAGCACCTCGTCCTGCAAGCCCTGCCGTGTCATCGCATCGAGCGCGCCGAACGGTTCGTCCATCAGCAGCGTCTTCGGTTCCTGCGCCAGGCATCGTGCGATCTGCAGCCGCTGCTGCATGCCGCCGGACATTTCTGCGGGATATTTGCCGGCATGGCCGGGCAGGCCGACCGTGCGCAATAACTCCTCGATGCGGGCAGGGCGCTCGGCGGCCGGCATTCCGCCGGCTTCGAGCGCCAGCGACACATTGCCGGCTGCGGTGCGCCACGGCAGCAGCGCCTTGCCGTAATCCTGGAAGACGATGGCGATCTCGCGCCGCGGATGCAGCATCGGCTGGCCGTCGAAATCCACCTTGCCGCTGGTCGGCTGGTAGAGCCCCGCCGCCAGCCGCAGCGCGGTGGTCTTGCCGCAACCGGACGCACCGACGACGCAGAGGAATTCGCCGGGCCGGACGCCAAGGCTCAAATTCTCGATGATGGTCTTGCCACCGAGCCGGAGCGTAACGCCGGTGAACGCGATCTGCGGTCTCGGCTGGCCGGGAATGACTTCGAAGCGTTTTGCAGCGTTTGCCATGGCGTCAGCTCTCGCTTCCAGTGGGATAGACGATGTCGATCGTCGAACGCAGATGCGCCTCCAGCATCGCCTGCGCGCCGGCGATATCGCGGGAAAGAACGCGGTCGGCGAGCAATTGGTGGACGCGCACGAATTTCTTGCCGCTCTCGAGGGAGCGCATCATCACGCGGCGATAGCGGTAGGCCTGGTCGTAGAGATCGGAATGCGCTGATAGCAGCCGCTTGGAGCCGCAGCCGGTCAGTAGCGCGGTGTGGAAACCCTTGTGCAGCCGGTCGAAATCCTCGGCGCCTTCGCGGAATTCATCGCCGGTCCGCTCGATGTGCCGGCGCATCTGGTGCAGCGTGCTGACGATGCCGGCCTCCCAGGCATCGTCGCCATGGGTAATCGCCAGCCTGATGGCCTCGATCTCGACCGCGGTCCGCATCACGGTGATATCGTGCAGATCTTCGCGGCTGACGTCCGCAACGCGAAAGCCTCGCTGTCCGGTTCCGACGATCAGCCCGCGCGACATCAGCCGCGACAATCCTTCGCGCAGCGGCGTCGCGCCGATCTCATAGCGCTGAACCAGATCGATGATCCCAAGCCGCGATCCCGGCGCGAGATGCCCGGCCAGTATGTCGTGCTCGACCAGCGTGGCTGCGCGCTCGCTTAAAGTTGCGGCCTCAGTCGCGGGTTGGGTCGAATTGCGCTCGGTAGTCGACATTGCAACAGCCTCACTTCAGGACCAGTTTGGCGGTATCGAGCCTGGATTGCAGCATTTTCTGCGACGACATCACCTCGATCCACCAGCTCAACTGCTCGGGCTTAAGCACCGGCTCGGATTGGTTCGGGGGCGTCGCCTTGACCAATTCGATCGGCTGCTTGGTGAATTTGGCAATCGACGCGGAGGCCTTGTCGCGATCGCCATTGACGATCAGCGCAGATTCAGCGATCGCATCGCGAAATTTCTTGATCGCGACGGCGTTCTTGTCGGCCCATTCGCGGGATGCCGCGTAGAAAATGATCGGCTCGGTGCGCGCGAGCTCGGCTGCATAACGCGCGCCGACCGAGCCCAATCCTGCGTTCAGCATACGCGTCACGAACGGCTCGGCCGTGAGCACGGCATCGACGCCGCCGGACTTGATGATGTCGGCCATGGTCGGGAAGGTGACCTCGACGAAATTGACGCGTCTGGGATCGACACCTTTGTCCACCAGCCACTTTACGAACAGCACATGCAGGAAGGCGTTGAGGCCGGGCGCACCGACTTTCTTGCCGACGAAGTCCTTCGGCTCCTTGATGGTAATGCCGTTGCGGACGAAGGCGGCGATGCTGTCCTGGTTCACCGGGCTCATCACGCTCGCGCCGGCGATGGCGACGAGGTCGAGGCCGCCGTCGACGGCCTGCAGGAACACGGTCGAGGTTGGACCACCGATCTGAATCGAGTTGGAAAGGATCGCGGCGGGGATGTTCGAATTGATGCCGATCGGCGTCATCTCGACTTCAAGACCGTGCTTTTTAAAGATGCCTTCGTCGATCGCCACCATGGCGGAGGCGCAATCCGACGTCGCCGTGCAACCGACCTGAATCTTGGCCTGCGCGACGACGGCTCCCGTTAGCGCCAGGCTGACCGCAATGGCTGCAAGGATCGTTTTCACGGTCATCTCCCACGGTTCACATTTTTGGTGCTTGATTATCGATATTTTTTTTGATCATATATTTCATCCAAAAGCAAGAGGGCGGCACACCATGAAACTCGCAACATTCAAATCCGGCGGTCAGGAAAAGGTCGGGATCGTGCATTCCGGCGACGGCAAATTGTTCGACCTCGCCGCGGCCGCCGGCCGGAACGGCGCCGCCAATCCGGCCTTTGCATCCATGCTTGCCCTGATCGATTCCGGCGAAGGCGCGCTCGAACAGGCATCGGCCGTGTTCGAAGAGCACGGCAAGGACGAAACCTTGTCGGTATCCGCTGCAACGGCCGATATCCTCGCCCCGATCCCGGAGCCGCGGCAGATGCGGGACGGCATGTCGTTCCCGCTGCACATTCTCCAGGCCCCGCGCGGCCAGCTCAAGCTCGCCGCACGCGCCAGGAACGACATGGCGGAACTGGCGCGGATCGAGGCCGAGCCGCTCGGCGAATTGCCGGAGGTCTATCGCAAGCAGCCGATCTATTACATCACCAACCGCTTCAGCGTCCGCGGCACCAACACCACCGTAAAGTGGCCGCGCTACAGTCAGGTGATGGATTATGAATGCGAATTCGGCATCATCACCAAGAACAAAGGTGCCGATATTTCCGCTGCAAAAGCCAAGGATCACATCTTCGGTTATACGATCTTCAACGATTTTTCCGCGCGCGACGCCCAGCGTATCGAAATGGAGGGGCGGCTCGGCCCCGCAAAAGGCAAGAGTTTCGATGGCGGCAATGTGATGGGACCGTGGATCATCACGCCGGACGAAATCGGCGACCCCTACAAGCTCAAGATGGAAGTGCGCGTCAACGGCAAGATGCGCTCGCAAGGGGTTTCGGATGGAATGCTGTTTTCATTCGAGGAGATCATCGCCCATGTCACCAAGGACGAGACCCTGATGCCCGGCGAATTCATCGGCTCCGGCACGGTCGGCAATGGCTGCGGACTGGAACTCGGCTGGTATCTCGAACACGGCGATAGCATCGAGCTTGAAGTCGAAAAGATCGGTATCCTGAAGAACCGGGTCGAACGGCAATAGGCCGCCGCGACCACGCCACCACAACAAGAACCAAAAACATTCAGCGAGGAAACGCCAATGGCGCGTAAGTTGATCGATATCTCCGTTCCCCTGCAAAACGATGTACCCGCCGATCCGCCGGGCGGTCACCCGACCATCCAGTACATCGACCACCAGCAGGGCCTGCCGCGCATGCTGCAGTTCTTTGACGGGCTGAAGGCCGAAGACCTGCCGGACGGGCAGGGCTGGGCGGTCGAACAGGTGCAGCTCTCGACGCACAACGGCACCCACCTGGATGCGCCCTGGCACTTCCATCCCACCATGAACCGGGGCGAGCGATCCTGGACCATCGACGAAGTGCCGCTGGAATGGTGCCTGCAGCCGGGGGTGAAGCTCGACTTCCGGCATTTTGCCGACGGCTATGTGGCGACCGCCAAGGACGTGGAGAACGAGCTCAAGCGTATCGGTCATACGCTGTCGCCGCTGGAAATCGTGGTGGTTAACACCAGCGCCGGCATGAAATATGGCCAACAGGATTACGTCACCTCGGGCTGCGGCATGGGCTATGAGGCGACGATGTATCTTCTGGAGCGCGGCGTGCGGCTGACCGGCATCGACGGCTGGAGCTGGGATGCGCCGTTCGTCTACACCGCGCAGAAATATGCCGAGACCAAGGACGCCAGCCTGATCTGGGAAGGCCACAAGGCCGGCCGTCACATCGGCTATTGCCACATCGAGAAGTTGCACAACCTCGAGCAACTGCCATCGACCGGGTTCATGGTGTCCTGCTTCCCGGTGAAGATCGAACGCGCTTCGGCGGGCTGGACCCGGGCCGTCGCTATTCTCGAAGGATAGATCCATCGCCAGCGAGAAGGGCCGAGAGGAATTCATGATGGAATTGCGTCCAGCCCGTTGGCGGATGCTTCTGCGGGAGTGAGTCCGCTTCGTCGATCTCAACCCCGCCGCGGCTTCATCCTCGGTGCCGGCGCGCTGACACTTACAACAGCGGTCGCGCGCCGCAACGCAGAGACCGCGCATATCGATTGAGCGCAGCGCGCTCATACCGAACACGTGGCTTATCAAGCTAGCCACATATCGCGCAGTGGAGGTGTCAAATTGGCGGCAAAGAAAAAGGCGTGCCGGTTGTCCGGCACACCTGATTATTGTTTAGACCGTGGCGTAAATTTTGCCGATCAGTCCGGTATCAATAATACCTGCAGACGCGAACGCCGTAGGCATTCCACCAGCAACGCGGTCCGCCACGAACCACGGGAACACCGTAGAAGCCATAGCCTCGGCCACGGCCATATCCACGACCCCAGCCACCGCCGCGATAGAAACCACGACCACCGCCGCGGCCCCATCCGCCGCCACGGCCTCTTCCACCGCGGGCTTCCGCCGGCGAGGTCGTTGCACCTACCAGAATGGCAGACGTACTGGCGACGTAGACGAACAACAGGGCGAGCGCTGCAAGACAACGCGTCAGGATATTGTAGCGTTTAGCCATTCTAGAATCTCCCGGTCACTTTCAAAACCACCTGGACTTTTCCGCACTATCAAACTTAGACGCTCGAAAATGCTTTCGGTTCAGATGAGCTAAGATAATATCTTTACTAAGGTTCTTCCGGCAATTCGGGACTTTATTAAGATGGAAAGATAAGGTCAAGTTACACTCCGGCTTGCGACGAATTCTCGCGTCGCGCCGTTAATCTTTGTTCATCTTTGTTCATCTTCGTTCATCTTTCTGTCCGACGATTGTGCACTGCAGAATTACCGAAACGAAAACTCGGCACGACAAACCAGCCGAGAAATCAGGCAAGAAACCGAACAAGCCCACGCCAACAACTTGAAGTCGACATCTCGCGCACGACGGTCCCCCGCCTCAAAGAGTATCCATGCCCAAACAGCACACCTATGTTCTCGGCCTGAACACCTACGACCATGATGTGAGCGCCTGCCTGTTGCGTGACGGCGTCATCGCATTCGCGATCGCCAAGGAGCGGATCACGCGGGTCAAGCATGCGTCCGGCTTTTACAAGGAGGTGATCGATTATTGCCTCGAGGCTGAAGGCATCACGCTGGATGATATCGATCTGATCGTTCGCAATTGCTACATCATGCCGGTGGGGGAAATGGAAGAACGGCTGGTCTATTTTGACGCGCCGGGCTTCCTTCCCGAATTCGAACGGGACGACGCGGCCAAGCACCCGTTGTACCTCTCGCGTCAGGACAAGGTGGTGACGATCTCCCACCATCTGGCGCACGCCTACAGCGCGTTCGCGGTATCGCCGTTCGAGGAAGGCGTGGTGATGATCGTCGATGGCGTCGGCAGCTATCAGTCCGACGTCATGGAGTCCTATCCCTCGAGCGACACCGCAACGCCGCTCGCGCGCGAGTCCGAGAGCTATTACAAGTTCAAGGGATCGACGCTCGAATGCCTGAAGAAGGTTTTCATGGAGCCGGACCGCGGCTTCCTGAGCGATGAATTCTACAACATGCCGGGGATGGGCGCGCTCTACAGCCGGGCGTCGACCTACATTTTCGGCGACTGGAATAAATGCGGCGAGCTGATGGGGCTCGCGCCCTATGGCCGCCACAACCAGGTCAAGAGCCTGATGGGGCTGACCGACGGCAAGCTGCAGGTTCCGCACTGGACCACCGAACTCAAGCAGCCCTACGTCCAGGACGGCGGCAACTGGGAAAAGCACCCGGCGATGCGGCACTGGGAGGATCTGGCCTGGCGGGTGCAGGACGATACCGAGAACGTGCTGCTCGCCCGCGCCCGCTGGCTTCGCGAAACGACCGGCGCCAAGAACCTGACGATGGCCGGTGGTGTCGCCCTGAACTGCGTGGCCAATGGCCGGCTCGCCCGTGAAGCCGGTTTCGACAATATCTGGATCCAGCCGGCGACCGGCGATGACGGCATTGCGATCGGCTGCGCGTATTATGGCTGGCTCGAGATCCTGAAGCAGCGCCGCAACTTCGTCATGGAGCATTCCTATATCGGCAAGCCCTATAGCGATGCGGATGTCGCGGCTGCGCTGCAGCGGTTTCTGGTGCGCATCCAGATCGACGCGAGACGCAGCGACAATATTTGCCGCGATACCGCGAAGTTGCTCGCGGATCAGCGGGTGATAGGCTGGTTTCAGGGCGGCTCGGAGTTCGGCCCGCGGGCGCTCGGCAACCGCAGCCTGCTCGGTGATCCCCGCAAGCCCGAGATGAAGGACATCCTGAACAGCCGCGTCAAGCACCGCCAGGCGTTCCGCCCGTTCGCGCCGATCGTATTGGCCGAGCGGATGAAGGACATTTTCGAGGGCGACGCGGATTCGCCGTTCATGCTGCTTGCGAAACCGGTTCGCCCTGAATGGCGCGACAAGATTCCGGCGATCGTGCATGTCGACGGTACGGCGCGCGTCCAGACCGTGCGCGAAGCGACCAATCCGAGGCTGTACCAGTTGCTGAAGGAGTTCGACGCGCTGACCGGCGTTCCCGTGCTGATCAACACGTCATACAACATCAAGGGCGAGCCGATCGTCGAAACGCCGCGCGATGCTGTGGCCTGCTTCCTGACCACGGGGGTCGACCATCTGATCATGCACGATACGGTGGTATCGAAGACCGCCATGCACAAGATCGTCGGACCGCTGGTCGATACCTACGACGACGTGAGGAACCTGGTGTCAGCGACCGCCCGGCCGGCCTAAAGGTGGCCGTTTTGTAAGCTGAGGCACCCGGATCAAGCCGCCGCGGTCAGGCGGCTTTCGGCGCCACCGGCTTGGGCAGCGGCTTGTCCTGCCGTTTCGACCAGGAAATGTAGTAGGCGACGATGGTCATGATCGCGATGCCGGTTACGCTGACGAAGATCTGCGCGAACAGCGAACCGGAACTTAGCGACAGCTGGAAGTGCCCGACGAACGAGAGGAACACGCCGACGCAGAACACCGCGAGCGATTGCTGGCCGCAGACCACCAGCGGATCGAATATTCTCCATTCCAGCGCCGGCCAATCCTTCGGGATGAACCGGATCACCATGATCACGATCACCACGAAATGGATGAAGCGGTAGGGCGCCAGATTGGTCTTGTCGTTCGGATTGAACATCGAATAGAGCCAATGCGGGAACATGTTTCCGAAATCCGGAAACCTGCCGGCCATCGTCATGACCAGCCCCAACAGCAGGTAGGCGATACAGAAATACAGCGTCAGCGGGTGATTGATCACCGCCGCCGATCGCCGGGCGCCGCCGAGCGCGCACCAGGAGCCGAACACGAACAACACCTGCCAGGCGAACGGGTTGAAGTACCAGGTTCCGGCGGGATAGGCCGCCAGGTTCCAGCCGGTCTGCCGCGACACCAGCCACAGCACGATCGCGGCGACCATGGTCCAGTTGGGCTGGCGCAGCATCATCCACAGCACCGGCGGAAACAGCCCCATCAGCACGATGTAGAGCGGCAGCACGTCGAGATTGACCGGCTTGAACTTCAGGAACAGGCCTTGGCGCAACGTTTCGGTTGCGTTGTCGACCAGGCCGACGACGTTGAACTCGTTGACGAGCTCGGAATCGCCAAACCGCAGCGCGAGGTAGCTGATCGAGGCGATATAGATCACGAACAGGATGATATGGGCGACGTAGAGCTGCCAGACGCGCTTGGTCAGCCGCGTGGCGCCGACGATGAAGCCGCGGTCGAGCATCATCCGGGCATAGACGAAGGAGGCAGTATATCCGGAAATGAAAACGAACAGGTCGGCCGCGTCGCTGAAGCCGTAGTTGCGGGTCGTGATCCAGTTCACCACGTTGTCCGGGATGTGATCCAGATAGATCGCCCAGTTCGCAACCCCGCGAAACAGGTCGAGCCGGAGGTCGCGTCCTTTTTCGGGCAGGGTGGCGTTGATTTTCATGGGAGCCGCTTCGATGTGATGCTGTCGGGACGATCGCGCCGCAGGACCAAGCCTTGAATCAGGCCTCGAACCATACCCTGGCCGCAGGGCGGACGAAGATTGTCACAGTGCAGCATAATGACTATACCGGTCCGGAAATGGTACATCCGGGGTTATGGAATCACCGATCAAATCCCTGAAAGGTGTATTTATACTATCCCGGCGGTTTCCGCCAAAACTCTCCAAGTACCCCTGTCGTTAAGTCGCATGTCGTTAAGTCGCATATCTGATGTCGCATATCTCTGAGGACCCGACCATCCATGACCGCACGCATTTTTAAACCTGCCAAAAACGCGATGCAATCGGGGAGGGCCAAGACCCGGGAGTGGCAGCTCGACTATGAGCCCGAGCAGCCCCGGGCCATTGAACCGCTGATGGGGTGGACCTCATCCGGCGACATGAAGCAGCAGCTCACGCTCCGCTTCGATACCAAGGAAGACGCGGTGGCCTATTGCGAGCGCAAGGGCATTCCCTATCAGGTGATCGAACCCAAGGACTCCGCGCACCGGCAGGTCGCCTATGCCGATAATTTCGCGTTCCGGCGCGGCGAGCCCTGGACCCACTAAGTCCTGAAGCCACCAAGTCCTGAACCCATTAAGCCCTGAACCCATTGAAGCGTTAGGGATCGGTTCGGGGCGTCGGATTCCCCGGGATCGGCAAGGGCGCATCCTTCGCGACGCCAAGGACCGGCAAGCTTCTGATGGTCCGGACCCCGGGCATGGCGGCGAACTGCCGAAGCTGCTGATGCATCCCCTCGACATCGGGCGCGACGCATTTGAGTAAAAAGTCCGCTTCGCCCGAGATGCGCCAGCTTTGCAGAACCAGCGGCAAGGCCGCAATCGAGGCTTCGAACGCTTCCAGCGTCGCCTTGGCCTGGCTCGCCAGCTGGATCGATACGAACGACACGACCTCGTAGCCGAGCACCTTCTCGTCGATCGTGGCGCGGATCGCCTTGATCACGCCGCGGCTGCGCAGGGAGCGCACGCGCCGCAGGCAAGGCGGCAGGGAGAGGCCGACACGACTGGCCAGTTCGTTGATCCGGATCCGTCCATCCTTCTGAAGCTCGGACAATATCTTCAGGTCGATGTCGTCGAGCTTGTGATTGGCTGTCATGGCTGCTCGTTCGCGCTCAAGAGTCCGCCGCTGCTAGACGGCTGCAACGCGCCGTGGCTTGCGGATGCTGCGGGCAGGGGCGCTCGCGGCCTGCGGCGTCACGCCCGACAGCACGAGTTTCTCATGGGCGGCGATGATCGCGTCCCTGGTCAGGCGTCCGCCCGGCCGGTACCAGGTGCAGAGGCCGGTCAGGAGCGCCAGGATCGCAAACGTCGCCACCTTGACATCGACGACTTCGAAGACGCCTTCGGAAACGCCCTCCGAGAGGATACGCGCCAGCCGCGCCTCATAGGCGCTGCGCAGCGCCACGATCGCCTCATAGTTCTTCGGCTCCAGGCTGCGGAGCTCGGAATTGGCGATGAAGACCTCGCGCTTGCGGCTCATATGGTAGGTGACGTGGAATGCGACGAAGGCGCGGAGCTTTTCCTCCGGACCTTGCTTTCCTTCCAGCGCGAGATCGAGCTGACGAATGAGCTCGTTGACGTGGTCCTGCACCAGCTCGAACAGCAGCTCCTGCTTGGTGCTGATATGATTGTACAGCGACCCCACCTGGATCCCGACCTCGGCGGCGAGGTCGCGCAGGCTCATCGCCGAATAGCCCTGTTCGAAGATCAGGCGCAGCCCGGCCTTGCGGATCGCTTCCAGCGTCTTCGGGCCATAGGAGCCGATCGTGCGTGCCATCTGGTCCTCGGGGTGGTGGATTTGGCTGCTGAATTTGGCGCATAAAGATACAAACGACCGTATGTTTATTGCATGAGATGTGAGGAATTTCAACGGCATAACATGCCATTTTGGCGGAAAAACGAAAATGATGACCGTCCTCTTGCAGCTCCATTAAAAAAACGTATGATCGTTTTTAATTCGGAGGAGGCATCATCCTGCAACGGGCCGGCAATCCCGGCTGCCGGGACACTTCGCCGCAAAGATGGTACAGCCTGTCGCGCCGTTTCGCGAGAGGTCTTGTCCCGTCAGTCCTAGAGGCCACGCACCACCGCCCGTCACTCAAAGAAACGATAGGCCATGTCGCTTCATTCTACGATCGATCCCACATCCGCCGATTTTGCCCGCAACGCCGAAGTGATGCGCGGCCTCGTCGCCGACCTTCGCGAAAAACTCAAGGTGGTTGCCGGCGGCGGCGGCAAAACCTCGCGCGCGCGGCATACCTCGCGCGGCAAAATGCTGGCACGCCAGCGTGTCGACCTGCTGGTCGATCCCGGCACCGCGTTCCTCGAATTGTCGCCGCTGGCTGCCCACGGCCTCTATGGCGGCGACGTCCATTCCGCCAGCGTCATTACCGGGGTAGGGCGCATCTCGGGCCGCGAATGCGTCATCGTGGCCAACGACGCCACCATCAAGGGCGGCACTTACTATCCGATGACCGTCAAGAAGCATCTGCGCGCGCAGGACATCGCGCGGCAGAACAATCTGCCCTGCGTCTACATGGTCGATTCCGGCGGCGCATTCCTGCCGCTGCAGGACGAGATCTTCCCCGACGAGCGGCATTTCGGCCGCATCTTCTACAACCAGGCGCAGATGTCGGCACAAGGCATTCCGCAGATCGCCATTGTGATGGGCTCCTGCACGGCCGGCGGGGCCTATGTGCCCGCGATGTCGGACGAGAGCATCATCGTGCGCAACCAGGGCACGATCTTCCTCGGCGGACCGCCGCTGGTGAAGGCCGCGACCGGCGAGGTGGTCACGGCCGAAGAACTCGGCGGCGCCGACGTGCATTCGCGGCAATCCGGCGTCACCGACCATTACGCGCAGAACGACGCCCATGCGATCGGGATTGCGCGGCGTATCGTCGCCACGCTGAAACCGCCGACGCGCGCCACACTCAACATGCGCGTGCCGCGCGAGCCGCTGTTTCCGGCGGAAGAAATCTACGGCGTGGTTTCCGCCGACGGCCGCAAGCCGTTCGACGTCCATGACATCATCGCGCGGGTGGTGGATGGATCCGAATTCGACGAATTCAAGAAGCTCTACGGCACGACCCTGATCTGCGGCTTTGCCCATATCTGGGGCTATCCGGTCGGCATCATCGCCAATAACGGCATCCTGTTCAGCGAAAGCTCGCTGAAGGGCGCGCACTTCATCGAATTGTGCTGCCAGCGCAATATCCCGCTGGTGTTCCTGCAGAACATCACCGGCTTCATGGTCGGCAAGAAATACGAGGCCGGCGGCATCGCGCGCGACGGCGCCAAGCTGGTGACGGCGGTGGCGACCGCCGGGGTGCCGAAATTCACCGTCGTGATCGGCGGCTCCTATGGCGCCGGCAATTACGGCATGTCGGGGCGGGCCTACAGCCCGCGCTTCCTCTGGATGTGGCCGAACGCCCGTATTTCGGTGATGGGCGGCGAACAGGCGTCGATGGTTCTGGCCCAGGTGCGGCGCGACGGTATCGAGGCCAAGGGTGACACCTGGTCTGCCGAAGAAGACGAGAAGTTTCGTGCGCCAATTCGCGCCCAGTATGAGAGCCAGGGCAGTCCCTATTATGCCACCGCGCGGCTGTGGGATGATGGGGTGATCGACCCCGCCGATACGCGGCTGGTGCTCGGCCTTGGATTGTCCGCAGCTGCCAACGCGCCGATCGAACCGACGAAATTCGGCCTGTTCAGAATGTGATGCAGGATTGATGCAGGAACTGATGATGGACCGCTCGAAACTATACCGGCGTTTTCGCACGCTGTTGATCGCCAACCGCGGCGAGATCGCCTGCCGCGTGATCCGCTCCGCCCGTGCCATGGGCCTTCGCACCGTCGCCGTCTATTCCGAGGCCGACCGCGACGCCATGCATGTCGCCATGGCGGATGAGGCCGTGCTGCTCGGGCCGGCGCGGGCCCGCGACAGCTACCTCAACGTCGAGCGGGTCATTGAAGCCGCGCGCCAGACCGGCGCCGAAGCGGTGCACCCCGGCTACGGGTTCCTGTCTGAAAATGCCGAGTTCGCGCAAGCCTGCCTCGACGCCGGCCTGGTGTTCGTCGGTCCGACCGCCGCGATGATGACGGCAATGGGCTCCAAATCCGGCTCCAAGGCGCTGATGGAAAAGGCCGGCGTGCCGCTGGTGCCCGGCTATCACGGCGAGGCCCAGGACGAGGCGACGCTGGCGCAGGCCGCCGACAAGATCGGCTTCCCGGTGCTGGTCAAGGCCTCGGCCGGTGGCGGCGGGCGCGGCATGCGCGTGGTCAATTCGGCCGGTGAACTGGCGGCGGCCATCGTCAGTGCCAAGCGCGAAGCAAAAGCCGCGTTCGGCGACGATCGCATGCTGATCGAAAAATTCGTCCTCAACCCGCGTCACATCGAGGTGCAGATCATCGGCGACAGCCACGGCAATCTGCTGTCGCTGTTCGAGCGCGAATGCACGCTGCAGCGGCGCCATCAGAAGGTGATCGAGGAGGCGCCGTCGCCGACGCTGAACGCCACCCAGCGCGAGGCGGTTTGCGCCGCCGCGCGCAAGGCGGCCGGCGCGGTCAATTATGTCGGCGCCGGCACCATCGAATTCGTCTCCGACGGCAAGGACGTGTTCTTCATCGAGATGAACACGCGCCTGCAGGTCGAGCATCCCGTTACCGAATTGATCACCGGCGTCGACCTGGTGGAATGGCAGTTGCGGGTGGCGTTCGGCGAAAAGCTGCCGCTGGCGCAAAATGAGATCAAGCTGAACGGCCATGCCATCGAGGCGCGGGTTTATGCGGAAAACCCGCAGAAGAATTTTATGCCCTCGGTCGGCCGGATCAAGACCTGGCGGACGCCGGACGCCGTTGACGGCCTGCGGATCGATGCCGGTTATCGCAGCGGCGATGCGGTATCGCCCTATTACGACGCGATGCTCGCGAAGGTGATCGCATGGGCGCCGACCCGTCAGGCGGCGATTGAACGGCTCAACCGCGGCCTCGAAGAAACCGACGTCCGCGGCATCGTCACCAACATTCCGTTCCTGTCGGCGCTGGTGACGCATCCGCAAGTTAGGGCGAATACCATCGACACCAGTTTTATTGAACGCGAACTGAAAGGCCTGACGGACCCGAAACACGCGTGTGGCCATCTTGAACTCTGTGCAGCGGTCGCCGCTATCGTCGTCGAAGAGCGCAAGGTCGCAGCCAAGGAGGTCCATTCGCCGTGGCAGTCCTTTGGCTGGCAGCCGGTCGGTCAGCGGCAGCGGGCGTTCGCGCTGCGCCAAGGGCAGGGCGCCGAGCAGAAGGTCACGCTGGACTATGGCAACGGGGCGTCGACGCTGTCGATCGGCGAACGTCAATATGTTTTCACGACGTCGCTGACGGACGATGGCGGTTTTGATCTCGCGCTCGACGGGATGAAATCCCGCGTCGTCGCGGTGATCGAGGGCCACGAACTCTATCTGCGCACCCGCAACGGCCGCTTCGACCTGCATTGGGTCGATCCGTTCGGCGGCGAGACCGAGGAGCATGTCGGCGAGGACAAGATCGTGGCGCCGTTGCCGGGCACCGTGGTGGCGTTGCTGGCCGAGGAGGGCGCGACGCTGGAGAAGGGGGCTGCGATCCTGACGCTGGAAGTCATGAAGATGGAGCAGACCCTGCGCGCGCCGTTTGCCGGCGTGTTGAAGAAGATCAAATGCAAGGTCGGCGATATCGTTGGCGAAGGCGTCGAACTCGCCGAAGTCGAACCTGCAGCCTCGTGAGGCCGAAATGAGCGACGCTGTCCGTATCATTGAAGTCGGGCCGCGCGACGGGCTGCAGAACGAGAAGATCCCGATCAGCGTCGCGGACCGCATCGCCTTCATCGAGGCGTTGATCGGTGCAGGATTGCACACCGTCGAGGTCGGCGCCTTCGTGTCGCCGAAAGCGATCCCGCAGATGGTCGGCTCGGACCAGGTGTTGCGCGGCGTCAGCCATATCGCGGGCAGTGAATTCCACGTGCTGGTGCCGAACGAAAAGGGCTACGAGGCCTCGCAAGCGGCCGGCGCCAAGGTCATTGCCGTGTTCGCCTCGGCCTCGGAAGGATTTTCGCGCGCCAACATCAATTGCTCGGTCGCGGAATCGATCGAGCGCTTCAAGCCGGTGGTCGCCCGCGCCAAGGCCGATGGCATCAGGGTGCGCGGCTATATTTCCTGCGTGCTCGGCTGTCCCTTTGATGGCGAGGTGAAGCCGCAAGCGGTCGTCGACGTCGCCAAAATGCTGTGGGACCTCGGCTGTTACGAGGTCTCGCTCGGCGACACCATCGGCGTCGGTACGCCGATGAAGGCGCGGCAGCTGCTGCGTGCGGTGGCCGGCAGCGTGCCGATGGAAAAGCTCGCGATGCATTTCCATGACACCTATGGGCAGGCGCTGGCCAACCTCTATGCGGGGATGGAAGAGGGCGCGCGCGTGATCGATTCCGCCGCCGGCGGTCTCGGCGGCTGCCCCTACGCCCCCGGCGCGACCGGTAATGTCGCAACCGAGGACGTGATCTACATGCTCGAGGGCTTGGGGATGAAAACCGGAGTGGACATGACAAAGCTGCTCGCGGCCACCAATGAGGTCAGTCGCTTGATTGGCAGGCCTCCGGTCAGCCGCGTCGCGTCGGCATTGAACGCAAAGACGCGGGCCGCAAAATAGACCGCTTAGGCGGCCTTCAATCCGACGTTCGGCAGCATCGGCCGGTTCTTCAGCGCCTTCGCCATGATGGCTTCGACCTCCGCCTTTTCGTGCGGCAGCAGGGCCAGCCGCGGCGGACGGGTCAGCGCAGTACCGCGGCCAATGATGTGCTCGCAAAGCTTGATGCACTGGACGAGGTCCGGACGGGCATCGAGATGCAGCAGCGGCATGAACCATTCGTAGAGCGGCATCGCTTCGGCGTAGCGTCCGGCCTTGGCGAGGCGGAACAAGGTTTCCCCTTCGCGCGGGAAGGCATTCGACATGCCGGATACCCAGCCGACCGCGCCCATGGCCACGCTCTCGACGATGACGTCGTCGAGCCCTGCAAACAGCACGAAGCGATCGCCGACCATGTTGCGGGTGTCGATGAAACGCCTGGTGTCGCCGGAGGAATCCTTGAAGCACACCACCGTCTCGACGTCGGCGAGCGTGGCGAGAATATCCGGTGTCACGTCGTTCTTGTAGATCGGCGGGTTGTTGTAGAGCATGACAGGCAGATCGGTCGCCGTTGCGACAGATCGGAAGTGCGCGGCGGTCTCGTGCGGCTTGGACGAATAGACCAGCGCCGGCATCACCATGATGCCGTCGATCCCGACCCGCGCGGCTTCCCTGGCGGTTTCCACCGCAAAGGCCGTCGTGAACTCGGCGATGCCGCACAACACAGGAACGCGGCCGGCGGCGACCGACTTTGCCGCCTCCATGATGGCGATTTTTTCCTTGCGCTCGAGCGAGGTGTTTTCGCCGACCGAGCCGCAGATGATCAGTCCGGAGACGCCGTCGCGGATCAGGCCGTCCATCACCTTGGCCGTGGCGTTGATGTCGAGTGACAGATCGTCATGGAATTGGGTGGTAACGGCCGGGAAGACGCCTTCCCAGGAAATGCGTGGGCTCATTGTTTCGCTCCGATGGGATTTTTCCGGCGGATTCTTTGAATCCGCCGGGATTTGACTGGAAGAACGATGGAGAAGGTCAGAGCGTCGCGCCGACCTTGCGCAGCTCGGCGAGAACCGGCGCCTTGGGCAGCCAGATCTTGTCGAACTCCGCGATGACAGCCTCGGTATCCGCCGTCGCAACCTGCCGGATCGGAATCGGTGCGTTGCGAAAATTCTCGATCAGCTTGGGCTCGTTGCCGGCGAGTTCGTCGATCTGGGCGTCGAGCGTCGACTTGACGGACTTGGCGATCAGCTCCTTGTCGGCTGCCGGTAGCGACTGCCACACGCGGCCGGAGACGACGGCTGCCATCGGCATGAAGACGGCGTTCATCTGCAGGATGACCTTGGCGACCTTGTCGAAGCGCTGATTCCAGGAGAACTCCAGGTCGGCCTCGAGGCCATCGACCTGGCCGTTCGACATGGCGTCGAACACCTGCGGCGTCGGGATCGGTGTCGGCGCAGCACCCAGCGAAGAATAGAAGTCGCGATAGACCGGCGTCGGATTGATGCGCAGCTTCATGCCTTTGATATCGGCCAGACCAGTCAGGTCCTTGGCCGAGAAGATCGCGCGCATGCCGGTGATGCCCCAGCCCAGACCGATCGTCCCGGTTTCCTGCGGCAGCACGTCGAACAGTTTGACCGCCGCGGGATGGCGGACGAACTTGGCCACCGATGGCGTCGAACGCACGATGTAGGGCGCATTGATCGCGGCGATGTGCGGCACGCGCGAACCGAGTTCGGCGGCCTGGATGAAGCCCATGTCGAGCGCGCCGGATTGCAGCTGCTGCATCATGGCCGGCTCGTTGCCGAGCTGCCCGGAGTGAAACACGGTCATGGTCAGGCGGCCATTGGTGGCGGCCTTCAGGTCTTCGCCGAGCTTGAGGGCGGCCTTGTTCCAGGAGTGCCCGTTGGGCGTGATGAGGCCGAGGCGAAACTCCTTGGCCTGGGCCAGCGCGAGCGAGGGCGCGAACAACGGCACGGCCGCGCTGGCGGCAAGAAATCGGCCAAGAAATCGACGACGTGAAATGGACATGGCAAGGCTCCTTTGAGTTGGGCGATTCACTTGATGAGGACGAGGGACAGGGAGGGATAGAGCGAGAGCAGCACCAGCAGGACGCAGGAGATCCCGAAAAAAGGCAGCGTCACGATGAACATCTTTCCCGGCTTGGCGCCGGTAACGGCGGCGGCGACGAAGAAGCAAAGGCCCACTGGAGGTGACAGCAGGCCGAGCACCAGATTGATCACCACCACCACGCCGAAATGCCGGGGATCGATGTGATAGATTTCGGTGGCGACCGGCAGCAGGATCGGCACCGTCATGATCAGGCCGGGAATTCCGTCAATCACCGTGCCGATCACCAGCAGGATGACGTTGCAAAGCAGCATGAAGCTGACCGGATCCTTGGCCACCGACTGGATCCACGCCGCGGTTTCCTGCGGCACCTTGCCAAAGATCAGCACCCAGGAGAACACGGCGGCGGCCGCCACCAGAAACAGCACGATGGCCGAATAGATGCCGGAGCGCAGCATCATCTGCGGCAGCTGCGAGAATTCGAACTCCCTGGTCCAGTATTTTCCGATCAGGGCCGCCGCGACCGCGCCGACGGCCGCCGACTCCGTCGCGTTGGCAAGCCCGCCAAGGATCGAGCCGACGATGACGATCGGAATCAGCAGTGTCGGACAGGTGCGCAGGATCGTCGCCACGCGCTGCCGTGGCGTCTGATATTCGGCGCGCGGGTAGTTGTAGACGTAGCCCATCAGCGCAATGACGAGACAGAACATCACCGTGAGGATCACGCCGGGCACGATGCCGGCGATCAGCATGTCGCTGACCGAGACCTGCGCCAGCACGCTGTAGACGACGAACATCACGGATGGCGGAATGATCGGCCCGAGCATGCCGCCATAGGCGGTCAGGCCCGCCGCAAAGGTCCTGTCGTAACCCTTCTTCTCCATTTCCGGGACCATGATCTGCGCCATGATCGCGACCTGCGCGGTCGCCGAACCGAGGATGGAGGAGATGAACATGTTGGCGAGGATGTTGACGTAGGCCAGCCCGCCCTTCAGCGAGCCGACAAACGCCATCGCCATGTCGACGATGCGCCGGGTAATGCCGCCGCCATTCATGATCTCGCCGATCAGGATGAACAGCGGTATCGCGATCAGTCCGTAACTGTCGACGCCGCCGAACAATTGCAGCGGATAGGATTGAAACAGCACCGGATTGCCCGACGCGATGATGTAAACAAAGCCGGCAAGGCAGAGACAAAGACCGATCGGCACGCCGACCAGCATGATCACCATGAAGGCGGCCGAGGTGATCATCAGTTGACCCCGTCGAGCTCGGAGAGCTGGAAGCCCTTCAAGGCCGTTCGTGGCATGAGATCGAGGTCCTCGAGCAGATTGGCGATGCCGTGGATCGTGATCGACACGGCAAAGATCGGCAGCGTCAGATACACCACCCAGGTCGGCCAATTGAGCGTCTGGGTGCGCTCGGTGTAGAGGAAGTTGAAGGTCTCGCCGGCAAATTTGCGGGCGTCGAAGCCGGCGCGGGCGAGGCCAACCGGGTCCATCCAGAGCCAGCAGGTGGCGATCAGCGACACGCCGAACACCACGACCATGCCGGTTGCGATCACCTTGGCAAGCTTCTGGGCTCGCGCCGAAAGCCGTTCGGTCAGCATGGTGACGGCGAAATCGAGTCTCAGCCGGGTCATCGCGGAGGCGCCGATAAACGTCAGCCAGACCACGCAATAGACGGCCGATTCATCGATCCAGTAGATCGGAAAATGCGAATAGCGGGTGACGACGTTCACCAGGATCAGGGCCGTCAGCAGATACATCAAGCCCATCAGGGCAAGGCGCTCGCATGCGAGCAGGGCGCCGGAGGCCCTGACCACGAAGCTGCGGGCGCTGAACGCCGGCGCATCGGAAGCCGTTTGTTCGATCATGGGGAGCCCCGCAGCCCGCGAAATTTGCCGTGCATTCGCAAAATGTATAATTTATACATTCTTGCTGTCAATGGAGATTGCAGGCCAATCGTGGGCCTCCCACCGGCTTTGTGCTGGGGCGGACCACTTCAACGTGCGAAACAAGACCACCTCGACTGGAGGGGCCGGCGATGAAGACGGAAGATCAAATGAAAGTCCCGCTAAAGCACCGGACCTTGTCGGCCGCGATCGTCGACCAGCTCAGGCAATCGATTCTCGACGGGACCTATCCGGCGGGATCCCAACTGCGGCAGGACGCGCTGGGCGATGCTTATGGCGTGAGCCGCATTCCGGTTCGTGAAGCGCTGTTTCAGCTCGAGGCCGAAGGCCTGGTACGGATCGTCCCGCAAAAGGGGGCGATCGTTTCGGAACTGTCGCTCGACGAAATCAACGACGTGTTTGATCTGCGCCGGATCCTGGAGCCGCGGCTGCTGGCGCAATCCGCACCTTGCTTTGCCGCCAGGGACCTCGACGGATTGGACGATATCCAGAAGCGCTTCGAGAAGGCGATCAAGGCGCGCAACGTCAGCGAATGGGGTCAGCTCAACGCCGAATTTCACATGGCGCTCTACGCGCAGGCACGCCAGCCCCGGACCAAGGCGATCGTCGTGGCGCTGCTGCAAACCAGCGACCGCTACACGCGCCTGCAACTATCCAACACCAAGGCGATGGGGATCGCTGAAAAGGAGCACGCCCATCTGATCGCGCTGTGTCGGGCACAGCAAATCGAAGAGGCGTGCGGGTTTCTGGAGCAGCATATCGAATCCGTGAGAGCGGATCTGTTGCACGTCGTCGGCGGCGGCTCGATCGCAGTTCGTTCCAAGCGCGGAACGCGGGCAGGCGAGTAGTGCGAACGCATCAGGCGGCGACGTCGCTTGCAAGCTTCAGCAGATTGGCCGACGTCGCCGTCGCGGCACTGTAGTCTTTCCACGCGGTATCGCGCGCGATGTCGCGCCACTTGGCGACGGTTGCCGCATCGAGCGCGCTGACTTTGGCGCCGGCCTTCTCATAGACCTTGGCGACTTCGATATCGTCGTCCTGTGCACCCTTCTTGGCGAAGGCTTCGAGGTCGGCGCCGACCGCGCGAATGATGTCCTGCTGGTTCTTCGGCAGCTTGTCGAAGCTCGGCTTCGACATCAACAATGGCTCCAGCATGAACCAGTAGGATGCGCCCGCGCCCGAGGTCAGCGATTTTGCGACCTCCTCCAGACGGAACGAGATCAGGCTGGTGGAGGAGGTAATTCCGGCATCGCAGGCGCCGCTCTGCATCGCCGCATAGAGTTCGTTGGACGGTACCGAGAGCACCGCTGCGCCCGCGGTCAGCAGCACCATGTCCATCTCGCGCGAACCGCCGCGAACCTTGAGGCCCTTGGCGTCTTCCGGAGCGACGATCGGCCTGGAACGGCTGGCGACGCCGCCGGCCTGCCAGACCCAGCTCAGCAAGATGATGCCCTTGTCGGCCAGGAAATCGGTCAGCGTCTTGCCGACGGGGTGCGTTTTCCAGCGCAAGCCCTGATCGTAGGTCGAAACCAGTCCGGGCATCAGGCCGATATTGGTTTCCGGCAATTCGCCGCCGGCATAGGGAAGGGGATAGAGGCTTAGATCGAGCTCACCTTTGCGCATCGCCGAGAATTGCGCGTTGGTCTTGATCAGCGAGGAGTTCGGATAGACCTCGGCCGCGATCTCGCCGCCGCTGCGCTTGGCGACTTCCTGCGCGAACGTACGGCACAGGCGGTCGCGGAAATCGCCCTTGTCGATGGTGCCGCCCGGAAACTGATGCGAAATCTTCAGCCTCGTTGCGGCGTGTGCGGTGCCCGTGCCGAAGCGAAGGATAGCAGGCGCGGCGAGCGCGGATCCGAGAACATGGCGGCGTGTGAGCATGGTTCTCCCCTGAATTCCATTCCCGATTGGCGTGTCCAAGCCGGCGCTGAGCGCAGTTTAACCGGCTGCGTGCGAAGATTCTCTGTTCTGATCGTTCGAGCCAGCCTGTCGCTCAAGGCAGCAGTGGCTGATTCCAGAGCCAGACTTCAAGGTCTGCCGCAGTGCACACGTAAGGAGGGGAGGGTTTTAGCGGAAGACTCGTCAAACATGCGTCCGCCTCCGTTTCTCGGGGCGCGTGCGCTGGCCTGCTTCAATTATCCGCTATGGCCGGTAATGACGCGTATCCTTGTGACGTCGCGCCTGCCGCCATCCAGGACAATAAGCGCAGGGACGACCCAGGAAGAACGACTCGCTGTTCAACACGTCCAGGAGTGCCACGAGGAAGGACAGGGCATGATGAAGACGGACGCCATGAAACGACGGAGGGATGGTGAAAGACGGCATGAACAATAGCCAAGCCGTCGTTTGTTTTTTCAATCGGGCTCGCCCGAGCGGAGTCTTGCGATTTCCGGCGCGGATGCCCGCGCCCGAACGAGCGCGTTACTTCTTCTTGCCTTTGCCGCCGCTCTTGCGGGCCGCGTAGCGTGCATCGCGCTTGGCCTTCGCTTCGGCCTCGAGGGCTGCCTGTCTGGCGGCCTCTTCTTCCTTTTCGCGGGCGAGCTGGGCGGCAGCCGCGGCCGCAGCTTCTTCCTCGCGCGCCTTGGCTTCGGCCTTGGCAGCTTCGCGGGCTTCCTTGGCCTTGGCGCGGGCGGCCGCCTGCGCTTCGCGCTCGACCTGACGCTGCTTCACCTCCGGATCGTCAGGGCCGGGTTGGGCCTTGAACTTGTTCAGGATGTTCTGTCTCGCTTGCTGGGCGGCCTTCTGGCGGTCGGCGAAGCTGGGTTCCTTGAATCCACTCATAAAAGGGGCCTTGTCGTTTTCTTGATTGGTTGTGAAACGCAGGGGATTGGCGGTTTGCGCTTCAGTAGGTGAACCGGCGACAAAATGCCAGCGCCGAAGGGGGCAAACAGGGAGATTTCCGTGAACGGCCCGGTTGGTCGTCCGATGCCGGTGAGCGCGCTGGCGGCGGCCCTGGCCGGATCGCCGATGGCGTGCGCCTCGACACAAGCAACAGCAAGCGCCGGCTGAAACCGGTTCCGAGCAGCCAGGCAGTGGCTGTTCTAATCGACCCTGAATTGGTCGCGGCGGCCGCCCGGGCCGAGAATTTTCGCAACTGTCACGGCCGTCATCGCCACGCGATCGGATGTCCGCTGGGCTTCCAGCCTGTCGCGGGCTCCCTCCTTGATCATGAGATCGATGAGTTCGAGCCGCTTGGCATCGTCGGTCGCTTCGGCCAGTAGTTTTCGATAGCGATCGTAGTCGTAGCCCGTTTCCTGCTTACTCATGGCACGCCCCCCGCACACGTACTTTCCCCGAACCAACAGTGTTGATCAACCTCCGCAGGCGCGCAACGGATTTGCGGGACTTATGGCCCTGCCGCGCATCTTGGCGTGCGAGTGTTGCAGAATTGATCCGGCAGGTAGCGCACAGGTTGTGGCGCGGTCGGATGTCAGGAGAGGGAACCCGATACGATCGGTAGCGCCGCCCTGTTTGGGCACGGAACTGCAATCGGTCGCACCCTGAAAGCCGAAACACTGTGAATTCGATCACATAAGGACGGCCGGCGCGAGCCTATGTTGCGGCAGTTCCTGAAAGGAGCGACCGCCATGATCCCGAATTGGTGCACCCCTAAAAATGTCGTTCTCGCCGCAGCGATCGTTTTGTTCGCCTGCGTCGCGGGCGGCGTCGCGACCGGACTGGCGTATCCGGAGCCGGTGTCCAGCGCCGCGCTCGGGCCGGATTGGCAGTGCAGCCGGATGGCGTTTGTCTGGACCACCTGCAGGAGGCTGACGCACGCCAAATCTGCATCGATTCGTGTAGCGAGGGAACCGGTCTGCACGCGAATCCGAACGTAGGCGCGAGCCTACGCTAAGCTACCTTCGATGCCGGTCTAGACGATGGTCGTGAGCACAAACGCGTGCCACGCGCTCCAGTCGATTCCATCGAAACTGCGTGCATACATGGTTTCCGTGCCGGTGCCAGCGCCACCACGAAGCCAGACATCGTCGAGATCGGCGACGCTAACGTCGATTGCGATACCGGCGGCCCAGTGGGAATTCGCAGGCGTCCAGAAGTAACTGCTGCTGGCGCCTGCGCCACCATCCCAGAACTGGTAGGCGGTTGCGGTATGTCCGTCGGCGTCGGAATAGGACAGCAGTTGCCGATCTCACTCCATTCATTGATATGCAAGGATTGATTGCTGATCGTGGTCACCGGCGCATGGTTCGGCAGCGTGGTCAGGGTGAACGAGTCCCAATTGTCCCACGCGGTTCCATCGAAAGCCCGTATGTACATGGTGTCGGTACCGCCCGCCGTACCGCCTTATCGCTACGGCGCTGGTAGCACCTATGTCGCCACGGGAAACATCTGATGACGAACCGCTGGCTGCGGGTGCGTCATATGCGCCTCTGAACGTGGTGTAACCGCGATATCGATCGTGACGCCACAGGGTCTCGATCGGCTCGAACCAGCGTTGCGCTGACTTTGGATTACACCTCGCATCGGAAATAAGGTCGCGAACCGGAAGTGCTTCACGCGTCAATAGCCGCCGGAGACGCAATCGGTTTGCCACTCAAGTGGTATCAGCGAACATACTACGCACCGGCTAGGCCGCTGAGCCGCGAGCCTGTCGGGAGGGCCGCGGGACGTGCATGGCGCTATTGAAGCGCGGCCCGAACGGATAGGCAAATCGTCCTGCAGCTTGGGCTGGGAACAGCAACGAGCCACCGCACATCGCGAGGCGCCTGAATTCGCTGGAGCCGCGGCCTGTCTGGCGGGCTGAACTCTCTCCACGACGGCTGCAACGGTCGTTGGTTGTGGCGTATCGCATACACAACCTGACTCCATATTCTGCTGCAAATCAGGTATTGAAGACCGACCACCAAAGGGTTGATTTATCAATTACGGATCTGGAGGGCACAATGGTTTCCGAAGATAAGCACTACGAATTTCTCACCAAACAAATAGCGGATCGTAGTCAGAAAATATACGAATCATTCAATCAATTTATACGGCTCTTCTCGGCCGTTGTGGGAGGGACGATCTGGATCAGTCTTCAAGCGGATGCCAGCAAAAGAGGCGGCAATTCCCAGATCTACGAAACGTTCTCCAACTTTCTTGTCATCGCCATCGCCGTGATGAGTGCCCTAATCATCATCGAGAACGTAAGATCGTGGAAAGGCTACCGCCAAGCGCTGGTAAAGATGGGTGCAAACGACGTAGCGAGCCCCGTGTATATTCCGGCGCCGTTGCGATATCGATCGTCGATCATCGAGATCGGGATGATTTGCAGCATGTTCCTCGCCACGATCCTGTTCTGCATATTCAATCCACTCGCTCTGATCCCGACAACTCCTTAACAATTTGCCGACCGCGGATAGCCACGCTTAGCCTTGACCCGGCAACCTTGACTGAACCGCTATCGTGCCGACCTGAACATCACCGTAATAGATGCGCCAGCAGTCGGAGCTTTCCGAGTGTGAGCGGCTGGTGAGGGCGCGCGTACCGCTATTGAGGCGCGCCCGTTCTGCGCGCTTCGGCAACCAGTGTCGCCCATCCTCCGGCGTCCTTTACTGAAGCATCATCGGCGACGCGCCCGGACAGTCTGAATTGAAATGATTGAAGTCCCGGTCTATGAGATGGCCATGGCCGAGCCTCGCAAGATCTCACCCAAATTGCTTGAATTGTTGGTATGTCCCCTGACCAAGGGGCCGCTGGAGTTTGACGAGGTAAAACAGGAACTGATCTCCCGTTCGGCACACCTCGCATACTCGATCCGGGACGGCATCCCGATCATGCTGCCGGCAGAAGCGCGAAAGCTGGATTGAAGTCTTTCGTCTACCAAAGATCCCGTCTCACACAGCGTCCGTTTGATTCATCAGCTCCATATTGCTAGACGAGCGGCCATGGAAAAGTCGCGTCTCAGATTGTCCCGCTTTGACCTGGTACTCGCCATGCTGGCGGTTGTGGTCATCCTCTACGTCCTGAGCCTTGGCGCTGCGGTACGGCTCTAATCGGACCTCCTGCAATCAATGACCGATCTCATCCGCTACCGCTACAATACGATGGCCGCTGAATCGCCCAACGGCGAGTGGACTTGGCGGGTGATTTTAGAGGAGCCGGATGGGTTCAAAGAGGTTCTGGTAAAGCGACTTGTGGTGAACGTGTCGTCGTTCAGCAAGGAAGATGAGATGCCAGTTGTAGGGCGAAAATATCATATGGCTTGCCGAGGTACGTTCCGCCTTGAAGACGATGGCACCGGGATTATCGATCCGTAGGTCATCTCAGTTGGCGGCCTCTTTCTTATGGTGCCACGCGAAGCCATCTTTGCGCTCGCCGGACCAGCGAATGTCGAGCCGCGACTGCTCGGTCCGTTACCGGGCGAGCGACAACCATGAAAGCCAAGAGTTCTCTTCAATACAGAATGCGACACGGCTTTTTCGAGAACAAACCAGCTATCCGATTGAAAATATTGGCGATCCCAGCAGGATTCGAACCTGCAACCCACGGAGTAGAAATCCGTTACTCTATCCAGTTGAGCTATGGGACCGTCGGAGTCTTTCTAGCACTGCCAATATGAAAAATCCGCTTCGGAGCCAAGTCCGTTCCGAACCGATTTCCTTCCGGCTGCGACAAAGCCAGACGGCGAACCATTGCCATCGGTCCGCCTATCAATCAATGCTGCGCCGGCAACCCTCGCCGGTGCGGTCCGGGACCTTGGACTGCCAGAGCCATGCCGCATGCGACTTTTTCGCAAGCCTCTTCCATCGCCATCAGTCCGTCACCTTTTCGCGCACTTTTCGTTCGTTACGAGGCGGTCGTCCGCCCAAGGAGCTCCATCATGATCGGTTTGGTTCGCGCCACAGTCGTTTGCGCCACGCTGGCGCTTGGCCTGGTCGCAGCGCAGGCAGCAGATAAAGCCTTCAAACGCGACGACCTTGCCGATTCCGCGGTCAAGCTGGAGGCCCAGATCAAGAGCGAGGCCGGGCCGGTTTCCAAATCCAGCGCGACGCTGCGGACCGATGCGGATACCGCCTTCAAGCGTGCCGACTTCCGAACCGGCCTGCAAATCCTCGGACAGATCGCGGGCACCACGCCCGAAGACAGTGCCAACTGGCTCAAACTCGCCAAGACCATCTTCCAGATCCGTTCCGCAAGTTCGAGCGAACAGACCTTCCTGCTCGAGCGCGCCTCGACCGCGGCCTACATCGCCTATCAGCGCGCCGGCAACGCCGCCGAGGAAGCCGATGCGCTGGCTGTGCTGGGCCGGGCGATGTCCGACCGCAAGCTCTGGCGCCCGGCGCTGGATGCGCTGCGGCTGTCGCTGGACATGCGCGAGGTCGCCGAGGTGCGCGGCCAATATGAGAAGATGCGCGACCAACACGGTTTTCGTCTTTTGGATTACACCGTGGACTCCGACGGCGCGTCACCGCGGGCGTGCTTCCAGTTCTCTGAAGATCTGGCAAAACGGGTCGATTTTGCGCCGTTTCTGGCGCTGGCCGGCACCGACAAGCCGGCGCTGTCGGCCGAAGGCAAGCAGCTTTGCGTCGACGGCCTGAAGCACGGCGAGCGCTACAACATCAATCTGCGTGCCGGCCTGCCGTCCACGGTCAAGGAAACCCTGCCGAAATCGGCCGAATTCAACATCTATGTCCGCGACCGCAAGCCGTTCGTGCGCTTTACCGGCCGCGCCTATGTGCTGCCGCGTACCGGCCAGCGCGGCATCCCGCTGGTCAGCGTCAATACGCCTGCGGTGAACGTCAACGTGTTCCGGATCGGCGACCGCAACCTGATTAATACTGTGATCGACAGCGACTTCCAGAAGACGCTGTCGACCTACCAGCTCGGCGATCTCGGCGACGAGAAGGGCGTCAAGGTCTGGACCGGCGAACTCGCCACCGCCACCACGCTCAACCAGGACGTCATTACCGCTTTCCCGGTTGACCAGGCGCTCGGCGACCTGCAGCCGGGGGTCTATGTGATGACGGCGTCAGCCAAAGGCCCCGGCAGCGATGATGACGGCCGGCTGGCGACGCAGTGGTTCATCGTCTCCGACATGGGCCTGTCGGCGTTTTCAGGCAATGACGGTATCCACGTCTTCGTCAATTCGCTGGCATCCACCGAGGCGGTCGGCAAGGCCGAGGTGCGGCTGATCGCGCGCAACAACGAGATCCTGGCGACCCGCAAGACCGACGATTCCGGCCACGTGCTGTTCGAGGCTGGATTGGCGCGCGGCGAGGGCGGGCTGTCGCCGGCCTTGTTGACGGTCATGAGCGAAAAGTCGGACTACGCTTTCCTCAGCCTCAAAACCAACGCGTTCGACCTCACCGACCGCGGCGTGTCCGGTCGGGTGGTGCCGGCGGGCGCCGATGCCTTCGTCTATGCCGAGCGCGGCGTCTACCGCTCCACCGAAACCGTCTACTTGACCGCGCTGCTGCGCGACGGGCAGGGCAACGCCATGGCCGGCGGGCCGCTCACCCTCGTCATCGAGCGTCCGGATGGCGTCGAATTCCGCCGTGCCGTGCTACCCGATCAGGGCGCGGGCGGCCGCAGCATGGTGGTGCCGCTCAATTCCGCGGTCCCGACCGGGACCTGGCGGGTACGCGCCTTCACGGACCCCAAGGGATCGGCGGTCGGCGAGACCACCTTCATGGTCGAGGACTACATCCCCGAGCGGATCGAATTCAACATCTCCAGCAAGGAGAAAATGATCAAAGCTGAAGTTCCAGTTGAACTTAAGGTCGATGGCCGTTTCCTTTACGGTGCGCCGGCTTCCGGCCTGCAGCTCGAAGGCGACATGCTGGTCACCTCGGCAGCCTCCGGGCGGCCGGGCTATCCCGGCTACCAGTTCGGCGTCGCCGACGAGGAGACCGCCAGCAACGAGCGTACCCCGATCGAGAACCTGCCGGAGGCCGACGCCAACGGCGTGGCGACGTTCCCGGTCTCGCTGGCCAAGGCGCCAACTTCGACCCGCCCGCAGGAGGCGCAAATCTTCGTCCGGATGGCGGAGGCCGGTGGCCGCGCCGTCGAGCGCAAGCTGGTACTCCCCGTGGCGCCTGCCACGCCCCTGATCGGCATCAAGCCGCTGTTTGGCGACAAGAGCGTCGCCGAGGGCGACAAGGCCGAATTCGACGTGGTGTTCGTCGCTCCCGATGGCAAGCAATTGCCGCGCGATGGCTTGCGTTACGAGCTCCTGAAGATGGAATCCCGCTACCAGTGGTACCGGCAGAACTCGTCCTGGGAGTATGAGCCGGTCAAATCGACCAGCCGCGTCGCCGATGGCGACCTGACTCTGTCAGCCGACAAGGCGGCGCGGGTGTCGCTGGCGCCGCAGCCCGGCCGCTATCGCCTCGACGTCAAATCATCAGAGGCCGACGGGCCGGTCACCTCGGTCCAGTTCGACGTCGGCTGGTATTCGGACGGCAGCGCCGACACCCCCGATCTCCTCGAAACCTCGATCGACAAGCCGGAATATGCGTCCGGCGATACCATGGTGGTGTCGGTCAACGCCCGCACGGCCGGCAAGCTGACCATCAACGTCCTGGGCGACCGCCTGCTCACCACCCAGACCGTGGACGTCAAGGAAGGTACCCAGCAGGTCAAGCTATCAGTCGGCAAGGATTGGGGTACCGGCGCCTATGTGCTGGCGACGTTGCGCCGTCCGCTCGACGCCGCGGCGCTGCGGATGCCCGGACGGGCAATCGGCCTGAAATGGTTCGGCATCGACAAGAAGGCCCGCACGCTGCAGGTGGCGCTCTCGCCGCCGCCGCTGGTCCGCCCCGGCACCGCGCTGAAGATTCCGGTCAAACTCGGCGGGCTCAACCCCGGCGAAGACGCCAAGATCGTGGTCGCCGCGGTGGATGTCGGCATTCTGAACCTGACCAATTACAAGCCGCCGGCGCCGGATGATTTCTATCTCGGCCAACGCCGCCTCACGTCCGAGATCCGCGACCTCTATGGGCAATTGATCGACGGCATGCAGGGTACCCGCGGCCAGCTCAAGACCGGCGGTGACGGTGCCGGCGCCGAGCTGCAGGGCAGCCCGCCCACCCAGAAACCGCTCGCGCTTTATTCCGGCATCGTCACGGTCGGCCCTGACGGGTCCGCCGAGATCAGCTTCGACATTCCGGAGTTCGCCGGCACCGCGCGTGTCATGGCGGTGGCCTGGAGCGCGACAAGGCTTGGCCGCGCCACCATCGACGTCACCGTGCGCGATCCCGTGGTGCTGACGGCAACATTGCCGCGCTTCCTGCTCAATGGCGACCGCGGCACCATGAGCTTTGATCTCGACAACGTTGAAGGTGCACCCGGCGACTATACGATTAACGTCAAAACGACGGGGCCCGTAAAGGTAACCGGCAATGCCGCGACGACTGTGAAACTCGCCGCCAAGCAGCGGACCTCGATGTCGCTGGCGATCGACGCCGGCGGCGCCGGCACCGCCAATCTCGACGTCGATATCAAGGGGCCGAACGGCCTGGCGCTGGCGCGGCACTATGCGCTCGACGTCAAGGCGGCGACGCAGGTCCTTGCGCGCCGCTCGATCCGCACCCTGGCCAAGGGCGAGAGCCTGACGCTGACCTCGGACATGTTTACCGATCTGGTGTCGGGAACGGGCAGCGTGTCGCTCTCCGTCAGCCTGTCCACCGCACTCGATGCGGCGACCATCCTGAAGGCGCTGGATCGCTATCCGCACGGCTGTTCCGAACAGATCACCAGCCGCGCGATGCCGCTGCTCTACGTCAACGACCTTGCGGCAGGCGCCCATCTGGCGATGGACACCGCGGTCGATCAGCGCATCAAGGACGCGATCGAGCGGCTGCTGGCACGTCAGGGCTCGAACGGCTCGTTCGGCCTTTGGTCGGCGGGCGGCGACGATGCCTGGCTCGACGCCTATGTGACTGACTTCCTGACCCGCGCCCGTGAAAAGGGCTTTGCGGTGCCGGATGTGCTGTTCAAGAGCGCGCTCGACCGCATCCGCAACTCGGTGGTCAACGCCAACGAGCCCGAAAAGGACGGCGGCCGCGATCTGGCCTACGGCCTCTACGTGCTGGCACGCAATGGCGCCGCCCCGATCGGCGACCTGCGCTACCTCGCCGACACCAAGCTGAGCAATCTGGCGACGCCGATTGCGAAGTCGCAATTGGCGGCGGCGCTGGCGTTGGTCGGCGACAAGGCGAGGGCGGAACGCGTCTATGGCGCAGCGCTCGACGCGCTCGCGCCAAAGCCCGTGATCGAGTTCGGCCGGGTCGACTATGGCAGCGCTTTACGCGATGCCGCAGCTTTGGTCTCGCTCGCCAGCGAAGGCAATGCCCCGCGGGCGACGCTGACGCAGGCGGTGCAGCGGGTCGAAGTGGCGCGGGGACTGACGCCCTACACCTCGACGCAGGAAAACGCCTGGCTGGTGTTGGCCTCGCGCGCGCTGTCGAAGGAGACGATGGCGCTCGATATCGATGGTTCGCCGATCAAGACGGCGGCTTATCGCAGCTACAAGGCGGAGCAGATGGCAGGCAGGCCGGTCAAGATCACCAACACCGGCGATGCACCGGTGCAGGCGGTGGTGTCGGTCTCGGGTTCGCCGGTCACGCCGGAGCCGGCCGCCTCGAACGGCTTCAAGATCGAGCGCAATTACTTCACGCTCGACGGCAAGCCCGCCGATATCAGCAAGGCCAAGCAGAACGATCGTTTCGCCGTGGTGCTGAAGATCACCGAGGCCAAGCCGGAATACGGGCACATCATGGTATCCGACTATCTCCCGGCCGGCCTTGAGATCGACAACCCGCGGCTGGTGTCTTCCGGCGACAAAAACACACTGGACTGGATCGAGGACGGCGAGGAGCCGGAGAATACCGAGTTCCGCGATGACCGCTTCACCGCGGCCATCGATCGCGCGAGCGACGATACGGCGGTGTTCACCGTCGCCTATGTCGTGCGCGCGGTTTCCCCCGGCAAATACGTGCTGCCGCAGGCCTATGTCGAGGACATGTACAATCCCTCGCGCTATGGCCGCACCGGCACCGGCACCGTGGAGGTGCGTCCGGCCAAATGAGTGCGCCCGCGAACCAGCAGAAGTCGTCATGCCCGGGCAAAGGCGCGAAGCGCGTCTTCGCGCAGATGTCCCGGGCATCCACGACTTTTGTTGATACAAAGCAAGACGTGGATGGCCGGGACCATGACGGTGCTGGAAAGCGACGCATCGTTCGCTTCGCGGCAGCAATGGCTGTCGTACTTCTCGCCATCTCCGGCGCGTTCGCCGGCTGGGTTGCCTCGCTCGGCCCGCTGCCGCTGGAGCAGGCGCGCAAGGTCTCGACCTCGATCGTCGACCGCAACGGCAAATTGCTGCGGGCCTATGCGATGGCCGACGGCCGCTGGCGGCTGCCGGTCGATGCCAAAACCGGCGTCGATCCTGGCTACCTCAAGCTGCTGCTGGCGTACGAAGATCGCCGCTTCCACTCGCATCGCGGCGTCGATCCGCTGGCGCTCGGCCGTGCCGCACTTCAGCTGATGACGCGCGGCCACATCGTCTCCGGTGGTTCGACGATTACGATGCAATTGGCGCGGCTGATGGAGCCGCGGCGGGAGCGCTCGGTCTACGCCAAGCTGCGCCAGATGGTGCGCGCGATCCAGATCGAGCGGCAATTGAACAAGGATCAGATCCTCGATCTCTATCTGGCGCTGGCGCCGTTCGGCGGCAATCTGGAGGGCGTGCGCGCCGCTTCGATCGCCTATTTCGGCAAGGAGCCGAAGCGGCTCTCGCTGGCGGAAGCGGCGCTCTTGGTGGCGCTGCCGCAATCGCCGGAGACCCGCCGCCTCGACCGCCATCCCGAGGTCGCCCGCGCCGCGCGCGATCGCGTGCTCGAACGCATGGTGAACGAGCAGCGCGTAACCGAAGAGGATTCGGTTCAGGCCAAGGCTGTCTCCGTGCCGCGGCTGCGCAAGCCGATGCCGATATTGGCGCCGCATTCCTCCGACCAGTCGATGGCGACGGTGAAGGATACGCCGGTCATCAAGCTGACGCTGGATGCAGGCCTGCAGAAGACCCTTGAAGCGCTGGCGCGCGACCGCGCGATTGCGCAGGGGCCGAACATTTCGGTAGCGATGATCGCGGTCGACAATGAAAGCGGCGACGTGCTGGCGCGGGTCGGCTCGTCGGATTATTTCGACGAGCGGCGCGCCGGGCAGGTCGACATGACCCGCGCGGTGCGCTCGCCGGGATCGACGCTAAAGCCCTTCATCTACGGTCTCGCCTTCGAAGACGGCTTTGTGCATCCGGAGAGCCTGATCGACGATCGTCCGATCCGGTTCGGCTCCTACGCGCCCGAAAATTTCGACATGACGTTTCAGGGCACGGTGCCCGTGCGCAAGGCGCTGCAACTGTCACTGAACGTGCCGGCGATCGCGCTGCTCGACCGCGTCGGCTCAAGCCGGCTGTCGTCGCGGCTGAAGCAGGCCGGCGGCAATCTGGTGCTGCCGAAAGACGAAGCGCCGGGCCTTGCCATGGGCCTCGGCGGCGTCGGCGTTACCCTGCAGGATCTGGCGCAACTCTATGCGGGGCTGGCGCGGCTCGGCACCACAAAGCCCTTGCGCGAAATAATGATCGCCAAGGACGAGCGCGACCCGATGCGGCTGATGGATCAGGCCGCGGCCTGGCAGGTCGGCAACGTCCTGATCGGCACGCCGCCGCCGGAAAACGGCGTGCACAACCGGATCGCCTTCAAGACCGGCACCAGCTACGGCTATCGCGACGCCTGGTCGGTCGGTTTCGACGGCCGCATGACCATCGGCGTATGGGTCGGGCGTCCCGACGGCGCGCCGGTGGCCGGGCTGGTCGGCCGTACCGCCGCCGCGCCGATCCTGTTCGACGCCTTCGCGCGCACCGGAAAAACCTTTGCGCCATTGCTGAAACCGCCCAAGGGCGCGCTGATCGCTGGTAACGCCAAGCTTCCGGTGCCGCTGCGGCGCTTCCGCCCCATTGGCGAACTGGTCGGCACCGGCAGCGATCAGGCGCCGCGCATCCAGTTTCCGCTGAACGGTTCACGGATCGACGTCGACCGTTCCAACGACGGGCAATTCTCGGCGATGCCGGTCAAGGTCGCCGGCGGCGTGTTGCCGCTGACCATGCTGGTGAACGGTATCGCGGTCGGCGAGATCGGCAGCCGGCGTCAACGCCTGGTCGAGCCGCCCGGACCGGGCTTTGCACGCCTCACGGTCATCGACGCGACCGGCGCCGCCGACACCGTGGTGATCCGGGTGCAATAAACAGGTACAATTTGACCGATCAGGGGGCCGGGAACACCGCCGGATAGCGGGAACTGCGGTGTTGTTTGCAGTGCGATTTCATCGTATGCGAACAAGATGGTTGAAACCGTGCAACCCCGGCGATTTGGAGCAGGCCAACAGTCTGTGAAACCTGCGAATTCCAGCCGCAGGCTGCTCGCCGCGTTTGACTTCGCCACAGCCAGCCATTTCCGCGCGATCATCTTCCTGACGCTGTGCGCCATCGTGCTTTTCGTGCCCGGTTTCTTCTCGATTCCGGCCATCGACCGCGACGAGGCGCGGTTTGCGCAGGCGACCAAGCAGATGGTCGAAAGCGACGAATACGTTGACATCCGCTTTCAGGATGACG
The DNA here is from genome assembly GCF_018130125.1 of Bradyrhizobium sp. AUGA SZCCT0177. NCBI lineage: Bacteria > Pseudomonadati > Pseudomonadota > Alphaproteobacteria > Hyphomicrobiales > Nitrobacteraceae > Bradyrhizobium > Bradyrhizobium sp. AUGA SZCCT0177. Next base: position 63,391 of record NZ_JAFCMA010000001.1, on the reverse strand, counting down.
TCCGCTACAAGAAGCCCGTCGGCATTTACTGGATGCAGGCCGCCGTGGTCGAAACCGCCTCGAAGCTCGGCCTGCCGCGGGCGGAATTGCGCATCTGGCTCTATCGCCTTCCCTCGCTTATTGGCGCGATCGGCGCGGTCCTGCTGACCTATTGGACGGCGCTCGCCTTCGTGACCCGGAGCGGCGCCGCGCTGGCGGCGTTGATGATGTGCAGCTGCGTCTTGCTTGGCGCCGAAGCGCGGCTCGCCAAGACCGATGCGATGCTGCTGCTGTCAGTCACCGCCGCGATGGGGGCGATGGCGCGGGTCTACCTGTCCTGGCAGCGCGGCGAGGATCCGGCGCGGCCGCCGTGGAGTTCGCCCGCGATTTTCTGGACCGCGCTGGCCGGCGGCATCCTGCTCAAGGGCCCGCTGATCCTGATGTTCGTGGGATTGACCATCGCGGCGCTGGCGATCCTCGACCGCTCGGCGGTCTGGCTGTGGCGCATGCGCCCGGTCTGGGGCCTGATGTGGACGCTGGTGCTGGTGCTGCCGTGGTTCGTCGCGATTTTCTGGCGCGCGGGCGATGCGTTCTTCACCAATTCGCTCGGCGGCGACATGCTGAGCAAGCTCGCCGCACAGGAGTCCCATGGCGCGCCGCCCGGCCTGTATCTGCTGCTGTTCTGGGTCACGTTCTGGCCCGGAGCGCCGCTGGCGGGGATGGCGGCTCCGGCGGTATGGCGGGCCCGGCGCGAGCCCGGCGCGCAGTATCTGCTGGCCTGGCTGGTGCCGTCGTGGATCGTGTTCGAGCTGGTGATGACCAAGCTTCCGCACTACGTGCTGCCGCTCTATCCGGCCATCGCCATCCTGACCGTCGGCGCTCTCGAGCGCCGCGTGCTGTCGCGCTCCTGGCTGAGGCGCGGCGCGGCCTGGTGGTTTGCGATCCCCGCGATTACGGCCGTGATCGCGATTGTCGCGGCGATCAAGCTGACGCATCAGCCGGTCTTTCCGGCCTGGCCGGTGCTGGCGGCGGCGATGATCTTCGGCCTGATCGCCTGGTGGCTGTTCGAGGAAAGCCGCGCCGAGCGCTCGCTGTTGCATGCCGTGATTGCAGCGATGTGCCTGGCAATCGCCGTCTATGGCATCGTGTTACCGTCGCTGACGACGCTGTTTCCAAGCGCAGGCATCGCGCGCGCGCTGCGCAACGTCGTCTGCGTCGGGCCGAAGGCCGCGGCTGCCGGCTTCCATGAGCCCAGTCTCGTCTTCATGACCGGAACCAGTACGCTGTTGACCGACGGATCAGGCGCTGCCGATTTCCTGGGGCAGGGCACCTGCCGCTTTGCGTTGGTGGAATCGCGCTCGGAGCGCGGTTTTGTCCAGCGCGCCGAAGCAATCGGGCTGCGCTATAACGTGGCGACGCGTGTCGAGGGTTATAACATCTCGCAGGGCAAGGCGGTTTCAATCGCAATCTTCCGCTCCGAAGGCACAGAATAAGATGCCAGCGCCGACCGTCATCGCCGAATCCCAAAACTATCTTTCGCGCTTTGTGGTGCTGGGGTGGCGCTCGCTGACCCAGCTCGCGCGGACGCCGTCGCACTCGCGGCGGGCCGAGGCGGGCCGCCGGGCGGCGCGTCACGCGTTGCTGCTGTCGGCCGGCCTTGGCGCCGCCATCATCGCGTTGATGTTCGTGCTCGATGCCTGGGAGATCGGCCAGATGCCGAAGCGGGGTACGCCCTCGCTGTGGTGGATGCGCATTGTCACCGATTTCGGCAAGGATGAATATGTGCTGGCGGCGCTGGGCGCGCTGTTGATCTTGGTTGCGATAGCAGCACCCGCGTTCAGTGGTATTCAGCGCTCCCTGTTGCTCGGTCTCGGCACGCGTTTACAGTTTTTGTTCTGCGCGGTGATGGTGTCCGCGCTGATTACCGAAGTAATAAAATGGAGCGTCGGACGCGGCCGGCCGTTTGTCGGCGGCGAAGGCAATGTGTTCCATTTCTCGCACTTTGCGGGAACGGGGGCCTATTCAAGCTTCCCCTCGGGCCATGCGACCTGCGCTTTCGCGCTGGCCTTTGCCGTGTCGGCGTTGTGGCCGCAGGCGCGGATCACGATGTTCGTCTACGCCCTCGTCATCTGCGCAACCCGTCTGGTGTTGCTGGCCCATCATCCCAGCGACGTGGTTGCGGGCGCGCTGGTCGGCATCATCGGCGCGATGTTCGTGCGCTACTGGTTCGCAGCGCGGCGGCTCGGCTTTGCGATCCACCGCGACGGCACAATTCTGCCGCTGGTAGGGCCTTCCTCGGGACGCCTCAAAAGGGTTGCCCGGGGCGCATTCGCCCCATAAAAGCGGACGCCGCGCAGGCCTGACGGAACCGGTTCCGGTCCGTGCAAGCCGATCCAACCCCAGCCCAACCGATGAGTGCCGATTTGCCTTCTTCCGACCAAGCCGCGGTCGCCGTTTCCATCGTTGTGCCCGTGCGCAACGAGGCCGACAACGTCGCGCCGCTGATTACGGAAATCACGGCCGCGCTGGATGGCCGCTGGGCCTATGAGATCATCTATGTCAATGACGGCTCGACCGATGCCACCGCCGAGCGGCTCAAAGCGCTGATGAAGGTGCACGGCAATCTCCGGCAGCTCCGGCATGAAAAATCCTCCGGACAATCGGCGGCGGTGCGCAGTGGCGTTCGTGCGGCGCGCGGCGCCATTGTGGCGACGCTCGACGGCGACGGACAGAACAATCCGGCGTTTCTGCCGGATCTGATTTCGGCGGTCGAGAGCGGCGGCGGCCGCATCGGCCTTGCCGCGGGCCAGCGGGTCGGACGCAAGGACACCGGTTTCAAGAAAATGCAATCGCGGATCGCCAATGCCGTGCGCAACGGGATTTTGCGCGACGGCACCCGCGACACCGGGTGTGGGCTGAAGGCCTTTCCGCGCGAGGTATTCCTGTCGATGCCTTATTTCGACGGGCTGCATCGTTTCCTGCCGGCGCTGGTGCGCCGTGAAGGTTTTGGCATTGCTTACGTCGATGTGATCGACCGCCCGCGCCATTCCGGCGTATCAAATTACGGCTTCTTTGACCGGCTATGGATCGGGATCATGGATCTGGCCGGCGTCTGGTGGTTGATCCGCCGCAAGAAGTCGACGCCCATTGCGACCGAGGTGACCTGATGCTGATTCAATACGGGCAGGCGCTCGGCGATTACCTTTACGACGTCTTCGTCGCCAAGTTCGATTTCTGGCTGGCGTTCGGCCTGGTCGCGCAATTGCTGTTCACCGCGCGCTTCCTCGTGCAGTGGATCTCGAGCGAGCGCGCCGGGCAGAGCGTGGTGCCGATGGCGTTCTGGTTTTTCTCGATGGGCGGCGGGATGATGACGCTGGTCTACGGCATCGCCAAACGCGAACCCGTCATCATCCTCGGCCAGTCAATGGCCACCATCATCTACATCCGAAACATCATGCTGATCGTGAAGAGCCGCGCCAGCGCGTCGAGGACGCTGGATCGCTAACCGCTGCGTCCCGCGGCCGGTGCGGGCAGCGCCGCCATGTCGCTTTCGCTAGAGCGATAGGCCGCCAGTTCACCGGCGGCATCGAGCACGGGGTAGGCGACCGAGCAGATATGGGAGTGAATCCGCCGGAGATCGCGCAGCACGTCGAGGTGCAGCGAGGTGGTCTCGATGGTCTCGGGCCGCCCCTCGCGCAGCCGGTCGAGATGCCGCTCGGTGGCGGCGAGTTCGGCGTTGCGCAGCGCCGCCTTCTCGGCCAGCAGCTTGCGGGCCTCATTGACGTCGCCGGACATGAAGACGCCGAACGCGATCCGCAGCGAATCCATCGTGCGCTTGTGGAAGGCCGAGAGCTCTTCGGCGCCCTCGGCCGAGAACTGGAACCGGCGCTTGATCTTCTTGGTCGCAAGCTCGCTCAGATTCTTGTCGATAATGTCGCCGATATGTTCGAGGTTGATGGCGAAGGAGACGATCTCCATCGCCCGCTGTCCCTCGCGCTCGTCGAGACTGCCGCGGGTGAGCTTGGTGACATAGAGCTTGATCGCCTCGTCGAGGCTGTCGACGCTGTTGTCCATCTGCGAGACCTGGTCGACCAGCGCCCGGTCGTTGGTCATCATCGCCGCCATCACCTTGCGCAGCATGACCTCGACATGGTCGCCCATATGCAGCGTTTCACGCGCGGCGTCCGCCAGCGCCAAAGAAGGGGTCTCCAGCGCGCTCTCGTCGAGATAGCGCGGCCGCAGCGGGTCGGTCTCCCGGACGCGCGTCGGCAGCAGTTTTTTCAGCAGCCGCGCGATGCCGTCGAGCAGGCCGATAAAAAGCAGCGCCATCACGACGTTGAACGCGATGTGGAATTGCGCCGTGGCCTTGGCGGGGTCCGGCTGCCACGATTGCAGCAGATCCGCGATCGGGTTCAGGAACGGCGCCACCAGTGCGATGCCGATCACCCGGTTGGCGAGATTCCCCAGCGGCAGGCGGTAGCTGGCGGGGTTGTCGCGGCGGGCGCCTTCGACAATCGGATTGATCGCGCTGCCGAGGTTGGCACCGAGCACCAGCGCCAATGCCGCCACCGGCGTAATGAAATGCGCAAATGCCAGCGACATCACCAGCAGCACGCTGGCGACGCTGGAATGCACCACCCAGGTCACGACCGCACCGACGACGATGCAGAGCACGGGGTCGCCGGTGATGGCGTTCATGAACACGCGCATGCCCGGCGCGTTTTCGGCCGGCGCTAGCGTGTCGAGCAGGATGTGCAGCGCCAGCAGCATCAGTCCAAGCCCGATCGAGACGCGGCCGATATCCTTGATGCGCGAGCGCGGTCCGGTGCGGAACGCCACCAGACCGATGATGAACAGGACGGGGGCGACGGCGGCGATTTTGAACGACAGGATCTGCACGATCAGCGTGGTGCCGACATTGGCGCCGAGCATGATGGCAAGCGCCGGCACCAGGCTGACCAGGCCTTCCGACGTGAACGAGCTTGTGATCAGCGCCGTCGCGGTGCTGCTCTGGAGCAGCGCCGTCAGGCCGAGGCCGGCCGCGAAGGCGGTGAAGCGATTGTTGAGCCCCTTCGCCAGCAATTGACGCAGGTCAGGGCCGAACGCGCGAAGGATTCCGCTGTGGACCATATGCAGGCCCCACAGCAGCAGCGCAACGCCACCCATCAGGTCGAGAAGAACGACGGTTCCCATGCGAATAGCTTCCGGCAGCGCGAGTCGAAAGTTCAGGCTATCGCCAAAAGGGCGCGGATCAACCCTTTAATTTGCCGAAAATTGCTGACGTGGCCGCAGGCAGAGAACGTGCCGGCAGGAGCCAAAGGCAGCAATCGATCGCGCGAGCGCGTCAGCACAAGCGCAGGGTAAGCAGAGCTGGAAAACAACCGCTACACTTCGATTACATTGCGATCGGTTCCGCTAGGCCAATTCCAACAATTCTTCTGTAAACGAGAGACACCAATTTTCTCGATCAGGGCCAGGGGCAAAGATGTTAGCGAATCGCCGCAGAAGCGAACGTCGTGTGTGCAGAAACTTTGCGAAGATACAGTTTGGGACCGGCGGGTTGCCGCGCGACTGCATGATCACGGACGTGTCGGACGGCGGAGTGAAGATTATCGCCGAATATCCGGAGATTCCCCCCGAGTTCACCGTGATTTTCTCGACCGGTCAGCGGCCGCGCCAGTGCAAGCTCGCATGGCGGATCGGCTGCGAACTCGGCGCTCAATTCGTCGACTAGTACAGGAATGCGGCGAGGCCGGGATCAGAGCCCGGTCCGCAGCCGCGTGGCCGATGCTAAACAGGCCATTGCGGCCGCCCATTACCGTAAAGACGGCCTGCTTAACCCGAATTTAGGGTTAAGCTGTGAGCATTCTGGACAGTCGCCGACGCGGGTCCAGTAAATGTTCCAGAAATTGTTCCAACCATCTGAATTCGCGCGACTTCTTGCGTGTACATCATCCGCGGCGATTCTCGCACTGGGGCTTAGCGGCTGCCAGACGGCCGTGACGTCGTCGGATGTCACGGGCTCGCTCGGTGAGAAAGCCGAAACCAGCCGCGCCGCCGACCCGCGCCGCGACGTAGAGGTTTTCGAGGCGCGCTATCGCGCCAACCCGAAGGATGCCGACGCGGCCCTGCAATACGGCAAAGCGTTGCGCGCCACCGGACAGAAGTCGCAGGCGGTCGCGGTGCTGGAGCAGGCGACCATCGCCCATTCCAGCAACAAGGCGCTGCTTGCCGGCTACGGCCGCGCGCTCGCCGACAATGGCAATTTCCAGCAGGCCTTCGACGTGCTCGGCCGCGCTCACACCCCCGACAATCCGGATTGGCGGATACTCTCCGCGCAAGGTGCGGTGCTCGACCAGCTCGGCCGGTTCGAGGAAGCGCGGCAGTATTATTCGAGCGCGCTGAAGATCACGCCAGACCAACCGTCGGTGCTTTCCAATCTCGGCCTGTCTTACGTGCTTTCAAAGGACCTGCCGAAGGCGGAGGAGACGTTGCGTCGCGCCCATAGCCGTGCGGCCAACGACGCGCGCGTGCGGGCCAATCTGGCGCTGGTGGTCGGCCTGCGGGGCAACACGGCCGAGGCTGAGAAGATCGCGAAGGCCGACCTTCCGCCCGAGGAAGCGGCCGCCAACGTCGCGCAGTTAAAGCTCATGCTGTCGCGCAAGGAGAATGCGCGCGCCGAGATGGGCGGCAAGATGCCGGGCGCTGCGTCCGGGCGCTCGAATTGACCGCGGGCGAACGGGAGGAGGCGTGAGCCCGCCCCGTTGCCCGCCGCGCCTTAGCGGCTGCCGCCGGCGCGCAGCTTGTTGATGATCGGCATGATCGGCGCCAGCAGCGAACCGCGTGATCGCTTGGTCACGGCGTGACCTGTCAGGCGTTGCGCCATCTGCAGGAACATCGTGGTGGTGCGATGACCGGCGGAGATTTGCTGGATCATCTGGCCGTTATTGGCTGCCGTGCCGAACATCTTTGAATCGAACGGGATGGTCGCGATGGGCTGGCCCTCGATCGCCTTGGCGAATTCGCGCGGCGTGATTTCCGGGCGCTTGTGCATCCCGACCTGGTTGAGACAATAGAGCGGCGGCCGGTCGTTGGGCCGGGCTGCCTTGAGCACGTTCAGCATGTTCTTGGCGTTCCGCATGTTGGCGAGATCAGGCTCGGCAACGATCAGAATATCGTCCGCGCCGACCAGCGCGCGCTTGGTCCACGCCGACCATTGATGCGGGACATCGAGCACGATGCAGGGGGTGGTCATGCGCAGCGTATCGAAGATCGCATCGAAGGCGTCCGCACCGAAATCGTAGACCTGTTCGAGCGTCGCAGGGGCTGCCAGCAGACTGAGACGCTCGGAGCATTTCGCGAGCAGGCGCTCCATCAGCGCGCTGTCGGGCCGATCCTGCTGGAACAGCGCGTTGGCGATGCCCTGTATCGGGTCCTGGTTGTAGTCGAGGCCGGCGGTGCCGAACGCCAGATCGAGGTCGATCACGACGGAATCCAGCGCCAGGTCGCGTGCGATGGCCCAGGCCACATTGTGCGCCACCGTGGATGAACCGACGCCGCCCTTGGCGCCGACGACAGCAACCATCCGGCCGACCGCGACGGCTTCGGACGCGGAAAACAGGCTGCAGATCGCGCGCACCACATCGAGGGTTTCGACCGGCCCGACCACGTAGTCGCTGACGCCGCGACGCACCAGTTCGCGATAGGGCGTGACATCACTGGCGCTGCCGATCACGACGACCCTTGTGCCGGCGTCGCAGACGGTGGCGAGTTCATCGAGACCGTCGAGCATGTCGCTGGAGCCTTCGGTTTCCAGCATGATCACGTTCGGCGTCGGGGCCTTGTGATAGGCATCGATGGCGGCGGCGATGCCGCCCATATGAACGGACAGGTGAACCTTGCCAAGGCGGCGGTCTTCGCTGGCCGACCGCACCGTTGTGGCGGTCGCGGCCGATGCGCAAAAGGCCTGCACCGATACGCGCGGCGCCGGCGAAATGTATTCATCGGCGGGCCGCGTAAGGTCGTGCTCTTGTTCGGAGTCTTTTCGGGACCGGCTGATCATTTACCTGTATCGCTCAGTTTGGCTTTGTCGGATTCGGGATAGGTGGTGGTGGTCGACACACCCTTGCGGTATTTTTCGAAGGCCGCGTTGCGCCGCATCGTGTAGGCGGGGGTTTCGGGCCGCGGCTGCTCGAGGTCCGCCGGGTTGTCGATCATGGCGGCGAGGTTGCGTTGGGTGGCGCAACCAAAATTGTGGTACGGCCGGTTTTCATTGTAACCGGTGTCGTAGATGTTGGGCCCGAGGTCCTCCGGCCACAGGCCGCAGGGACCGGCCACCGCGGAGATCTTGGGATAGATCAGCTTGATGGTCGGAAGCGTTTGTGGGTTATCCGGCTGATAATGACGCAGCCTGATCGCGCTTGACGGCACGCCGCCTGCGGTCAGCATCGAGCGGATTTCCTGGTACGTTGCCTCGGCCGCGCGGGCATTGGCAGTGTTGACCGGCACGTCGGCGATGATCGCGCCGGTGCCTTCGCGGGCCCAGGTCTGGGCCAGTCCCATGACGTCGTTGCGCTGCGGGGCCGAGAGGCCGCCGCGGGCGTGCCCGACGAAAATGACGATCGAGCGGTTACCTTCCTGAACGGCGATCGGATGCCGCTGACGGTAATCGGTGGGAACGGTCGCGGTCACGATCTCGCCGGTCTGCTGGCAGGCCCCCAGCGCAGCGGACAGGCCGAGCAGCGCGCCGAGCAGTCGCCAGCTGTGACGGTGATCGACCTTCGTTTGGGTTGTCATGGTTCTGTCCTCATCCCCGTCCGTGGAGCCGTGTCGTCTCAGTCAATGATGAAGCCGAAATTGCCCTCATAGGCGCCGACCGGCCCGACGCGGGCGGCAAGGCCATAGATCCGGTTGATGCGGGCCAGCAGCGTCGATTGGGAATCGGACGCCGGTGCAAACCCGTCGTCGGGGCGCGACAATTCCTTCTGGGCAACCGCGCGGACCACATAGGGCGTGACGAGAACCATCAGTTCGGTCTCGTTGTTGACGAAGTCCTGGCTGCGGAAGAGGGCGCCCAGGATCGGGAGCTGGTTGACGCCTGGCAATCCGTTGACCGCCTGCTTGGTCTGCTGCTGGATCAGGCCGGCCATCGCCATCGAACCGCCTGAGGGGATTTCCAGCGTGGTCTCGGCGCGACGGGTCCTGATCGAGGGAATCGTCAGCGCAGCGCCGTTCTGGTTCAGGGTGATGGCATTTTCGGTCGACAGTTCCGAGACTTCGGTCATCACCCGCAGGCTGATCCGTCCTTCGCTCAGCACGACAGGCGTGAAGTTCAGCGAGATGCCGAATTTCTTGTACAGGATCTGCGTCGTACAGATGTGCGTGACCGGATCGCAGGAATAACCGGCGGGGATCGGAAATTCGCCGCCGGCGATGAAGGTCGCGGACTCGCCGGATATCGCCGTCAGGTTCGGCTCTGCCAGCGTGCGGACCACGCCGGCGGATTCCATCGCGCGCATGGTCGCGGTGACCGTCGGCAGGCCCTTGAGGATGCTCGAGGCGGCGAGGCCATTGTCAGACACCAGCGGACGGCCGTAGGCGGTGAAGGGATTGTTGTTGTTGAAGTTCACGACCGCGGTGCCGTAATTCATGCTCGCACTGAGATCGACGCCCATCTGCTTGATGATGTCGCGTCGCACTTCGGAAACGTTGACCTTCAGCATCACCTGGTCGCGGCCGCGGACGGCGATGGAATTGACGACCTTGTCCGCGCTGCCGACCAGCCGCGCGGCGAGGTCGCCGGCCTGCTGGGCCTCGATCGGGCTCGATACCGAGCCGGTCAGGATGACGCCTTCACCGACGCCTTCGATATTGATCCCCGGCAGCGTTTGCCGGAGCGCCGCCCGCACACCGTTGAGGTCGCGCTTGACCGCGATGTCGTAGGAGCCGACCTGCTGGCCGTCGGCATCGAAGAACACCACGTTGGTCTGACCGACCGCAGCGCCGATGATGTAGGCGCGCTGAGCCGAACGAATGACGGCGTTGGCGATCTTGGGATCGGCGACAAGTACGTCCTTCACGTCGCGCGGCAGGTCCACCACCACGGACTTGCCGACGCCGAGGGAGAGGAAGCGTTCCTTGACCGGGCCGATGGCAGAAGTCGTCACCGGATCCTTGAGGGAATCCTTGGACAGCTCCCTGGCCAGCTCCTTGTCGAGCTCGGCCGCCACGACAGATGCCAACGGGCTGAGCGCCAGCGTGGCGATGGCCGAAAACAACAAGGCCCCGACCGCAGCCGTTCGCATCGCTGACTGATTACCCCCGAACTTCATTCCCCGCGTCCTTTCGGTCACTTCTGTGCCGTCGATTGGCTCGCAATGCCGTAGCGAACCACGTTGATGCTTGAGCCCCGCTTCGGGGCCTGGTCGTCGGATCCGATGAAACTGTTGCTGGAGCTCGAGGCCGGCCAGATCTGCCATTGCAGATCCTCGGGCTTCACCGACTGGCCAAGGCCGATGCCGGATTTGGCGATGAGAATCTCCGTGGTCGGCAGTTGCGCGACCGGCTCGGCAGCGGCGGGTTTCTCGTCCGATCCGCGCGCGAGATAGGCCGCAACGCCGCCCGCACTGAGCGCGTTGGCTAGAACTACGATACGAGCAGCATTCATACGCTTTACTGTCTACTCTTACGCTGGGCGCCATCATCCGCATGGCGTCGATGGCCGTCCCACCCGGCATGACTAACGGGGCAATGGTATAAGGGAACTTGAGGGGTGAATGATTTGCGGGCGAGAAACGGCGGGATTCGCCGTCATGGTGAACGCGCGGTTAGTGTCCGCGCCTGCAAGAATACGGGTTTCTACGGATAAGACCGTCGCGGCACGCGCCGCATCCGCCGCTGTGCAGCAGCGGATCGCGGAGATTTGTTTGCAGAAATCGCGGCGCTGGTTGGCGGCCTTCAACGCCGTGAAGCGCCGGTCAAGATCGGCCTTGAGGTCATCGACATTCTCGAGCCCGATGTGAAGCCGCAGCGTCAGGGCGCCCGGCGCCGGGCGATAGCTGTCGCAGGGAATGACGAGGCTCGCACAGCCCACCCGGGCTTTGGCGTCGCGGCCTCAGGTGCCAGTCTGGTTTCGGATTTTGCGGTCTGGACGGTCGGGCGTTCGAAAAACTCAGGCGTTCGCGCCATCAAAGACGTTTTGCCGCAGCCACGACAGATGGCCAAAACACCGCCGGTCGGCGGGGGCGGGGCCGGTTTAGTTACTCACAGAATACAGAAGTCGGCCGTCAACCCCTTGACCCGGCTCGCCAGTCGGATTGTGATACGGCACAACTACCAGTCGCCGCACGTTGAGGGGCCTGCCGCGACCTTCGATCCCTGTCCGACCGTATTGCGTGTCAAACTGTCGGGTCAGATTGGCGCTTTTTTGGGCGAGGGATCATCGGGTTGGCCCAACAGCGTTCGAGGACGACAAGCCAACGTTCCCGCACGACCCCTGAAAGGCCTTGCCCATGAAACGCGTATCCCTGGTTCTCACCCTTGCCGTTGCCGCCGGCCTTTCGGTCCAGGCCGCCTCGGCGCAAACCCTCAAAACGGTCAAGGACCGTGGCATGCTTTCCTGCGGCGTCAGCCAGGGATTGCCGGGGTTCTCGTCTCCGGACGACAAGGGCAACTGGACCGGGCTGGATGTTGATATTTGCCGAGCGATCGCAGCTGCGGTCTTCAACGATCCGAGCAAAATCAAGTTCGTGCCGCTGTCGGCCAAGGATCGCTTCACCGCGCTGCAGTCCGGCGAAATCGATGTGCTGTCGCGCAACACCACCTGGACGCTGTCGCGCGATACTTCGCTCGGCGCCAATTTCACCGGCGTGACCTATTATGACGGCCAGGGCTTCATGGTGAAGAAGGCGCTGAAGGTGAATTCCGCGCTGGAATTGAACAGCGCGTCGGTCTGCGTGCAGCAAGGCACCACCACCGAGCAAAATCTGGCCGACTACTTCAAGGGCAACAACATGAAGTACGAGGTGATCGCATTCGGCACCAACGACGAGGCCGTCAAGGCCTATGAGTCCGGACGCTGTGACGTCTTCACGACAGACGTGTCCGGCCTTTATGCCGATCGTTTGAAACTCGCGAACCCGGCCGATCATGTCGTGCTGCCGGAAGTGATTTCGAAAGAGCCGCTCGGCCCGATGGTGCGCCATGGCGACGACCAGTGGTTCGACATCGTGAAATGGACGCTTTACGCGATGATCACGGCGGAAGAGCTGGGCATTACCCAGAAGAACGCCGATGAGATGGCGAAATCGGACAAGCCGGAGATGAAGCGGGTATTCGGCACCGACGGCAATCTTGGCGAACAGCTCGGCCTGACCAAGGATTGGGTCTCGCGGATCGTGAAGGCGGTCGGCAATTACGGCGAGTCCTTCGAGCGCAACGTCGGCGCCGGCTCCAAGCTTGGAATCGCCCGCGGCATCAACGCGCTTTGGAGCAAGGGGGGTATCCAGTACGCGCCGCCGATTCGCTGATCGCCAGCGGAGGGCTGCGGCGATGGCCATCGAACCCCGAAAACCACCGTCGCAGTTGCTCCCAAAACTGCAGAGGGCGCTTGGTGGCAGCGCGGGCTGGAGCGGTTTTGTTATCCAGCTCGTGTTCGTCGCCGCACTGGCCTGGATCGCCTACGAGATCGTCGCCAATGCCCGCGCCAATCTGCAGGCGCAGCGGATCACCGCGGGCTTCGGCTTCATGGTCAACACGGCAGGTTTTGACGTCAGCCAGAACCTGATTGCGTATTCAGGGTCCGACAATTACATCCGCGTTTTCCTGGTCGGCCTGCTCAATACGCTGCTGGTCTCGGTGATCGGAATCTTCTTCGCCACCGTGATTGGTTTCCTGGTGGCGCTCGGCCGCCTGTCGCCGAACTGGCTGCTGTCGCGCATCGCCGGCGGCTATGTCGAGCTGATCCGCAATCTGCCGCTGCTGTTCCAGATCCTGTTCTGGTATCTGGCGGTGCTGGCTGCGCTGCCCAATCCCAGGCAGAGCATCTCGGTGCTCGACACCTTCTTTCTCAGCAATCGCGGCTTGGTAATCCCCAAGCCGATCGGCGAGCCGGGTTTCGAACCGTTCGTCATCGCGTTGCTGATCGCGATCGTCGCTGCGATCGCGTTGTGGCGCTATTCCCGGCGTCTGCTGTTCCAGAGCGGCAAGGTGATCAAGGTCTGGCCTTATGCGCTGGGCCTGGTGATCGTTCTTCCGCTCCTTGCGACGCAAATCTTCGGCGCGCCCGTAAAGTTTGAAATACCGGCCCTGAAGGGCTTCAACTTTTCCGGTGGCTCACGGGTCATTCCGGAATTCGTCGCCCTGACATTGGCGTTGTCGACCTACACCGCCTCCTTCATCGCCGAAATCGTGCGCGCCGGTATCTTGTCCGTTCACAAGGGGCAGATGGAAGCCGGCTCCTCGCTTGGGCTGCAGCGTGGCTCGGTGCTGCGGCTGATCGTGATCCCGCAGGCCTTGCGCGTGATCCTGCCGCCGCTCACCAACCAGTATCTGAATTTGACCAAGAACTCCACGCTGGCGGTGGCGATCGGCTATCCTGATCTGGTCTCGGTGTTTGCCGGCACCACGCTGAGCCAAACCGGGCAGGCGATCGAAATCATCGGCATCACCATGGGCGTCTACCTCGTGATCTCGCTGGTCACGAGCGCGATCATGAGTTTCTACGGATGGCGTATCGGCCGGAGTATGGGGTGATGAGCGAGACCACACCATCCGTTTTCGTGCGCGGGGAACTCGTCGGCGAGCGTCCAGCACCGATCAAGACCACCGGCTTTGTCGGCTTCCTGCGCACGCGGCTGTTCAATTCGCCGACCAACGTCCTGATCACGATCGTCAGCGCGTTGCTGCTCTGGTTCGTCGCCGTGCCCGCGCTGAGATTCGTGCTGATCGATGCGGTCTGGACCGGCAACGACCGCACCGCGTGTCTCGCCAAAAACGCCGGAGACGTGGTTGGCGCCTGCTGGCCGTTCATTCAGGCGAAAATCGGTCAGTTCATCTACGGCTTCTATCCGGAGCCGGAGCGCTGGCGGGTCAATCTGGTCTTCCTCATGGCCGCGATCCTGCTGCTGCCGCTGCTGATTCCCCGGGCGCCGGCCAAGGGCCTCAACGCCGGACTGTTCTTCATCGCATTGCCCGTCATCGCGTTCTTCCTGCTGCATGGCGGCGGATTGCGCGGCCTCGGTGTCAGCTGGACCGCCGGGCTTTTGTCGGGGTTCAACGACAGCATCGGCGACAGCGGGCGCAAGCTGGCCGCCGCGGGTGAGGCGACGGCGGTGATCGGACCGCTGCTTTGGCTGCTCGGTCAACTGATCGTGCTGCTCTCGACGATGGTTTCCTGGCTGCTGTTGCCGCTGACCTGGCTGCGCGATCAGGTCCAGGCTTTTGGCAGTCCGCTGTGGGCCGATTTCGCATTGACCACCATCATCGCCTGCGCCCTGGTGTTCTGGTTCGCTGGCGGCTTGCGCGCCGGCTCACGTCCTCTGATCACCTGCCTTGCGATCTTCGCTGGCATTGGCATCGTCATCGCGGTCATGGGACTGGACCGGGGTGGCTTGCCCGTTGTCGATACGCGGCTATGGGGCGGGTTGCTGGTCACACTGGTGGTGGCGGTCACCGGCATCGTCGCATCGATGCCGATCGGCGTTGCGCTCGCGCTCGGCCGGCGCTCGTCGATTCCGCTGATCCGGATTTTCTCGATCGCCTTCATCGAGTTCTGGCGCGGCGTTCCGCTGATCACGGTGCTGTTCTTCGCAACCTATATGTTGCCGCTGTTCGTTCCGGCGGGGTTCACCATCGACGGATTGGTGCGCGCCCTGATCGGGATCGCGCTGTTCACCGGCGCCTACCAGGCGGAAAACATCCGCGGCGGCCTGGCGGCGATCCCGCGCGGGCAGGGCGAGGCGGCGAGCGCGCTCGGCCTGTCCTGGGCCAAAACGACCGGGCTCATCGTGATGCCGCAGGCGTTGCGCCACGTCATCCCCAGCCTCGTCAACAGTTTCATCGGCCTGTTCAAGGACACCTCGCTGGTCTCGATCGTCGCGCTGTTCGATCTCCTGGGATCGTTGCGCGCGTCGTTTTCCGATCCAAACTGGTCGACGCCGACCACGTTGTTCACCGGCTTTGCGTTCACCGGGATCATCTACTTCATCTTCTGCTTTGGCATGTCGCGCTATTCGCTGTTCGTCGAGAACAGGCTGAACGCGCATCGCCGCAATTGAGTGAATGAGCATGAGCACAGATCAGATCGTTGGCATCAAGGCTCTCAACAAATGGTACGGGGACTTTCACGTCCTGCGTGACATCAACCTCGGTGTAGCCAAGGGAGAGCGCATCGTCATTTGCGGTCCCTCAGGCTCGGGCAAGTCGACGCTGATCCGCTGCATCAATGCGCTGGAGGAATTCCAGGAAGGCGAGATCGTCGTCGAGGGCATCGAACTTGGGCCCAATTTGCGGCGCGTCGACGAAGTCCGGCGCGAAGTCGGCATGGTGTTCCAGAGCTTCAACCTGTTTCCGCATTTGACCGTGCTGGAGAACTGCACGCTGGCGCCGATCTGGGTGCGCAATATCCCCAAGAAGGACGCCGAGGCGACCGCGATGAAATATCTGGAGCGGGTCAAGATCCCGCACCAGGCCAGCAAATATCCGGGGCAGATGTCAGGCGGTCAGCAGCAGCGCGTGGCGATCGCCCGCGCGCTGACCATGAACCCCAAGGTCATGCTGTTCGACGAGCCGACCTCGGCGCTCGATCCGGAAATGGTCAAGGAAGTGCTCGACACCATGGTCGATCTCGCCAATGAAGGCATGACCATGCTGGTCGTCACGCACGAAATGGGGTTCGCGCGCGAAGTCGCCAATCGCGTCGTGTTCATGGACGCAGGCCAGGTGATCGAATCCAACACGCCGGAAAACTTCTTCGCCAATCCGCAGCACGCGCGGACCAAGTTGTTCCTCAGCCAGATATTGCGGCATTAGCTTCGTCGGGTGGGCAAAGCGAAGCGTGCCCACCATCAAGGTACGATATCTGGATAGATGGTGGGCACGGCGCCAATGCGCTTTTGCCCACCCTGCGATTTCGCGTCCGCCTCACACCTTCTCGAACGGCAGGTCGACCTTCGGGCGCTTCTCCAGCCATTCCGGCACCGGCAGATTCTTAGCTCGCATGAAAGCCGGATTGAACAGCTTTGACTGATAGCGGCCGCCGGAATCGGCAAGGATGGTCACGATGGTCTTGCCGGGCCCAAGCTGCTTGGCGAGCTGGATCGCGCCCGCGATGTTGACGCCGGTGGAGCCGCCGAGACAAAGGCCCTCGTGCTCGGTTAGGTCGTAGATCAGCTTTACGGCTTCCTCGTCCGAGATCAGAAAGGCGTCGTCGACCTTCGCGGTCTCGATGACCGGCGTGACGCGCCCGAGCCCGATGCCCTCGGTGATCGAGTCTCCCGGTGTCGATTTGGCCGTGCCGTTCTTGAACAGCTCGTACATCGCAAAGCCATGGGGATCGGCGCAGGCGTTGACGATGCCCGGATGCTTTTCCTTCAGATAGCGGCTGGTGCCGGCCAGCGTGCCGCCGGTGCCGACCGAGCAGATGAAGCCGTCGATCTTGCCGCCGGTCTGCTGCCAGATCTCGGGGCCGGTCGATTCGTAGTGCGCCTTGGCGTTATCGAGGTTGTTCCACTGATCGGCGAACAGCACGCCGTTCGGCTCGCTCTTGCGCAGCTGCGCGGCGAGCCGTCGTCCGACGTGCTGGTAGTTGTTCGGATTGGAGTACGGCAGCTGCGGCACTTCGATCAGTTCCGCGCCGCATAGCCGCAGCATGTCCTTTTTTTCCTGGCTCTGGGTTTCCGGGATCAGGATCATCGTCCGGTACCCACGCGCGCTCGCTACGACGGCAAGACCGATGCCGGTATTGCCCGCGGTCGCTTCCAGAACCAGGCCGCCGGGCTTGAGGTCGCCGCGCTTCTCGGCTTCCAGGATCATCCATTTGCCGGCGCGGTCCTTCACCGACTGGCCGGGATTCATGAATTCGGCCTTGCCGAGAATGGTGCAGCCGGTCGCTTCGGAAGCGTGCTTGAGCTTGATGAGCGGCGTGTTGCCGATCGCTTCGATGACGTCTTTGTTGAAGGTCATTTGGAATTGCCGGTTTGCTTTGCCTGATCGTTGGGCGAACCCTAAAGGACGGCTGCCGGGCATACAAGCCAGCGCTTAAGTCGCAGCCGGTCATCCGGATTTGCGAACACCACCTGACGCGCCGCGATATTTCCCTGACGGCATCAGGTTCGGCCAGGGCGCGCGGAAATTGCTTCGCCAGATCGCGAGCGCCTTGGCATAATCTTGCCCGGAAATGCGCTTGCGGATGACGGGAAAAGCGAGCCGTTCGCCGAGCGAGGCGACGGTTGCTGAGGAAGGCGACAAAGTTCACGGAGCCGATGATGGTGACGTTGTCCGCCAGGCCGGAGTTCGCGATCAATGACTGGATAATGCTTCGATAGGATCGAGGCCGCAGCATTGCCGGCGATTCCCTTTCCGACACCAGGCGACCCGCATTTGTCCCCTTCGTGGAAGCTGCGCAGGGAGTTCCCGGAGTATCGAATCGGCCGCAGGCGCGTTTTCATGCGCGAAGATGGATTTGGGCTGTGGGAATAGCGGAAAAAACCCGTGAAATCTTCGTAAGGTTTGGACGATCCGACATCATCCCGATCGCGTTCCAAGGCCGATAAAATAAGGCTAACTTGCACTTTTGATCGTCGATTGGCGCGCTGGCGCCAGCGATCGTCGGGATGGTTCCGGGACTGTCCGCGCCCTGATCGCAAGGGTAGTATGACGGCTCGGTTCCAACGGAAGCATCACCCCCGTGAACGGGTCGCAGACCACTCAAACAAGCGTTCATCGCGGGCCACGCCGGAATTTGCCCGGTGGAGAACGGGTGTGACCCAGCGAATACCGGGGGCTGTGGTTGAAGGCTGGCGAATGCGGTTTCCAGGTGTAAGCCGGTTGGCGCGGTCGTTCGCGGTCGTAGGGCTGGTCGCCAGTTCGGCGGGCTGCATCCTGACCAAGGATCTGCCCGATCCCGCGCTCGACGTCCCCGACGGCTACAAGGCCGCCCGCCTGACCAAGCCGCAGGACGCGCCGCCGACGCTCGACTGGTGGCGCGGTTTCCGCTCGCGGGAACTGACGACGCTGATGGAAGAGGCCCAGACCGTCAATCTGGACATCGCCGCCGCCACCGCACGCTTCGTGCAGGCCGATGCGCAGGCCCGGATTGCCGGCGCGGCGTTGCTGCCGAATCTGAGCGGCAGCGGTTCGGAAAGCTATTCGCGCACCTCGGGCTCGAGCGCGAGCGGCCTGACCAATGGCGGCCGCGAGGTCGTCAACTATTCCTCCTCGCTCAGCGCCAGCTATGAACTCGATTTCTGGGGCAAGAATCGCGACGCCGCCCAGGCGGCAGAAGAGACCGCCGTTGCCAACCGCTTCGACCGCGACGTCATCGCATTGACCACGCTGACCACGGTTGCCAACGCCTATTTCCAGGTGCTCGCGGCGCAGGACCGGATTCGCACCGCAGAGCGCAACATCGCCAGCGCGATCCGGATCCTCGATGCGATCAAGCAGCGGCTGCAGGCCGGCACCGGAAACGATCTCGACGTCGCCCAGCAGGAAACCGTCGTGGCCAACCAGCGCGCGCTGGTGCCGCCGCTGCGGCAAACGCTCGACCAGAACATCAACGCGCTGGCGACGCTGGTATCGCGGCCGCCGGAATCGGTGCGCGTCATCGGCGGCACGCTGAACCAGGTTGCCTCGCCCCGCGTCACGCCCGGACTGCCGTCGGAGCTCCTGACGCAACGCCCCGACATCAGGCGCCAGGAAGCCCAGCTGGCATCCGCCACCGCCAATGTCGGCAACGCCCGTGCGCAGTTTTTCCCGAGCATTCAACTGACCGGGCAGGGTGGCTATCAGAGCTCCGCACTGACGTCGCTGTTTCAGCCGCACGCCGCGTTCTTCAGCATGGTCGGCAGCCTGACCCAGCCGATCTTCGACGGCGGCAGGATCCTCGGCAATTTCGAATACACCAAGGCCCGGCAGGATGAACTGCTGCAGACCTATCGCAAGACGGTGGTGCAGGCCTTTGCCGATGTCGACAATGCGTTGATGTCGATCCGCCAGACCACGGAGCGGCTGCGGCTGCAGCGCGAGGTGGTGGCGTCCTCGCGGCGGGCGTTTCAACTGTCCGAGCAGCAATTGCGGGCCGGAACTGCCGACATCGTAACTGTGCTAAATACGCAATTGACGTTATTCCAGGCGGAAGATTCGCTGTCGCAGGCCCAATTGGCCCGGCTGCTCGCGATCGTCAGCCTGTATCAGGCGCTGGGGGGCGGCTGGGAGCCTAGGATGGAAAGGCCGGTCGATGCTCTTTAAGCCGGAGTCAGAGGAAGACACCAAACCCCCGGAAGTGCGCAAGCCGGGTTTCTGGTCGCGCGTGCTCAAGCGCATGGTCTCGTTGGCCGTGACGCTCGTGATCCTGGGCGGGCTCGGCTACATCGGCTGGTACGCGTTTCAGCCGAAGCCTAATGCCGGCGGCGGTGGTCGCGGCGGTGCGCGCCTCGACCTGCCGGTGCCGGTGCTGGCGGCGACGCCGCGCACCCAGGACGTGCCGGTCTATCTCGATGGCGTCGGCTCTGTCCGCGCGCTGAATAACGTTCTCGTGCGCGCCCAGGTCGATGGCAAGTTGATCTCGGTGAACTTCACCGAAGGCCAGGACGTCAAGAAGGGCGACGTGCTGGGCGAAATCGATCCGGTGATCTACCAGGCGCAATATGATCAGGCGGTTGCCAAGAAGGCGCAGGACGAAGCCCAGCTCGCCAACCAGAAACTCGATCTCGCGCGTTACCAGCAGCTCGCGGCGTCCAACGCCGGATCGAAGCAGCAGGCCGATACGCAGCGCGCTTTGGTGGCCCAGCAGGAAGCGCTGGTGAAGGCCGACCAGGCCGCGATCGACAATGCGCAAGCCACCCTCGGTTACACCAAGATCATCGCACCCCTGTCGGGACGCGCCGGCCTGCGCCAGGTCGACCAGGGCAATATCGTGAAGGCGTCGGATGCGACCGGTCTCGTCATCATCACCCAGCTGCAGCCGATCGCGGTACAGTTCAGCCTGCCGCAGCAACAGATCGTGCGGGTCAATGCCGCCGCCGCCAAGGGCGCACTCGCGGTCGACGTCTTCGGCAATGACGGCGTCACCGTGGTCGACGCCGGCACGCTGAAAGGCATCGACAACCAGGTCGACCCGACCACGGGAACGCTGAAACTCAAGGCGGAATTTCCCAACGCCAAATTCCAGCTCTGGCCGGGTCAATTCGTCAATGTGCGGCTGAAGGTCGAAACGCTCGACAAGGCGATCGTGGTACCGACCTCGGCGGTCCAGCGCGGTCCCGCCGGGACGTTCAGCTACGTGATCGGCCCCGGCGATATCGCAACCGCCAAGCCTGTCGTGGTGACGCAGCAGAACGAGCACGATGCCGTGATCGCGAGCGGGCTTTCGACCTCCGACCGTGTGGTGACCACGGGCTTTGCCAATCTGTCCGACGGCGCCAAGGTTCTGATCGGCACCGATGACCGGGCGCCGACCGCCGACCTCGCGCCGCGCAAGCGCAGCCGCAGCCCCGACGGCAAGGGCGGTCAGGGTGGCCAGGCCAAGGAAGGACAAGCCAAAGACGGCGAACACCGCGGCAGGCGCGAACGCGGCGAGGGCGATCAAAAAGGACAGACCGGGCCGGCACCGGCAGGCCAACAATCGGGCGGGCCTGCGAAATCGCAGCCATGAGGACGCAACCATGAGCGTCTCCGAACCGTTCATCCGCCGGCCGATCGCGACCTCGTTGCTCGGGATCGCGCTGTTGATCGGCGGCGCGCTCGGCTATTGGGCGTTGCCGGTGTCGGCGCTGCCGCAGGTTGATTTCCCGACCGTGCAGGTCACGACGCAACTGCCGGGCGCCAGCCCGGACGTGGTGGCGTCGCTGATCACGGCGCCGCTGGAGCGTCAGCTCGGCCAGATCCCGTCGCTGTCGTCGATGCAATCGACCAGTTCGTTCGGCGTCAGCCAGATATCGCTGCAGTTCGATCTCAACCGTGACATCGACGGCGCCACCCAGGACGTGCAGGCCGCGATCAATGCGGCGGCCGGTATCCTGCCCAAAAACCTGCCGTACCCACCGACCTATGCCAAGGTCAACCCGGCCGATGCGCCCGTCATGACGCTGGCGCTGACGTCGGACACCATTTCGCTGCGCGCGATGAGCGATATCGCCGACACGATTTTGGGCCAGCGGCTCAGCCAGATTTCCGGCGTCGGCCGCGTCGCGGTGCTGGGCGGGCTGAAGCCTGCGGTGCGGGTGCAGGCCGACCTTGCGCGGCTGGCCGCCTACGGCATTTCGATGGAGGACCTGCGCGCCGCCATTGCCGGGGCCAACGTCTCGGGCCCGAAGGGATCGCTCGACGGCGCGCAGCAATCCTACACCATCGCCGCCAACGACCAGATCGCGGCCGCGGAGGCCTACAAGCCGATCATCATCGCCTATCGAAACGGAGCGCCGGTCACGATCGGCGACGTCGCCATCATCATCGACGGGCTGGAGAACGACCGTACCGGCGGCTGGTATCAGGGCACGCCGGCCGTCATCATCGACATCCAGCGGCAGCCCGGCGCCAATGTGATCGAGGTGGTGCGCCAGATCCGCGAGGAAATTCCGAAGGTGCAGCGCGCGATCCCGGCGGGCGTCAAGCTGACCATCGTCAGCGACCGCACCGTCACCATCCGCGCCTCCGTCCATGACGTGCAGTTCACGCTGATCCTTTCAGTGGTGCTGGTGACGCTGGTCGTGCTGCTGTTCCTGCGCTCGCTGCGTGCCACGCTGATTGCGGGAGTGGCGCTGCCGTTGTCGCTGATCACGAGCTTCGGGATCATGTATTTCGCGGGCTTCAGCCTCGACAATCTGTCGCTGATGGCGCTCACGATCGGCACCGGCTTCGTGGTCGACGACGCCATCGTGATGATCGAGAACATCGTCCGCCACATGGAAGACGGCGAGTCGGTCATGGAGGCCTCGCTGAAGGGCGCCAGCGAGATCGGCTTCACCGTGATTTCGCTGACGGTGTCGCTGATCGCGGTGTTCATCCCGCTATTGTTCATGTCCGGCCTGGTCGGCCGCATGTTCCGCGAATTCGCGTTGACGCTGACGATCGCGGTGGTGACGTCGGCGGTCGTCTCATTGACGCTGACGCCGATGATGTGCTCGCGGCTGCTCAAGAACGTTCATGAGGAATTTGCCGTTCCGGGGCTCGCCGCCGTCAGCCGCTTCATCGATCGCACGGTCGAACTCTACCACCGCACGCTGCTGTGGGTGCTGCAGCGCCAGCGCGCCACGCTCGCCGTGACGTTCCTCACCATCGTCGCGACCCTGGTCATGTACGTGGTCGCGCCGAAGGGGTTTCTGCCGCTGCAGGATACGGCTTCGATCACGGCGGTGACCGAGGCCGGGCCCGACGTTTCCTTTGCCGAGATGCAAAGCCGGCAGATGGCGGCGGCCGCCGCGATCCAGGCCGATCCGGACGTGGTCGGCGTGGTCTCCGTGATCGGCGCAGGCTCGGTCAATCCGACCACCAATGTCGGCCGGCTGGTGATGACGTTGCGTCCGCGCGGCGAGCGGCACGACGACATCATGGTCGTGGTCAACCGGCTGAAGCAGCGCACGGCCTCGATCCCCGGCATGACCATCTATTTCCAGCCGGTGCAGGATGTGCAGATCTCGACCCAGTCGAGCCGCTCGCAATACCAGTACACGCTGACCGGCACCGATTCCGCCGAAGTGACCAAATGGGCCAACAGGCTCGTCGCCGAAATGCGGCGGGATCCGCTGTTCCGCGATGTCTCGTCGGAAGCGCAGGAGGGCGGCTTGCGCGCCGCGCTCGACATCGACCGCCAGCGCGCCGGCCAGCTCGGCGTCAGCCTGCAGGTCGTGACCGATACGCTGAACGACGCCTTTGCGCAGCGGCAGATATCGACCATCTACGGCCAGGCCAACCAGTACCGCGTGGTGCTGGAAGCCATGCCGATGTATCAGCGCGATCCTTCGATCCTCTCGAAACTCTACGTGCCGGGTGTGGCGGCAACGCCGGGAAGCCCGGCCGGTCAGGTGCCGATCTCGGCGATCGCGACGCTGACGCGTACCACAGCGCCGCTGGCGATTTCGCATCACGCGCAGTTCCCCGCCATCTCGCTCAGTTTCAACCTGGCGCCGGGCGAAGCGCTCGGCGACGCCGTCGAGGCGGTCAAGTCGATCGAAACCCGCATCGGCATGCCCGGCAGCATCGTCGGCGTCTATGCCGGCGACGCGGCCGAGTTCGCCAAATCGCTGGCCGGGCAGCCATGGCTGATCCTGGCTGCGCTGGTCACCATCTACATCGTGCTCGGCGTGCTCTATGAGAGCTACATCCACCCGATCACCATTCTCTCGACGCTGCCGTCGGCCGGCATCGGCGCCATTCTGGCGCTGATGCTGTGCGGCCAGGACATGTCGGTGATCGGCCTGATCGGCATCATTCTCCTGATGGGCATCGTCAAGAAGAACGCGATCATGATGATCGACTTTGCCCTTGAGGCGGAGCGTCACAAGGGCATGTCTGCGAACGAAGCGATCGTGCAGGCCTGCCTGTTGCGCTTCCGCCCGATCATGATGACGACGCTGGCTGCCCTGTTCGGCGCGCTGCCGCTGGCGCTCGAAAGCGGCACCGGCGCGGAATTGCGTTTCCCGCTCGGCGTCTCGATCATCGGCGGGTTGCTGCTGAGCCAGTTGCTGACGCTCTACACCACGCCCGTGATCTATCTGGCGCTCGACCGGCTCAACCGCAAAATGGACAAGGCGGTGCCGAAGCCGGGGCCTGCCGGGCCGCCGGTCGCCGGTGCTACCGAGGGGATGCAGTAATGGCATCGATCTCGATCTCGGAGCCCTTCATCCGCAGGCCGGTAGGCACCACGCTGCTGGCGATCGGGCTCTTTCTGGTCGGGGTCGTCGCCTATGTGTTTCTGCCGGTGTCGGCGGTTCCCAACGTCGATTTTCCGTCGATCCGGGTTTCCGCCACACGCCCGGGCGCCGACCCTTCGATCATGGCGTCGACGGTTGCGGCCCCGTTGGAGCGGCGGCTCGGGCAAATCTCGGGCATCGACCAGATCACCTCGACCAGCTCGCTCGGCACCACCAGCATCCAGTTGCAGTTCGCGATCGGCCGCAACATCGACCGCGCCGCGCGTGACGTGCAGGCGGCGATCAACGCTTCGCTGGCGGATCTGCCGAGCGACCTGCCGTCACTGCCGCGGTTCCGCAAGGCCAATCCGTCGGCGGCGCCCGTGTTCGTGCTGGCGCTGACCTCGAAGACGCTGACGACGAGCGCGATGTACGACGTCGCCGACACCGTGATCGCGCAGCGCATCTCGCAGGTCCCGGGGGTGGGCGAAGTCACCGTCAGCGGCGCGGATCAGCCCGCGGTACGGATCGCGCTCAACCCGGTCGCGCTGTCCAATGCGGGCATCGCCACCGACGACGTGCGGCTGGCGATCGTCAATTCCAACCCGCTCGGCCCGGTCGGGATCTTCAACGGCGGCCGCCAGAGCGAGACGATCTCGACCAACAAGCAGATGCGCACGGCGGCCGAATTCCGCGACATCATCATCAAGAGCTCGGGGGGCAATTTCGTCCGCCTCTCCGACGTGGCCGAGGTGGAAGACTCCGTCCGCAACAGCCGCTCGATCGCCTGGTTCAACAAGCAGCCGGCGGTGCTGATCCAGATCACCAAGCAGGGCGACGCCAACGTCATCGATACCGTCGACCGGGTGAGGGCGCTGCTGCCGGAATTGCAGCAATGGCTGCCCGGCGGTGTGGAGATTTCGACGCTGGTCGACCGCACCGGCACCATCCGAGCCAGCGTGCTCGACATGCAATTTACGCTGCTGGCGACCGCGTTCCTGGTCATGGTGGTGGTGTTCGCCTTCTTGCGGCGGTTGACACCGACGATCGCCGCCGGCGTCTCGGTGCCGCTCGCGCTGGCCGGTACCTGCGCCGGGATGTGGCTTGCCGGTTTCTCGATCGACAATCTGTCGCTGATGGCGCTGGCGATTTCGGTCGGCTTCGTGGTCGACGACGCCATCGTGATGATCGAGAACATGTACCGCAATCTCGAGCAGGGCATGGCGCCGCTCGCCGCGGCACTGGAAGGCGCCAAGCAGATCGGCTTTACCGTGCTGTCGATCAGCCTGTCGCTGATCGCGGCCTTTACGCCGCTGATCTTCATGGACGGGATCGTCGGGCGGCTGCTGCGCGAATTCTCGTTGACGCTGACCTTTGCCATCGTGGTGTCGACCGTGGTCTCGCTCACGGTCACCCCGATGATCTGCGCGCATTTCATCAAGGAGGCGACTTCCGATCGTGCCACCTGGTTCGACCGGCTGGTCGAGGGCACGCTGTCGCGCACCGTGTCGTTCTACACCTGGACGCTGCGGCGGGTGCTGGAGTTTCCGTATCTTACCCTGGTCGTGTTCTTTGCCACCATCGCATTGACGGTGACGCTCTACATCAAGACGCCGAAGGGCTATTTCCCGACCGATGACAGCGGCTTCATCATCGGATCGACCCGTGCTTCCCCCGACATCTCGTTTCAGGCGATGCTCGGCCTGCAACAGCAATTGGCCGATATCGTCATGGCCGACCCTGCGGTCGCCGGTATCGGCTCCTCGCTTGGCAGCGGCGGCGGTCCCGGTGGCGGCGGCTCCAACCGCGGCACCATGTTCATCAGCCTGAAGCCACCGGAGGAGCGGGCGGGGCAGTCGACTGCCGATGTGATCGATCGCCTGCGCCGGGCGCTCTACCGCGTCGCCGGCATCCGCCTGTTCATGTTTGCCGCCCAGGATATAAGGACCGGCGGACGGCAGAGCGATTCCGACTATCAGTACACGCTGTCGAGCACCGACCTCGATCTGCTGCAGAAGTGGGCCCCCATCGTCGGCAAGCGCATGGAGACCGTCGAGGGCATTACCGACGTGTCCTCTGACCGCGATCCCGGCGGGCTGCAATTGTCATTGGTGATCGACCGCAAGACGGCGTCGAGCTTGGGTGTTCGCGTCCAGGACATCGACAACGCCTTGAACAACGCGTTCGCGCAGCGGCAGATTTCGATCATCTACACCCAGCGCAACCAGTACATGGTGGTGCTGGAGATCGACCCGAAGTTCCAGGCGGATCCGTCGAACCTCGAACGTATCTTCGTCGCCGGCGCCAACGACGCGCAGGTGCCGCTATCGGCCGTCGTGCGCTATCAGCGCGGCCTGTCGCCGCTGGCGGTCTATCACTCGCAGTCGTTCCCCTCGACGACGGTGTCGTTCAACCTGCTGCCCAACGTGCCGCTCGAGGTCGCGACCACCAACATCCAGCGCGCGGTCGACGAGCTGCATATGCCGGAGGGCATCCGCGGCAGTTTCGACGGCAATGCCGGCGACTTCAACAAGACCAGCGGCCGGCAGCCGCTGCTGATCCTCGGCGCGCTGGTGGCGATGTATATCGTGCTCGGCGTGCTCTATGAGAGCCTTGCGCATCCCCTGACCATCATCTCGACGCTGCCTTCGGCGGGGCTCGGCGCGCTGCTCGCACTGCAGGTGACCAACACGCCGCTGACCGTGATCGCCTTTGTCGGCATCATTCTGCTGATCGGGATCGTCAAGAAGAACGGCATCATGATGGTGGATTTCGCGCTCGACGCCGAGCGTCACCGTGGCCTGTCGTCGGCGGACGCGATCTTCGAGGCCTGCACCGCCCGGTTCCGGCCGATCCTGATGACGACGCTGGCAGCGCTGTTCGCGGGCATTCCCCTTGTCATCGCGACCGGCCCGGGCACCGAGCTGCGCCGGCCGCTCGGAATTACCATCATCGGGGGATTGTTCGTGTCCCAGATCCTCACTTTGTACACGACACCCGTGATCTACCTTCTGATCGACAGGTTGCGGCGGCGGTGGTCCGAACCGGCCGCAATCCAGGCGCCGGCGGAATAATCGCCGGATCGGCCCTGAATTGTTGATGGGGTGGGCGGCGCAGCGTATAGCGGGCGGATGTCAAAACAATCCGAAGCCAAAGCCACACCTGACGCAGAAGAGGTGCCGGAGTGCGCCGATTGCGGCAAACCGCTGCCGTTGTGCATCTGTGACAGCATCACGCCGATCGAGAACAAGGTTTCGCTCCTGATCCTGCAGCATCCGCAGGAGCAGGACCGGACGCTGGGTACGGCGCGCCTGACGGCGCTCCATTTTGGCGACGCCGTGCTCAAGATCGGATTGTCCTGGCCGAGCCTCTCCAAGGCGCTGGGGCGGCCGGTGGACGATCCCTCGCGCTGGGCGGTGCTGTATCTTGGTTCCGCCAAGGTCAGCGAGCTCGAGACCGAGAACGAAATCGTCGCGATCAACCGCAAGGGCGAGATCGAACCGCATCAGCGCGCCATCCTCAGTGATATCGAGGGCATCGTGCTGCTCGACGGCACCTGGAGCCAGGCCAAGGCGCTGTGGTGGCGCAATGCCTGGATGCTGAAATGCCAACGGGTGATTCTTGGGCCCAAGCGCGCCTCGCGCTATGGCAAGCTCCGCAAGGAGCCGCGTGCCGACGGGCTCTCCACGATCGAGGCCGCGGCGATGCTGCTGGCGGGGTTGGAGAAGCGGCCCGATATCGCCGAGACGCTCAACGGCAGCTTCGAGCGGCTGCTGACGCGATATCGCGAGGTTCAGACCACCATGCCGGAACTCGCACCCAAGCCGAAGAAGCGCGATTATCGCCGCCGCAAGGGGGTTAAAGCCCGCGCCAAATAATGCTGGCGAAGGTTGCGAGCGATCAGTAGAACCGCCGGGTTGTCTGTCGTCAAAGCCGAAAACATCAGCAGAAAGTACCGATGCAATCGCTTGAGTCGCAACATGACGAGGTTGTCGTCGGGCCAAGCGACCGCAATTTCGGGTTCACGATGGCCGCGTTTTTTTCGCTGATCGGCGGGTACGGTCTCTACCAGGGTTCGTCTCATGCGCCGTTCTGGCTGGGCGCCGCCGCGGTGCTCGCAGGCCTGACCCTGTGGCGCCCGCAGACCCTGAACCCCGCCAACCGGGCATGGCTGAAGCTCGGGCTTCTGATGTATCGCGTGGTCAACCCCGTCATCATGGCCTTGCTTTTCTTTGGCACGATCCTGCCGATTGGGCTGGCCATGCGCCTTTTCGGCAAGGATTTCCTCAATCTCGCCAGGGATCGTTCATCCCCGACCTATTGGCTGCCGCGCTCCGATCCGAGACCACCATCGCAATCCATGCGGCAGCAGTTCTAAGGTCCGCCTGATGTCGTGCCTGCACGAGCCATTTGCCTCTCCGGGATCGCTTTTTGGTTCGCGTGATGCCCGTATGGAAGGATTGCCGGCCGTGAACAACGGCTCAGCGCTGACGCCGTTCGTCTGTACCCTGTCTTGAGTGGCGACGTGCGCATCCTCGGCATCTCCGCATTCTACCACGACAGCGCCGCAGCCTTGCTGGTGGACGGCAAGATCGTCGCCGCTGCGCAGGAAGAGCGCTTCACGCGCAGGAAGCACGATCCGAATTTTCCGGCCGCCGCGATCCGTTATTGCCTGTCGGCAGCGGGCATCAGCGCAAGCGAACTCGACCACGTCGTGTTCTACGAAAAACCGTTCCTCAAATTCGAACGCCTGCTCGAGACCTACCTTGCATTCGCACCGCGCGGCTTTCAGTCGTTCCGGATGGCCATACCGGTCTGGCTAAAGGAGAAGCTGTTCCAGAAACGCCTGCTCCGCGACCATCTCCTGGAGATCGACGGCAGCGTCGATTGGGAAGCGAAACTGCTGTTCGCCGATCATCACCAGAGCCACGCGGCCTCGGCGTTCTTTGCCTCGCCGTTTGCCGAGTCCGCGATCCTGACGCTGGACGGCGTCGGCGAATGGACGACGACGTCGGCCGGCTACGGCAGGGACAATACGCTCGACCTGACGCGCGAGATCAATTTCCCGCACTCGGTGGGGCTGCTTTATTCGGCCTTCACCTATTACACCGGCTTCAAGGTCAATTCCGGCGAGTACAAGGTGATGGGCCTCGCGCCCTACGGTGAGCCGAAATATACCAAACTGATCCTCGACCATCTCGTCGACCTCAAGGACGACGGCAGCTTCCGGCTCGACCTGCAATATTTCGATTATTGCACCGGCCTGACCATGACCAACGGGCGGTTCGACAAGCTGTTCGGCGGCAAACCGCGCGAGCCGTCCGAGCGCCTGGACCAGCGCCACATGGATCTGGCCGCTTCGGTGCAGCAGGTGACGGAAGAAATCGTGCTGCGGCTGACCCGCAGTCTGGCGCGCGAGGGGCAATCGGAGAATCTGTGTCTGGCCGGCGGCGTGGCGCTGAACTGCGTCGCCAACGGAAAAATCCTGCGTGAGCGCACCTTCAAGAACATATGGGTGCAGCCTGCCGCGGGCGACGCCGGAGGCGCGGTCGGCGCGGCGCTGGCGGCGTATTATCAGTTTGCCGGCAAGGCGCGGGTGGCGCCCGCCGGCGATGCCATGGCGGGCGGCTATCTCGGGCCGTCATTCGCGCAAGCCGAGATCGAGCAGCGCCTGGCGCAGGCGGGGGCGGTGTTCACTGCGCTCACCGATGACGCGCTGATCGAAAGCACCGTCAAAGCGCTGGTTGCGGAGAAAGCAGTCGGCTGGTTCCAGGGACGGATGGAATTCGGCCCGCGCGCGCTTGGGGCGCGGTCGATCCTCGGCGATCCCCGCTCACCGAGGATGCAAAGCTCGCTCAACCTGCGGGTCAAGTTCCGCGAAAGTTTTCGTCCCTTCGCACCGGCCGTGCTGCGCGAGGATGTCGCCGAATGGTTCGAACTCGACGGCGACAGTCCGTACATGCAGATCGTCGCCGATGTGCTGAAGAAGCACCGCCGGCCCGCCAATCCCGGCGATGAAAAGCTGTTCGGTATCGAACGGCTCAATATCCCGCGCTCGGACATCCCGGCCGTGACCCATGTGGATTATTCGGCGCGGATACAGACCGTGCATGCCGACACCAATGCGCGCTTTCATGCGCTGCTGACGGCCTTCAAGGCGGAAACCGGGTGCCCGGTGCTGGTCAACACCAGCTTCAATGTCCGCGGCGAGCCGATCGTGTGCACGCCGGAAGACGCCTTCCGCTGCTTCATGGGCAGCGATATCGAAGTGCTGGTGGTCGGCAATTGCTTTCTGCTCAAGGAAGACCAGCCGACGTCGCTGAAGCTCGACTACAAGAACGCGTTCGAGCTCGACTGATCGCACGGCGAGGCGGATCGCGGGTTTCAGAAATCCACGGATTTGGAGTTTCAGAACTTTGTCGATGGGGAAACGAGGAAGGTTGCCTAACCCATTGGCGGGCTGTATTGATCCGCCCCGATGGGGCCACGTGGCGGAGTGGTTACGCAACGGTCTGCAAAACCGTGTACACCAGTTCAATTCTGGTCGTGGCCTCCATCCATATAATCAATAACTTAGATCGATTATATGAGAGGCCGGACGAACTTCAGGCCGTCGTCAGGCTCAGGCGCTTAGCAGGAGGCGTACCAGCCTTCAGGAAACGGAACCAGCGGCCAGGGGGCGCGGTTGTCGTTGGCGGGGCGCGGCGTCCGGCGAAAGGGCAGGGTCTGGGCCACAAAATCATCCTCCGGTATGGGCGCAATGGCCGTTTTCACGGCGTCCAGCAATAGGTCGAACTCAACTTCGCTCATCGCGCTCTCCGGGGTTCCAGAGCGCACGTTCTCAAAACCGGTTTGTTTCCAGATTGAACGGATCGATCCAATTTTATCGATCGGCCAATCGCGGCAAACGTAGTTACTAAATGGTTGATTCCCCGAGGGGCACGGTAGACCCGAACGCTCAGTATAAAGTGTGAGAAAAATCACATTCCACGAAAATTATTCCGCGTATTCGGTCGGATGACGTCCGTGCTGTCAAGCCGGGCCCGACCAGGGAGATGCGGACATGAAGACGCACGTGGCGCGAGTTGGAGCGGTACGCAGCCGGGTCCGCCGCGCTTCGATGGTCGGTCTGCTCCTCGCGCTGTTCGCAGCAGGGTCGGCTAACGCCCAACAGGGCACGCCTGAGCAACGCCGGGCCTGCACGCCCGACGTCTACCGCCTGTGCGCCGGCGAAATCCCCAACGCGCGCGCCATCACCACCTGCCTGCGTCGGCAGAAGGCAAGCCTGAGCCCGGCCTGTGCGGCGGTGTTCGAGCAGTAGCCAGCTGCTGCACCGGCCCCCAGGGCGCGACGTCCGTTCCCTTTACGAAGCGGGATCATTTCCTTAGATGCGATGAAAACTTCGCATTCAGGGAGCGATGCCGTCCATGAAAGCCACTGGATTGAAGGGCCCGCTTGCGGGCAAGGTCGCGCTGGTCGCAGGCGCCACCCGCGGCGCCGGCCGCGGCATTGCCGTTCAATTGGGAGCGGCGGGAGCGACGGTCTACGTGACCGGGCGCACGACGCGACAGCAGCAATCGGAAATGAACCGGCCGGAGACGATCGAGGAAACCGCCGATCTGGTGAATGCGGCCGGTGGCCACGGCATCGCGGTTCAGGTCGATCATCTCGAACCCACGCAGGTACAGGGCCTGGTCGATCGCATCGCATTCGAGCAGGGCGCCCTGCATATCCTGGTGAACGACATCTGGGGCGCCACCCGGATGGAGTGGAACAAGCCGGTCTGGGAATCCTCTCTCGACTATGGCCTGCGTACACTCCGCCTCGCCATCGATACCCACGCCATCACCAGCCATTTCGCCGCCCCCTTGCTGATCAAGACGCGCGGCGGATTGGTGGTCGAGATGACCGACGGTACCGACACCTACAACGCCACGAATTACCGGGTTTCGTTCTTCTACGATCTGGCCAAGGCGGCGGTGAACCGCATGGCCTTCGCTTTAGCCCATGAACTGGCGCCGCACGGTGGAACGGCTGTTGCGCTGACGCCTGGCTGGCTGCGCTCGGAAGCCATGCTCGATGCCTACCGCGTCACTGAAGCGAACTGGCGCGATGCCACCAAGGTCCAGCCGCACTTTGCGATATCGGAGAGCCCGGCCTTCGTGGGCCGCGCCGTCGTCGCACTTGCCGGCGATCCCGACGTTGCACGCTGGAACGGAAAGTCGCTGTCGAGCGGCGAGCTGGCAACAATCTACGGATTTACCGATCTCGACGGCAGCCGGCCCGATGCGTGGCGATACGTCGTCGAGGTCCAGGACGCCGGCCGGCCTGCCGACGTGACCGGCTATCGCTGACTTGCTATTGCTGACTTTCTATTGCCGACTTGGGCGCGATCGGCACTCATATCTCCAGCGGCGCCAGATTCTTCGGCAGCATCCGCTTGAACAGCGTCAGCATGCGCGTGGCTTGCTTCGGCTCCAGCGCGATCGCGTGGCGCACGGTGGCTGCGATCAGCGTCATGACCAGCTGCGAGAACGACGCCAGCGCAGGAGAGGGCGCGTCCGGCGCGATCCGCCGCAGCGCCTCGTCGAGCAGACCGGCGAGATAAGCGCCGTCTTCCTCGTCGAGTTTTTGCAGCGCCCGGTCGGCCTGGGTGGCTTGCCAGATGTCGCGCATCACGGGTTCGTCGATGAACATCCGGTAGTAGCTGTCGACAATACGACAGAGCGCCGGATGCAGGTCCCGGGCGCTCTTGATTGACGCCAGCCATTGTTTTTTCTAACTAAATTTGGGTTCGTTCTGCCAAATAGCGGCCGGCGAACGTCCAACTTTCAGCCTCCATACAATCTAAGGTTGCCAGAGATGAACGCAATCAACGCCGTGATCGTGCAGTGCTGTTCATGCCGCTATTTCTTGCGACCACGCTTGCGAGCTTGCTTTTGGCGGTCGCGCAGGCCTGCTTCGCTGAGGCGAGCCGGGCGCCGCCGCGATGCTGGCTGGCGAATCGGCAACAAGAGTCCGGTTTGGCTTATGGCTTTCGCAGGCACAAACCAACGGTCGGGGCCGTCCCGCATTTGGCGCCGTCAGCCGCACCGCCACCCGGGCAGAACACCGACACCAAAACTTCCGTCGATTCGCAGCTTACCGATCCGTCGGCCTGAACGGCTCGAACGCTGACGGCGCCGGCGTCGCCCTTTGGACCCGTGTCACCCTTGTCACCTTTGGGGCCCGGCTCACCCTTGGGGCCGAGCTCACCCTTTGGACCCGCCTCGCCCTTGGGACCCGGCGCGCCCTGGGGGCCTTGGGGTCCTTGTGCGCCGGGCTGGCCCTGCGCTCCCGCGATACCCTGCACGCCTTGAGCCCCTTGAGGCCCGGCCGGCCCCTGCGGACCTGCATCGCCCTTGGGCCCAGGATCCTTGCCGCATGCGCCAAGTGCCAGAGCCAAACCGATCGCGAGTATCGGGAAAATCCTCATGCGACGCCCCCTGTCATTTCTGCCGTCAATGGCGGTTGCCAACAATATGCCTCCAACCATGTCGCAACTCCAGAGAGTTGACGACCGTCCAAAGGTCCCCGCAAAGCACTGATGACGCGTGTCGCCCTATCTCACCGCCATCGCCCAGATGAACAGCGCACAGGCCGCGGTGGATGCAATCGTCCGCACATGATTCCACAGCTCCAGTCGGTCAGATAGCGCGCCCATAGCGGTGCGGCCTCGGCACTTGCGGGGTCGACGGCGGCCAGCGCGTTGTTCAAGGGTACGTTGAAGACGGCTGTGCACGAACATGCTCGCGCTCGCCGGTTCACGCCGGCGGGTTTCGAACTGGTAGATCTCGGTGAGGCCATCTCAGCCCCTACCAATCGCTCATGCTTGGGGGTTCAAACTCGTCCTCTCTCCTCATGCGGCTACGTCGCTCGGTGTTTCCCTGAGCAACCGGCTGTAGGACCCGCAGCGAGAGCCGCATTGTCTGGCCGCGCGAGAAAAAGCGCTGCGCCGGGACCGTTTTTGGCCTTGCTTGGTGAACCATTCAAAATCAAGGTTCGCGCATTCCCTCGAGGCCAACTGGCAGTACCCGGGCGAACAAATAGGTCAGCAAGGTCCGTTTGCCCGCCTTGACGTCGGCAGTAACGGTCATGCCCGGCTTGAGCTGGAAGCCGCCAGGCACGCCGTGCATCTTGAGCTCATCAATGGCCGCGCGGGCTTTGTAGAAGACCGCAGAGCTATCACCTTGGGTGACGACGGTTCCACGCTGCGTATCTTGCCCGCCGCCGAAGCTATCGGGGCTGATAAAGCGGACTGTCCCCTCGGCCATGCCGTATTGGACGAACGGGAAAGTGTCGAATTTGATCGCGACCTTCTGTCCGGCGTGGACGTAGCCGGCGTCGGCGCTGGCGATACGCATTTCCACCTCGAGCGGCGCATCGGTCGGCACGAGAGTGATCAGCTGCTCGCCGGATTGCATGACCGAGCCGACAGAGACCTTAGCCACACTGAGGACCACTGCGTCCTGGTCGGCGCGTAAGTCAACGAGTTCGCGCCGTAGCGTCGCCTTGCGCAGGCTTTCAGTTGCATCGCTAAGGCTGCGTCTGCGCAACGTAAGTTCCTCGCTGATCTTCGCCTTCCACTGCTGTTCGTAGCCGTCACGTTCGGCGAACAACTGGTCGAGGTCGCGGCGGGCGCGCTCGGCTGCGCCGGTCGCGTCCGTCAAGTTGCGTTGCATCTCGATAGCTTGGTCTTCCGCGATTAAGCGGTTCACTTGGCTGCCGACCTGCAACCGCTCGAGTTCCCGTCGCTTTGACTCAAGTACGCTCGCGATCCGGTGGCGTTGGCCAAATGCCGCGACGTCGTGCTCAGCGCGGGTTATCTGCGCTTGAAGCCCGCTGAGTTTCTGGTTGTAGCTCTCAATCTGAAACCGATACTGCGCCTGGCGCTGGCCATACATCGCAACTTGCAGGACCGTGGAGGTATCCGCGCTCGTCGGCTGGTACGGCGTCCCGGAAGCTTCCGCCGTGAGCCTGTCGACCTCTGCCTGAAAGCTTTTAACCTGTGTCTGCAGGGCGCTTACGTCGGCCGCGGAGAAGGTCGGGTCGAGGCGAGCCAGCAGCTCTCCGGCGCGCACGGTTTGGCCCTCGCGCACGTTGATCGCGCGCACAATAGCCGTCTCAAGCGGCTGCACGACATTGGTCGCCTGAAGCGACACGACACGTCCCGAGCCGGTCACGACCATATCAATAGGAAACAGCGCAGACACCGCCATCGAGGCCAGGATCGCCGAGACAACCGTCCAGAGCATGCTTCGCGCCGCGGGCTTGATCGGTGCTTCAACAAGCGCTGCCGTCGGGGACTCAAATTCGAGGAGCGACGACGGTTGCGCATCGACTTTATTACGCTCGCTGAACAATCGTTTTATGGCAGGGACTGTGGGGATAGAGGGCCAACGAATACTTCCGGCCGCAGGCTTGGCCGGAGCTTTTCGCGCGGTGCTCGAAGACTTGAACTCAAGTGGCGGCGGTACCGACGGCGTTTCCTGCTTGCGACCGAAAAACAAACTGAAGCGCTTGCGCAGAGGCGATGACGCCCGCGGCGGATCCGCAGGTTGGGTTGCGGCCGACGCTGTTTCGATGCTGGCGGGGAACATCGTCGAACGGGGGAATACTTCTACTTTCTCGCGGCGCGTGACTACAGGCTGCTCACGCTGTGGCGGTTGGACAGGCTCGCGGCTGAGTAAAGTAACTGCGGCCGATACTGGTTGCAGGGCCGGGGAGCGAGGGCCATCCGGATTCTGCCCACCAGGCCTCGCCGAGAAGGTTTCGCGGGACAGGTTCCTGCCGCTACGGTCGGCCTCTACCCTCTGGATCGCTTCCTCAAGAGCGAGATGCTCACATATCAGCTCTGTTTTCGTGAGCGGCGGATTTTGGTTGCCCGAATGCCGGATGAAGGCGGAGCGAGTGCGCTCATAGAGCTCACGCCGAGCCTCGCCGGTATTGAGCGCCAGCGTGGTGACAGCCTTATCGATGAGCGGGTAGTAATTGGTCATTCTATACCATGTTGAATTAGGCCTTCGCCGAACGCTTTTTAGTTAGCCAGTGCCTCCGCGCCGCACAGGTTCAGGCTTTGCTAGCTTGCGCCACCACACGCGAGGCTAATCCATTTCCGATCTCGCATGTAGACTTTCCTGTTGACTACGCGGCCGAGGCACTTCCTTTCAAACTGCGAGCCCCACCGCCCGGTTCTTTAGCAAGACGTGTTAACTCGAGCGCCGCTTCAGTCACCCCTTGGGCTTCAGCCGCCTCGAACCATTGCCGTGCTTCGGCAAGATCAGTCCGGCCCGCAGCGCCGCCGAGGAGATATCGGCCGAGCATCAGTTGCGCCCGTGGATGGTCGCGCTGCGCCGCATCGCGGAACCAGCGCTGCGCCAGACCAGGATCTGCTGCGATATCATGACCGCCATGGTAAAGCGCACCGAGCGCGAACATCGCCCCAACGTGGCCCTGACTAGTAGCCTTTTCAAATAGCGCGCGGGCCCCGCGATGGTCGGCTGGTCCACCTCGGCCGTTTACAAGCATCTCGCCGAGAAGAACTTGCGCATCGACGATCCCGGCGTCGGCGGCGCGGCTCAGCCACATTCGCCCTTCAACTGTGTTTTCTGAGACGCCACGGCCTTCAATCAAGATCCGACCATACCAATATTGGGCAGTCGGGACGCCTACTGCAGCGCGGCGAAGCCACAGCGCCGCCGCGGTCTCATCGCGCTCGATCCCGATTCCTTCGGCGAAGCAGACGGCGAAGTTGAAGGCGGCTATGAGATCCCCCGTCTCGGCCGCCTCTTGGAACCAATGACGCGTCTTGGCCTGATCGCCGGATTTGCCGCCGCCGCGGAGCACGAGATTGGCAAAGTCGGCTTTCGACGCCTCGTTACCGAGTTCGGCTGCACGCTCCAGCCAGAAATTTGCGAGGTCCAGATCGCGGCCGACGGCGGTGCCGATCGAGTAGAGCTGACCCAAAGTCCGCGCAGCTGGCGCGTAACCTCCTTCGGCGGCGCGCTCGAGCCATGCTACGGCTTCGACATAGTTAGGTGGCAATTCGCCTCCGCGCGCGTAGAGAAGGCCGACCCGGGCGGCTGCCTCTGCGTCGCCGGCAAGTGCGGCCCGGCGCAGCCAGGTTTCGCCTTCGACCAGGTTGCGCTCGATACCGTGACCATTGATGAGGGCCACGCCCAAACGCCTTTGCGCTAGGCACACGCCTTTGTCGGCAGCGAGACGATAAAGCTCGACGGCTCGAGTGAGTTCGCCTGCCACGCCTATGCCAAATTCCGTGAGCACAGCGATGAGATAGAGTGCCGTCGGAATGCCGGCCGCTGACGCTTTCGCGATCTGTTCAGCTGCTTCCTTTTGTGTCCGCTCGTCCTGTGCCCGGCGAAGCAGGGCGAGCCCAAGGCCAAGAGACCCTTGAGGACAGCCGGCTTCCGCCGAACGTTCGTACCAGCGCTCAGCTTCCAGCTCATCGGTTATGGTATCGGGGCCGGAAGTTAGAATATATCCCAGAAGCGCCTGGCCCTCGGCCGAGTTGCCCTCGGCGGCGCGGCGCGCCCAATTAAGTGCCGTGAAGAAATCTGGGCCGCCACTTTCATTGTCGACGGTAAAGAGAGCCGCACTCGACTGCTCAGGGATGATCACGCCTTGAACATACAGAAGCGCGAGATAAAACTGGGCGTCCGCTGAACCGGCTTCCGCAGCACGTTGGAGCCAACGTACCGCCTCTGTGGTCGCTTGTGGCACGCCGGTGCCCTCGTGATAGCATCGCCCGATTCGATACTGCGCCTCAATACAGCCGCCGCGGGCGGCGTAGGCGAGTTGATGGAAGCCTTCAGCCGCGCGGCCGGACTCGAGGAGCTCAATCCCACGCCGGGCGCGGGCCGATATTGAGACTGGCGCAATCAGACGATCAACGAAACTCATTCTATGGCCTTGCTTGCTGAATCTTTCAAAGAAGCTCGCGACGTAAACAGGTGGACCTCGACCTGAAATTCGAAGAGCTCCGCCAGTATCGGTTGCGTGGGCCCGCGCTTCCTTGGGTTTGGCAACAATCCGCGAGTGGTGACCGAGCGCCTGGCCATAATCGTCACTCTCGTGTCGTGGCGGACTTAAGCGGACGTGGGCGCCCGCCCTCCAAATGCCGGTGTTGCTGCTGCCACAGTTGTCGATAAACGGCGCAGCGTTCAAGCACTTCCTCGTGTGGCCCAATATCGACGACCTTACCCTTGTCAAGGACGAGGATCTGGTCGCAGTCGACCAGCGAGGACAACCGGTGCGAGACGATGATCATCGTCCGACCCTTGGCGATGCGTAAAAGGTTCGCGTTGACAAGGGCCTCACTCTCGGGATCGAGCGCGCTCGTCGCCTCATCCAAGATCATAAGGCGCGGATCGGAGACGAGCGCGCGCGCGATGGCAAGACGCTGGCGCTGTCCCCCCGACAGGTTGGACGAGGTTTCCTCGAGCCAAGTCTCGTACCCGCGCGGCAGCCGCTCGATAAACTCCTCGGCACCCGCAAGACGGGCCGCCTGCACAGCATGCTCAAGTGTCAACCCAGGTCGGCTGGCAATGATGTTATCGCGCACAGTGCCGCGAAACAGGAAATTGTCCTGCATCACTACGCCAAAGCTGCTGCGCAGGTGCGTTAGATTGATCTCCCGCAGATCGGTGCCGTCGATCTTAAGGTAACCGCTATACTCGCGGTTAATGCCCTGAAGGAGGCGCGCGATCGTCGATTTCCCCGAGCCGCTGCGACCGACGAGGCCGAGCATGGTTCCCGCTGGAATTTCGAACGAGATGCGGTCAAGCGCCGGCACGGTTGATCCCGGATAGGTAAAGGTGAGGTCCTGGAATGCAATCGCACCTTCAAATTTCGGCCGAAGACCGGTCCGCATCGCCGCGGCTTCTGTCGGATGGTTGAGTACATCCGCGACCTCGCTCACCGAAAGGCGAACTTCTTCGATATCCTGCATGAGCTTTGCCAGACCAATCAGCGGGCTTGCTACTCGTGCGCCGAGCATTAAGAACGCGATGAGAGCACCGCCCGTAATCGCGGTGCTCCCGGGAGGCGAAGCAATGAGGATGTAGCAGCCAACGAGCAGAACGCCTCGATTGATGAACGCCTCGATTGGGCTGACGATGGTCTGCGCGACGTTCGAGATGCGACCGGCGTCGAGACGCGCTTGGCCTGCCTCAGCCACGCGCGCGTCCCACTCCTCATTACGCACCTTTTCGATTGCGAGCGACTTGACGGTCCGCATGCCATACACCGTCTCGACCAGCACCGAATTCTTACGGTTTTCAGCTATCACGAGGCGCGCAAAAACCTGCCTTATCGCAGGTAAAAATGCGAATACCACGAGGGCAACGAGGGCAGATGCTACGAGCACCATCCAGGCGAGCGTCGCACTCATCCAGAACAGGAATGGCAGAAGAGCGATCAGGGTGAATACGTCGAGAAACGTGCTAACGAGCTTGCCGGTGAAGAAGCTGCGGATGTTGAAGATTTGGCCAACTTTGCGGGCCGTTTCGCCGGTCGGATGGCGCTCGAAAAAGTCCATTGGCAGTGCGAGCAATCGCCGGAAGACGTGCATCCCCAACCGCGCGTCAATCCGCGTCGCGGTGACTTCGATGATCTCGCGACGCGCGTAGCCAAGCAGCGTGTCGTAGGCCGTGAGGAGGATCAGTATCAGCGAGATCATGCCCAGCGTCGCCATGGCCTGATGCGTAATCACCCGATCGATGGCGACCATGATAAGGAAAGGCGGCACGATCTGCAGGACACTCAAACTAATTGAGGCGGCGGCTATCTCGCGCAGATTGCGGCGCTCTTCCAGAACGCGACCCATCATCCAAGAGAACGAGAATGGCTCCTCATCGGCAGATGTGCCTCGCTCACGCCGCAGCAGCAATACATCCCCATGCCAGACGTTTGCGAGGCGAAGCTCATCGATGGCGACGGGCTCTTCACCGGGACGGCTCGGATCCCGTAAGGATATGGTGCCAGCATTGGCGTCGCGCGAGACGAGGACGCCCGCACCACCGTCGGAAAACAAGAGCACAACTGGGGCGTCCGACTGCATGCGGATCAGGTGGCGCCATCGCAGGCGCGTCGCCTTTGCCCAAAGTCCGCCCTCGCGCGCCCAAGTGACGAGAGCGGCGGGAGAGGGTACCTCGCCGGGGGAAACGCGTAGCGCTTTGCGATCTAGTTCGACGCCGTGGTGCTGAGCAACAACGGCGAGCGCATCCACGCGCGCCTTAGCTGCGTCATGCCTGACTTGCCCGTCCGGCATTGTGGCACTGGACGTGCTCTTTGCCCCGAAGCGCGCGTCCGGATGTTGGATAGGAGGCTGAGGGTTCACGCGAAGGCCTACTCTCGATGCATCTCTCAAGTCTGGACGATACGGCAGCGCAACCGCTGCTTATCATCTGCGCGCAAGCAGCATAACCACACTACATTCAAATTCGGTCTGCGCCTACCTCATCTTCGGTTCCTTCGATAATACCGAGAGCAAGAACACCCTAGTTAGATACCTCGAGGCCGCCGCAAGGGCTTACGCAATGTCTTAAGAGGCGTCGGGCAGGCGCACCAGCCAGCGAAGACATTTCGAGGTAACTCGAAAGGGGTATGTCGTGGAACCGAATGCACCGGCGCGTTCGTCGATTGATGCGATGAGAACAGGCGAAGGCAGTTCAATCGGTCTGCATCGCTCAAAGTTCGCCAATTGAAACAGTCGAGGCAAGGAGAAAGTAAATTTTTGTTTCCGAAGCGTTACAGACAAACCAACGCGGGCAGTTGCCAGTGAGGTTGCCGTTGGCTGTTGCGGAACATGCGCGCACGTCTGTCGTGCTGGCGGCGATGTAATTGACTCTGCGCATAAGGCGAGACAAATCATTTGCGTGTGCTGAGTTTAGCAGATGAACGACGGAGGAGTTCTCCGTTGTCGCTGCTGACGGCGCTGGTACGTGTAATTTGCTCCGCAAGTCGTTAGTAGCATTGGGTGGGCGTATGTCTAAATCAGATCGAGCCGACGAGTCGGCGATTTCTTATCAGCAACAGAATGTTCTGCCGCCGCTAACGGCCGTAGGTATTGCTAAATATGGCGGCCTTCTCTCTGCCGGCGTCTCGCACGAAATTGTCGTGATCGGGTCTTTGCCACGCGGCGAGACCACCCAAACCGTCACATTCTTCATTGTCGATCGGGCTACGAAGACGATCGTCTCCCAAGTCAATCTGCCAGACGCATCGAACAGTTTTAACGCGGTGGAGATGCGGTTGAAGGTCGGACGCTACGCGAGCGCTTACGACATCGGCACCTTTGATGCGAACGGAGAGTTCAAGCTCTGCCAGTTTATTTCCGTTCGTAGCTCTCTGAATCCCTTACAGCCAGGTGGACTTAGCGGAGAGTAATCTCTCGCTAGGGCGTCTATTTGTTTGTTGATCTCCTCCACCACTCGGCCTGCCGTGAATCGTGAAGGTCAAAGTCAAGAGGACCAATTCCATGGCCCACCAATCAGAGTTTCTGTTCGTTGATCCCGCCGTTCCGGATCTAGCAACACTGCTGTCAAATCTGCGCCCCGAAGTGCGAGCTGTCGTGCTTGATCGCGGTAGACCTGCGGCACAGCAGATGGCAGAAGCCCTGAACGGTGTTGCGCGACTTGATGCGATCCACGTTGTTGCGCACGGCGCACCGGGCCAAGTGATCTTCAGTTCAGACAAATGGTCGTTGGAGACGCTGGCGCGTGATGAGGGTGAACTTGCGACGCTCGAGGGTGACGCGCACCATCTAGCCGCCATAGGCCGTGCCCTGGGCGGGCACGGCGACCTGCGGCTGTGGAGCTGCGAGACGGCATCAGGGGATACGGGCGAAGGTTTTATAGAGGCGCTGGGTGAGACTGTGGGCGCGGATGTTTGCGCATCCAGGTCGCTTGTAGGCGCAGCGGGTCTGGGCGGCGCCTGGGAGTTATCCGCTCGCGGGAGTGAGTTCTCGCCCTTGGCGCCGCTGACATCGGCGGGCGTCGCGAGTTACGCCGGTGTACTTGCATCCGGTGATCTGACGCTCAATGGCACTATAGATTCTGGTTCCAGTAATAATATTAACACTTATTACCTGATCGACACAAATGGTACGGCTGCTACCACCAATGACACAGTCGTTGGTAGCTTTCAGCTTCCTTCGGCCTCCAATGGCGCGGCTCCTAATTTTTCTATAACTGTAACAGTTCCAGATACTACTCATACTTATCTTATCTATGACTCCGGATTCCGCTTATACGGCACGCTTACTCCTGTTGTCGATGTGGACCCCGGTACTCCGGGCAACCAAGCGGGTTATGCTTTCACGACCACGACTATCAATAACGTTGGTGCCGCGGGCAATGCTGGCGATCACTTTGCTGGAGGCAATTTAACTCTCACGACGACCGGCGCCCCGGGTCCAACAGGCCCCACGGGCGCGACGGGTGCCACCGGCGCGACGGGTTCGACCGGCGCGACGGGTGCTACGGGCGCGACAGGTGCAACCGGCTCGACCGGTGCAACCGGATCGACAGGTGCAACTGGTTCGACTGGAGCCACCGGCGCCACAGGTGCGACGGGCGATACGGGTTCGACTGGAGCCACGGGTGATACCGGTGCAACCGGTTCGACGGGTGCCACGGGCTCGACGGGAGCCACCGGCGCCACAGGTGCGACTGGCGATACGGGTGCGACCGGAGCCACGGGTGCAACGGGTGATACCGGCGCAACCGGTTCGACGGGTGCAACGGGCTCGACTGGAGCCACCGGCGCCACAGGTGCGACTGGTGATACCGGAGCCACAGGTGCGACCGGCTCGACGGGTGCCACGGGCTCGACAGGTGCAACTGGTTCGACTGGTGCGACGGGCGCGACCGGCTCCACGGGCGCGACTGGCGATACCGGAGCGACCGGCGCCACAGGTGCGACTGGTGATACCGGAGCCACAGGTGCGACCGGCTCGACGGGTGCCACGGGTTCGACAGGTGCCACTGGTTCGACAGGGGCAACTGGCTCGACGGGTGCCACTGGCTCGACCGGTGCAACTGGCTCGACCGGTGCAACGGGTGCGACCGGCTCGACAGGTGCCACCGGCTCGACGGGTGCAACTGGTTCGACGGGTGCGACCGGCTCGACAGGTGCAACTGGCTCGACAGGTGCAACCGGCTCGACAGGTGCAACCGGCTCGACGGGTGCAACTGGTTCGACGGGTGCGACTGGTTCGACAGGTGCGACCGGCTCGACAGGTGCCACCGGCTCGACAGGTGCGACTGGCTCGACGGGTGCAACCGGCTCGACTGGCGCGACGGGTGCCACCGGCTCGACAGGTGCCACCGGCTCGACGGGTGCCACCGGCTCGACGGGTGCAACTGGCTCGACGGGTGCGACCGGCTCGACCGGTGCAACGGGCTCGACAGGTGCAACGGGCTCGACAGGTGCGACTGGCTCGACAGGTGCAACCGGTTCGACGGGTGCGACCGGCTCGACAGGTGCGACTGGTTCGACCGGTGCCACCGGCTCGACGGGTGCGACTGGTTCGACGGGTGCAACCGGCTCGACGGGTGCCACTGGCTCGACAGGTGCAACCGGCTCGACGGGTGCCACTGGCTCGACAGGTGCAACCGGCTCGACGGGTGCGACTGGTTCGACGGGTGCGACTGGTTCGACAGGTGCGACTGGCTCGACGGGAGCGACCGGCTCGACGGGTGCAACTGGTTCGACAGGTGCGACTGGCTCGACGGGAGCGACCGGCTCGACAGGTGCGACCGGCTCGACAGGTGCAACCGGCTCGACAGGTGCCACCGGCTCGACGGGTGCGACCGGCTCGACGGGTGCGACTGGTTCGACAGGTGCAACCGGCTCGACGGGAGCAACTGGTTCGACAGGTGCAACCGGCTCGACGGGTGCGACTGGTGCGACCGGCTCGACGGGTGCGACTGGCTCGACGGGAGCAACCGGCTCGACGGGAGCAACCGGCGCGACCGGTGCCACTGGTTCGACGGGTGCGACCGGCTCGACGGGTGCAACTGGTTCGACGGGTGCGACCGGCTCGACGGGTGCAACTGGTTCGACGGGTGCCACCGGCGCGACGGGTGCCACCGGCTCGACAGGTGCCACCGGCTCGACAGGTCCAA
This sequence comes from Bradyrhizobium sp. AUGA SZCCT0177, assembly GCF_018130125.1. Classification (NCBI taxonomy): domain Bacteria; kingdom Pseudomonadati; phylum Pseudomonadota; class Alphaproteobacteria; order Hyphomicrobiales; family Nitrobacteraceae; genus Bradyrhizobium; species Bradyrhizobium sp. AUGA SZCCT0177. The sequence continues at coordinate 19,158 of NZ_JAFCMA010000001.1, read as the reverse complement.
ACGGTGGAGCTACGGGTCCGCGGCAGCACAACAACAACGGCCTCGGCAACGGCCCGGAGGGAGGCGAAACCGGACCCTCTGGTACCGATCCGAGCAACCCGGGCCACCAAAAGGCGACCAAAGTCGGCATCAGTGCTGCCGATGTCTCCACTGGCGCCTCTGGGCAGATGACCTTCATCAGCGGCGCGCAGGGCAACATTGCCCACGGGCCGAAGGGGACGGCCACTCTCGCTACCCTTGGTGTGCAGGACCTGCAGCCGCATGACTTCTCGGCGGGCGGCGCGACAGGAACGGGCCACACAGGCGCGGGCGGTCAAACGCCTGACCCAGGGTCGAAGGTCAAAGGCGGACTGTCTCTCGACGATCCGCATGGGCCAAAGACTGTCGAAGGCGTGTTCAAGCCGAACGGCTAGTCGACACGAATGCCATCAGAAGAGCGCGGCCGAATTGGTTGCGCTCTTCAGCAAAGCACTAGCGCGGCGTCGCAAGGCGCCGCGCTTTCCGTTTCCGGATAGGATTGATGAACGCTCGAAGGCAGGCGGACGTCGATCAAAGAAGGCGAGAGCAGCTTCGATCCGGGCCTTAAACGCGCCGCGATGTGGCAGGCCCTCGACGAGGCTGCTGACAGCCGATCGCGAAGCAACTGGCCGGCGGCGAATTGAAACCATCACCACGAAGGAAGGCTCTATTCGGTGGCTGCACGTTCTGGGGCGGCAGGATCTCCACGACAGGGTGGTGGGGCTGCCTATGATCCACGCCGATGCGACCATGCAAATTGATCTCGTGCGCCACTATCTGCCGCGCATTGAGACGGCGCTCGATCTTGACGTCGAAACGCCTCACATGCGGGTAACGCAAGTTATACAGGCGGCCGCCCCTATAGGCTTGTGCTCGCCCCTGGCAGCTTGGCGCCGGTGCTGGATCTCTAGGGGTCTCGTCACCCCAATTCATGATAGACAAGAAGCGATTGCGCGTTCTAGAAACTTGTAGTTCCCACTCCGGGCCAATACTCTGCACTGCAATCAGGGCCTAGGGCGGTGGGCATGTTGACTAGTGACGTTCATATATTTGTTTTCTGCTGGCCCCGTGTCGTCGACAATGTGCTTCACATCTGCAGAGAACTGCGCGACCTGCCAGCGGCTAAAACCGTTGTAGATGTCTCGGACACGCCGCCCAGAGTTGTCGATGACTGGGAATGGATCTCAATCTCCCCGGCGGCTCATTTTGGAGGGCAGTTCGCTTTTGCACTCCGGATATTGTCCCGTCCCATACTTTTCAACATCGTGGGGGACATGGAGTCCACCGATTGGGGCGGCGTCGTCTCGGCCTGCGTACAAGCGTTCGACCAGCTTCCCTACTTGGGGGTTTGGGCAGCGGAGGTGGACAACACGGCGTGGCAAACGGAAAGAGTTGCAATCCAGCGCATTGGGGACACCAACCTCTACACAACAGCGCAAAGCGATTGCTGCGTCTGGGCAATCCACCAATCTATTGCCGAAAGACTAAAGGCTCTGGATTTTAAATCGAACAATATCGGATGGGGTATCGATTGGGCAGCAATCGCCGCCAGTTACGCAAGTGGACGCATTGTCGTCCGGGACAAATCTGTAACTATTCACCATCCCCCGGGAACTGGTTATCAGCCCAAGGCCGCGCATACACAGATGACAACTTTTCTCTCCCAGTTGAGTTTGCCTGAAAAAGCCCTGCTGAATGTCCTTTACCGTTCGATTGGTGCGGCACCCACCCCCTCTTGGGAGGGCCGAGTGTTAATTGATATAGGTCAGAAGTAAGCTTAGGTGCGCGCTAACGGCAATACTGCTCTGTTCAGGATCGCGCTAACCTGCACGGCTGTCCACTTGCCGCCCCGAGCCGTAGCAACACCACGCGCGTTGAGAGCTCGAGCAATAGCGCGGCGGGATGCAATGCCGCCGCTGCCCTGAATCTCCCTTGGCGCCACGTCCTTTGCGAAGCTATCGGCATTTGCTTTTATCGCGCGGCGGCGAACGTCAGCTAGATGAGGATTGCCAAGCACGGTCTCGAGCCTTCGCGGCCTTCAGTGCATCGCGTGTGCGCTGAGAAATTAGCTGCCGTTCCTTTTCAGCAAGTGCGGCATAAGGCCGAACGACATTGCAAATTGGCCTCAGTCCGTGCCTCCGGCTGTGTTCCATCAATCGATCACTGGGACGACGCGGCCCAGTTGATTGACATAACGCGAGGCATCGGTGGCTTCTTTAGTGCGGCCACCATGCCGGAAATTTCCGTTTAATTTGCCCTTCGATGCGCCACCGCCGGCGCCATGCATCCGGCAGATGCGATGCCCCGTCACCGCCGGCGATCTACAGGGCAGCCCGGTGCGCTTTGATTTAGCCCCGCACCTGGGAGCGTCGTGAGCGCTTTGCATGGGGTTGTTGCTCATTGTGTTTTCTCGCCCCTCCTACCCCCACCGGATCAGGCAGCCTTGCCTCGTCGAGGATCGGCATAGGCGCCACAGAACGGGCAGTCAGGAGAGCAGGAGATACGGCGCGACTGGCGCCAGGTCACAACGGCCTCGACCAGCCCAGTCGGTGGGAGAGGCGATACCTGAGCTGTATGCTTAACCGTCACCCCGAACTGGCTTGGATCAACGGGCGCAACATTCCTGAAGCCGGGCGATAAGAAGCGAGACGCACAGCCGGGACGAAGCGCGCTTAAGCTGAACTGGGTCAACCGAGATAGGGCGTGGCCAGCAGCGTCCTCGCGGCCGCACCCAGGATGGGCTTTTCTTGCGAGGCTAGTCACCCTCTCAGAATCGGTCGGCCACTTCAAAGCACGGGAATTCAAATGGGCCGGCTTAAATTCTCGATCCTTGCGCGGTGCCCTAGCTCTCGGCAAGCAGTCCCTGAAGCCGATTAGGCAACTCCGCCGACGCCTTCAAGTCCTTGCAGCTTGCTTTCCAGGCCTCGAAATACTTCTCTATCGGTAGCGCGCTGCGGCCTTCCCATCTGTTCAGCGCCCCAAGCGCTTCGATGCCCGCGGGGTTGCGTTCATACTCCGCGAGGATAGTGACAGATGCTGCCTGCGCGAAGGCATTCAGACACGGCTGCGCTTCCATTGCCGCGCGATGTTGCTGAAACCACATGCTGAGGTTTTTTGGATTGCCTTGTTCGATCGCGAGCTTGCCGTAGCGCTCGACCATGTTTTGCCGGTAAGTGGCCACGGCTACACCGAACCCGCTATCGTCCTTGAACGGCGGATCCTTTGACCAGCTATCTGCCAGGAGTGCCAAGCCGCGCAGCGAAAATGCCTCGACCATGGCCTCTTCAAACCATTGGCTGGGAGCAGCTGGCTTGGCATCAGGGCGCCATGAGTTGGCGGTCACATGGCCCAGTTCATGGCCGAACTGATAGGCCAGTCGTGACCAGTCGCGCTCACCGATATTGACGATGACCCAACCGGTGTTGGTAGAATCTGCGTGAAGCCAAACAGCCGGTGACCCCGAAGTGCGTTCCTCGACGCGGAGGCGGTCGGGCTGGTCGTCCGAGATAAGGCGTACGCCATCGAAGCAAGCCGCGCGCATACGTTTTACCACATGCAGAGCCGCGTCGGGGATCATGTGGCCCCAGTCGCCGGTGAGTTCAACTGGGGCGGTAAGGAGGGACGGGCAAGGCGATGACATTTGCGAATAAAATCCTTCAGTTATTGCCCCGCGTACTCTGACTTTTTTCGCGATACTCTATATCACTCCAAGAAGTCTCTGCATCTGACTGGGCAACTCCGCCGAGGCCTTCAACTCTTTGCAGCTGGCCTTCCATGCCTCGAAATACTGCTCCAACGGAAGGGCGCTGCGGCCATCCCATCTGTTCAGCGCACCAAGCGCTTCAATACAGGCCGGATTACGCTCATACTCTTCGAGGATACGTAGAGATGCTGCCTGCGCAAAGGCATTCAGACCTGGCTGGCCTTCCATCGTGAAACGATGTTGCTTTAACCAGATGTCGAGGTTTTTGGGATTTCCCTGTTCTATTGCAAGCTTGCCGTAGCGCTCGACTATGTTTTGTCGGTAGACGGCCAAGGCTGCCCCAAACCCGCTATCGTCCTTGAATGGCGGATCCTTTGACCAACTATCCGCCAAAATCCCCAGGCCGCGCAGCGAGAATGCTTCGACCAGCGCCTCTTCAAGCCATCTGCTTGGCGGGCGCGGTTTGGCGTCACCTCGCCAGGAGTTGGCTGTCACGTGGCCGAGCTCGTGGCCGAACTGATAGGCTAGCTTCGACCAGTCCCGTTCGCCAATGTTGACGATGATCCAGCCGGTGGTGGTTCCAGCCGGGTGAAGCCAAATGGCTGGCGACCCTGAGCTGCGTTTTTCGACCCGCAACCGATCGGGCTGTTGATCGGAAACAAGACGTACGCCATCGTAGCAAGCCGCGCGCATCCGCTCGATAACTTGCAGCGCCGCATTTGGGATCATCCCGCCCCAGTCGCCGGTGAGCTCGACTGGCGCGGTGATCAGAAGAGAACGAGTTTTAGCCGAAAGGATCTGCGCCTTTGCATCAATTGGCGTTAAAAACGCGCTGTACGCGCTTCCTGCGCCAACTATCCCTCTTATGAACGATCGTCTATCCATTGAATTTCCCATCCCAAGCGACGTATCGATTGCATCTCGAGATCTCGTTGCCGCTTCCACGACAATTATGCGAATTCGCGGCAAATCGGTTTCGGCCCGGAAGTGAGGCAGCCGTACGTCGCGCGTTAGCTCCCCTATTCGAAGAAAAAATCGTCTAGCGGAGAAAACCAGATTTTCACTAGGAAGAAATAGGCTCGTCTAGCAGTGGACGCGAATCTGACTCGAGCCCCTCCAATCGATCGCTCACCCCATCATCTCGATGGACCACAAGCGGAGGAATGCATATGTAACTCTGAGTTTTCGGATACACCAGGTTCATGGCGCCATCGATGCCCTGGTCCTCGTTTACGATTGACGTCCCGGGAAATGGGACAAACTGTTTCTTTAGAGGCAAGAGGGCGTCTAAGAAGCGCTTTGCTCCGCGGGGGCTGATTGAGTATGCTTGTGTGCCGAAAGCATGTCTTAATCGCACAGGAGAGTATATCGAACGTCCATTCGCTGTGTCGTTCCACGTAAATGCCGGCGCTCGATCGTAGAACCGGACTTCAGACGACGAGAAGCCCAGGTCGGTCCAGATGAAAAGCGGGTCGTAAACATAACCCCATAATACGGCATCCCAATCATCAGGAAGTTGTGCGGCGACGGTGCGCCAATGTTCGTTAAACTGAGGATGGCCGAATGCGTCGTCCTCAAATATTGTCAAGGGCACATTTTGCTCGACAGCCTGCTGCCAAAGCCGAATATGGGAGAGAGCGCAACCCAAGGCTCCGGGACTATAGTCGAGTCCTGGTGCAATTATGCCTTCGGTTTCCAAAGACGAGCGGTCGACCATGTGACCATCCACCGCCGAATAGCGCGTGTATGGGCCAAGGTTTTTGTTACGAACATTGAAAAGTTCCCAGCGCTGGGTGCTGCGATCCAAATTTATGACATTGATTTCGCCGATCAATTGAGCGGGCTTTGCTTTGGCAGCAACTTTTGCCGTGCAACGTTGAAAGAACTCGAGGCTCTTCGCAAGCAGGGAACGTGCGACAGTTTCGCTGCCGGCGCGGTTCAGATGAAAGTCGTCCTGGAAGACGTCGTAGCATTCTGCCAGTTCGACCTCGAGATCGCATAAAGTATGTCCTCCCGCGCGCGCTGCTGTGCGGGTGACTTCGTTGATGGAAAGTCGTGCTCGTGTTTTGGCCGGGTCGACATTGTCACCGCGACGATGCGGAACTGTTGCAAACCAAAGTTCAATGTCAAACGCGCGTGCAGTGGCCGAAAAAAGGTCGAGCAACCGCCGGCGATCGGAAAACGAGGGAGCGGGAGAGCTATTGTTGTCGCGCCATCGATTATCTTTGCTGAGTTCGACGATCGGTTCGATCCAGCAGTCCCGACTCCAAAAGCTGGCCGGAACGTGGGCGACATCGACATCGACAATACCGGTCATCAGGATAACCAGGTCAGGCTTCATTGGAACGATTTTATTCATAAAGACGTTCAGCATGTGAAGCGTGGTGGCTCCGCTGTAGCCGCCGTTTTTGACCGCCACATCTACGCCGAATTCCCCGCGCGCAAGTGTTTCGAGCTTTGCGCAGAACCTGTCATCCGGGTCGAGATACATGCATTCGACAACACCGTCGCCCATGACCACGAGCGTGTGTGTCGATTGAGTGGGCGAGTCGGTTCCGCGAATAAAGCCGAGTGCATCGGTCTCGAGCAGATAAGGCTTTTGCTCGAGTGCCTGTCGAGCTTTCACGTAGTCGTCCGACGGCGTATTGGAAATGGATGCGAGTGGCGGATATTCCTTCAATCGTATGGCTCGTTCTGCATTCTGCGATGGTGGATAAATCGTACTGGCGAGCGTTCTCTTCAGCGACTGTTCGGCAAGCTCGGCCGCGAGGAGCGGCCTGATTGCTTCACCATCGGAGCCGAAGGTCAGCCACCCATAGACTTCGCGGGTGTCTAGCACCTGGGGTATGCCCTCTTTTCGCGCGCTGGCGGAAAAAATCACATATTCATAGCGGTACGACGCGTCATCGTAAGTCAGGCGAGGTATTGTATCGGCCCGGACCAGATAGGTGCAGTGGACGAGCGCAACCTCATGGAGACCCGGTGAGGCGCGCTCGAGAATCTTGCGGTACTCGACGCTGTCTAAAAAATACCCGTTCGCATCGACGATGTGGTGATAGTTGGAATAGTAGGGCCTGTCGGTATCGACGCATCTAAGAAGCGGCGCTACGATCGGCAGGTTAAGGTCGACCAGATTCCGTAAGGTGAGGGGACGCAGGTAGTTGTCGACGTCGACGACGAAATAGAAGTCGCACCCCAGCGCCAAGACTTGGTCAATGCTGTGCTGGCGGATTCGACCTAGTACCGAAAAGCGCGTGGTGTTCCATTCGTGGTCGTCGAAGTCTTGAACGCGCTCCGCGACGTCGCTGTCATCGAATTCGACATGCGCGTAGCGCGCGCCAACCCGAGCCACCCAATCGCGCAGGATTTCTGCGGTCGCATCTTTATTGTTGTTGGTCCTGATGTGCAGCGAGATATATTCCGGCGGGTAGTCCAGCGCCTCGATGCACTCCAAAAACAAAGGCAAATGGCCGGCCTTACTCTTTGCCAGAATTGCGATCAGCACTTTTGGGGGAGACGTTGTCACGAATGGCGCCTTGCTCGCATCAACAAACGACGAAGGTTTGACTTCCCGAAGCTTGTCCTGCGCGAAACGGGCGTTAGCGATGACGCGCGTTCTCGTAGCTTCATCTATTTTCGCGCGTTCGAGAATGCGCAGACAATCGGCGATGCAGCTGTGGTAGTCGCCTGCCCAATAGGCGTTGATGGCATGCTCGTCGAGAAGGCCCCATTCATAGATCCAGCCTTCAGAAAAGAGAGCGCCAAGAGGTAACGGCAAGTCGATCCCCCGACGAGCGATTTCGGCGCCTAACTGGTTTCTGCCTTTGTACCGACAGTAACGGCTCGCACCGTGCAATGCTTCCGTTCTTGCAGGCTGCGATTCAGTGGCTTGCTGATACGCAGCGATGACCTCGTCCTCAGAAAATTCGAGTTCCTCTTTTAGACGTGCGGCGCCCAATAGGGCTACGTATATCTCTTCCTGCCAAAAGCCCATCTCGGCTCGAGACAGGTAAAGGTCGAGCGCTTTCTGTTTCTCGCCAAAATCGCGATAGCTCTGAGCGAGATAAAATGTGTAGCGGGAGCGGAGAAACGCGTCCGTCTCGTTTTGCAATGCGCGTTCTAGCAGCTCGGCGTCTTTTCGGAATTTCTGCGGATCCTGACTACGCGCACCGCCGCCGTTGATCTGGATGGCAAATCCTGAGGCGGTCTCACGGTTATGAGGTCCGGCTGGGGTTTCCAGAAATTCATGCAAGACACCGCGAAAATAAAAGTCTTTCCTGTTGCTGCAGATTTGCGGTCGGTAATGCCTGATTGGACCGTGATTGATCGGGACATCATAGAAGTCCGCTTCCATAGTGGTCTTGAATGCGACGACGTCGAACCCGGGATCGAGCGTGAGCGTATCGTCGGCATCGATGATGAACGCGTAGTCGATATGCTCCGTTTTTCGAAGGCAGGCCAGCACATGGGACCGGTTGTATGCAAAATCATGCCATGGTTCTTCGACGACGGTACCGGCAATGCCCTTTTCAGTGAGCCAATTTCGGATGATTTCCTGCGTCCCGTCGGTCGAGCCTGTGTCCTCTATCAAGACAAAATCGATCATCGGTCGTACACTGTCGAGACAGCGGACAATTACGCTTGCCTCGTTCTTGACAATCATGCAAAGGCCAATCGACTTCATGGTCATTGACAACACACCTTCCTGTGCGGCGATCCCTTCTATGTTTTCTGGGACGCAAATCGCGCGTTAGCTTCCATTCGTTGCCGTCGTCTTCCGTTGGAACGGATCTGCCCGCCGCTAACAGCCGTAGGCATGCATGCCGAGACTATCACTAGATGATAATGACCCTAGAGTCCGTCTTGGTCAGGGAACCGAGGGCAACGCGTTAAGCTCCTCTGGCCAGTCAGCCCTTCAATGCTCAAATGTTTGTGTTTGCCATCGATCCGCGCGGGGGCAGTCGAAAGTCTCATCAATGCTAACCGTGCCATCGCCGCGGGGGGCTTGCAACCAAATTTGAGTTATGTTAGCGGCGCAATTCATGTTAGGCCGCCTCTAAGTGGAGGGCGTGGTGTGACGGCAGACTTGGAGGCGGCGCGCCAATGGTTTACACGCGCCGCAGAGGCGGGATCACAGACGCTCAAGTCGCCTTGGCGGAATGCTGGTCAACGGGCGCGGTGGGCCTACCGCTGTCGCTGCGGCGCAAAAGCTGTGTGAGCAGCCCCGCAGCCCAAGGGCATAGCGGCGGAAAGTTTGCGATGGGCGCGATGTACGGCGGCGGCCACACCTGCAGGTCAGGTCGCAATTGCCGCAGGAGAGTTGGTTTCGCGCCGCGTCGGAACGAGGCCATGGCCAGGCGCAAGTGATGCTTGGACGCTATCTAGGCAACGGAGCGGCGGGACACCAGGGAATTGAGGGAGCGAATGCCGAGCTTGCGAAGCTTAACTGAGCAAAAAATTCAAGTTCAGTAAGCGCCGTACAGAATTAATGGCTGTCGAACTGTGCATTGAGGAGGTGTTCAAGTGCAAGAAATCGATGTCGCTAGTGCGTTCGAGGCAGTCTACAACGAAGACCGCTGGAGTAATGGTTCTGGTCCCGGATCTCTCCCCAGCAGTACGATCGAATATCGCTCTTTCTTGGAAAGGTTTATCCAGGAAAATGAAGTAAGGACTGTGACCGATCTAGGATGCGGTGACTGGCAGTTTTCCCGTTATATAAATTGGTCATCGGTGCGATATACAGGTCTCGATGTTGTTCAGTCGCTGATAGATGAAAATAATAGGCGATATGCTGCAGATAATATTAGCTTTCATCTTTCCAGAAACCTTGACTCGTTGCCGGGCGGCGATTTGCTCATCGCAAAGGAAATGTTGCAGCATCTTCCCAACAAACTCATTGCCGCTTATCTTGAGGTGATTTCCCAGCGATATAAGTTTGCGCTGCTAACGAATAGCATAGCACCGGGAAGTGGTGTGAATAGCGATATCGAGGCTGGCGGCTATCGGCCGTTGCGTTTGGAGGTAGCTCCGTTTCATGCGCGAGGAGCTATAGTTCTTATTTATTATCCGAGAAATGACCATCAGATTTGGCGGAACGCCGTCTTTCTAATGTTGGGCAGTTGAAATAGGCCAGGGTAGAATCCGTCATGGAAACGGATATGAAAAGCGATCCTGCGGGAGCAGGAAGCGGGCTCGAAGACGGGGGGTGTTTGCCGCAAGCACGGCATCAGCAGCGCGATCTACAAATGGAAGGCCAAGTACGGTAGCCTGGCCGTATCGGAAGCTCGGCGCCTTAAGGTCTTTGCCGACCGAAGTTGTTGGCTGAGGCAATACTCGGCAACGCCATGCTAAAGGACTCAACTCAAAAATAGCGTCGCAAGGCGGCAGACTGTGGCCGCCTTTGCTTGAGTTTTGAGGGTCAGTCAGCGGCGGGCGCGTGAAGTGATTGGGGCTGATCGGTCCTCGGTGCGCCACGAAGCAATGCGTGAATCGTAAGGCCGCCTCGCTCAGATGCGGCTGACGATTTGGACCCGTGCGAAATGCCTATCGACCGATTATTCGGAATTGCCCCACCTGCGACCGCGCTTCGCCGCGCGTTCGGTTTGGTTGAGGAAGAAAAAGTTGCAGAAGCGCTGCCACTGCTGACCCCGGGCACCGGCGGCTGGATTGGCTGAGGCCGAGCAAATCGGGCGGCTTTATCTTAAGGGAAAATGCTCGCCGTCGTGCTCGTGGGACCAACGCGCAAGTCGGCGCCCACCATTGTACGGCCACGCGAATGAGTTGACCCAAACCGCGGCTCCGCAGGTTTTTGAGTCGATGTCTTTGAGAAGGACGCAGGAAAAGCGGACTTTGTAAATCTCGAAAGAGCCGACAACGCCACCGGCATAAAACGTGACAAATAGTGCCGCACAAACCCATTTCATTGTCTGCCCTTCCGATGACGGCATAATGATAGCGGCATTACCGGCTAATTTACACTCCGCGCTATGCGCTTTTTGACCGGCCGGCGTTGCTGGCTGCGACGACCATACTGAACAGACATTCATCAGCATGCAAAACACCGCTGCGCTCTTGAACGGCCTCCTGTCCCGGATGTCTCTCACAGATGAAGGCTCCTTGACACAATCGGATTACTTCCGAGAAGAACGCGGCGAAGTGGTCAGCTTGCCGAAGGGTCGGTATGTCTTTGCGTCCGCACGGAGCGATTGATCTGCCAAAAGTAGAAGTGCGGCTCACCATTCGTCTCGGTAAGGAAGAGGGCCTCCTTGGCTGGTCTCAAACAGACCTTTCAGCTGCGAGCAAAACGGCCACGAAAACCATTGCGGACTTCGAGAGGGGAGCGAGAGAACCATATTCGCGTACTATCGAAGATGTGCGTGGCGCGCTTGAGAATGCGGGCATCGTGTTCATCGAGGAAAACGGCGGAGGACCTGGGGTCCGCCTTCGGAAGGCAAAAGATTCTGCTCGACCTAAATAAAGCGAGCGTGAAGTAAAAACGTCCAAGTGCATCATGTGAGCCAAATCTCTGCCGCAGGGCTTTGTTGCGGCTGCTCGATTTCGACGCCGCATTTTATTGCAGTCAGCCGCCGCCAGGGAGGCTGGCCGGATCACTGCATGGCCGGTCACCTCGTATCTTCACTGGCTCAGCCCGTCGATTTCACCGCGTCCCAATCCTCCGAAGGCCGCCGTTTGGGTTGATGAGGCTTGCTCGGCCACGTTGGCGGTCTTAAGAAAGGTGTCCAGGGCTGGCGGCGGCAGGAATCGTTGCGCCGCTGCGGTGTTGGGAGGTGAAGGGCAGGGGAGGGTGCAATGACGGTTGCTGAATTGATCGAGAAGTTATTGGCGCTTCCGGATAAGACTGCGCGCGTGGTGAAAAGTCCCGGACCATTTGATGGCTTGAATGAACCAGGCGTCATTTATGACGGCTATGTCGACCGGGATATGCAATTTCCAGCTCAGGCCACTGATCCAGACGCAATCTACGTCGTCTATCTTTGAAGGCGCATTACTCAGGGACCACATGCGCGCTGCGATTTTCGGTGTCTCTTGGCGTTCTATTCGAGCTTCGTAATTGAGTATCTTCGTTGGGTCACAGAGGTAAGCAAGGCAATCCCGTTATTGACTCCAATGCCCTCGAAGAGAAATCTGTCAAGCTAGAGCGCTTCTGCCAGCAAGACCAGAATTCCAAAAAGCCTGTTATGCAAGCCGTGGAGCAGGTTCTGGGTAAGAAGTAGGGGCGTTGGCATTTTTGAGAACACGCTCACGGCCCCGATTGCGTCTTCTTGTGGAGTTAGACCGGAAGTGAGCGGCGCGGTCAAATCGACGCGAACCAAAGCGGACGTAAACGCCGCGACGCGGTAGCAGTGGACAAGGTTCGTCACCCCGCCGGCAATCTTAGTTGCACCATAATGCACCGCAGTCCTATGGGTAATGAAGGGAGCTTGGGGTGATGATTCCTTCCGAAAAATTGGCGCTCTTTGTCGACGGCCTGAACCTCCACCACACCGCGAAAGCCTTGGACTTCAGCATTGATTTCAGGAGGCTTCTCGCCGAGTTCAGGACGCGCGGCGTGCTTGTGCGTGCTTATTACTACACGATCATCGCCGAAGAGTTTCAAACGACCCGGCCCCTCATCGATTGGCTCGACTATAACGGTTTCACAGTGCGTACGAACTCGGTCAAAGAGTTCGATGATGGTCAGGGCCGGCGGAAATACAAGCGCAATATTGGAATCGAACTCGCAGTCGATGCGGTCGAGATTGCGAAGCATGTAGACCACATATTGTTGTTTTCTGGGGACGGCGATTTTCGTCGCCTTGTGGAAGCAATCCAGCGCCTCGGTCCTCGCGTCACAGTCGTATCAAGCATGCGAACGAAACCTGCGATGGTCGCTGACGAATTGCGTCGGCAGGCGGATACGTTCCTCGAATTGGATGACCTCAAGGTTGCGATAGGGCGGACAAAGGAGGAGAGCAGAATGCGCAACCAGAGGGATAAGTTTTCGTAGGGAGGCATTCTCGACATGCCTCCACCGGCCGCTTGAAGCATCAACCCACCTGGAACCCGACTGATGCGTGCACGATTGTTCTTGAAAGTTGCGCGAGCAAGATCACGCGTCCACTGCTTGACACTCCCCCATGGAGTACAGTGTCCCAGTGGAAACTGAAGGCCGAGTCCCATCCCGGACATTATTTCAACACCAGAACGCCGGCAGCCGTGCCGATCCGCCCGCGGCGAGGTTGCCGAAGGTAGACCTAGACCGCATCCAGTTCCACAATTAACCCGCAGCGACCGTATCAAGCTTAATATGCGAGTTTTGTTGCCGCGTGCGAACGTACGCCTACCATTCCGGGTAGTCGTTCGGATTTGAGAGGTGTCCGGATCACCAATCAAGCGTACCGCTCGACGAGGGGCGTCGCTGTAGGCGGCGTCCCGCCCAAACCTATCCTGCTGCACGCTTCACGGGACTGCCATGTTGAGTGTCGAGCAAGTGCTGAAGTCCGCAGGTCGAGAACGTCGTGCGATCGGCCGGACGCGCATCAATCGGAGCGCACTGTTATACTTTCATGGCGGGGCCGGTGTCTTTCCTTGCTGGGTTCGCGACGTAACGAATTCCGGAGCCAGCCTTCGTTTGGAGCGGCTGAACGTATTGCCGGTGGAATTCGATCTGTCGTTCGATAATTTTCGGACGGTTCGGGAGTGTCGTTTGGTCTGGCGAGACGCTGACTTCGTCGGTGTCGCGTTCAGGACCTGACCTTTGGGATCCAAAGCATGACGAAACGCGAACGCGGCGATCTAATTTATGGGGTCGTCGCGAGTGCGCTCGCATTTGTATTCATGATCATCATGATTTTCTCGCTATGAAGGTTTAGCGACCCAACACCCTTGATCAACGGCCAAGTCTGTGTCTTCGCCGATGTGGTTTGGGCTTCGGAGGGTCTGTTCCAGTAATTGCGCGATACCACGCGGCGTCTGATTGTGCGCGCGCTGGCAGCGGCAAGATTGGATTGTCCACGATAGAACTGACTTAGGCCTAGGTAGCAATCGGTGCGCACGGGTCCGTGAGGTATTGCTTCGCAGTTCATCTGCGCGCTCGCAACGACGGGAAAGACAGCCAACGAGGTTGCTACGACACCTGCGGTCCAATATGTCATGCCGCCTCCAGGCGATTTGCTCGCGCTGGCCGGTCAGACTTTCATCAATCGCTTGTCTTGTTCGCCTGTGACGGAAGGCGCGGATGCTTGCAACTTCGGCTGTCGTTGCGGCACTCTCCGAGTTAATGGCATGGATGCGGGATCAACCTTAATCAACGAAGGCTTGGTCGTTCGGTTCGTATGCGGGGCAATAAGCTGTCCGCCCTCCCGCGCCCGTGACATTATCGGCTAAGCGGCGGTCATGAAGCAGTAGCGCGAGCGAACTCGCTCGAGGGTTAGAACCGCGCTGGCCCCTCGAGCGAGTCCACACACGCCGCGCCGCCGGTTACGGAAGCTAATGATCCCTTCGATGGCGTCTGCACTGAGAACAACACAAGTAGGGGAAACTCATACCGTGTGGCAAAAGAGCTACGGTAGTCAGGTGGCGCGGCGTTTGGTTTCGGCGAGGGTTCGATCCGACCTGTCGTTTCACAATCCTTTTTGAGCTGAGATGCAAAAAATACGTGAAAGCTCTTGGCTCACGGCCGGGTTGGTGTCTAATCTTCGTTTTTGGTCTGCTTTTTTGGTCAGCTTTTTTTGAGGCCTTATATGAATTATTCCCAAATGAAGAACGAACGTCTGTTGGCGTTTTACGAGAACGTCCGTCAGCAAGTCGCCTTGGATGCAGGAAGCCGCTATCGCTTTGCAGGCGAGGGCGTCCGCGCATACGCGGATAAGCTTCGCGAAGAAATGGACCGACGGCGGCTTACGTTCATGCCCATCAATTGGCCGGAGGATGGCCGCTGAGTATGGGAAACCAAAATCGAGGTGCCAATTCAGGTTCGCGAACTGGTCGCGCTCGGCATTGAAAATGCTAAAGAGGCGCTGGTCTCTCTTCTTCGTGTGGCTAGATCGATTTCACACAGCTCTGCGGAATAGCACGGCGTGTGCCCGGCCGTCCCAAACGGCAGCCCGGGCTTTTTGCGATGCCGAAGCGTGCTGTGCTGCCCTTTAAGGGACTAGTTACTAGTCATTGTCAAGCTTACCGCCATTGCAGATAGGTCGCGACGAGCGATAGCGAATTTCCGAAACGCTTTAATCCAACCAGCCCGGTTGGCGGTCGCCATGGAGGCCCACTATGTTCAAGGGCTTCGTGATTGCAGTCTTGCTTATGCTTGGTGCATCGCAGCTGGATCAGTACTTCTGTAATGGCAGGTACACAGACGGTACCATGTCAATGCTGCGACAAATCAGGCACTCCTTTCGCAGTTGAAGGTCGCTTCGGCGGACGCCGCTGCGCGCAGCGTCCCGCGTCGGTAGTGGGCTGAGGGTCCGCAAACGAATGGTGCCTCGGGGTTTGGCGCAGTCGATCGCTCCGAGCCCTATAACTTCCGCAAGTTAGTTCCGGCCAGCGATTTTTGCTCGCCCTTTGCGCGGCTTCGCGCGCCTTCGTATCCGAGAGCTGCCCAAGGAAACCGAAAACCGCCGCTTTGAAAATCGGCAGCCTGGTGTCACTAAATTTTGACCGGCCTTATTTTCGCAGCCAAGCCTTTTGACGTGATGCGGTATGCGGCGTCGTTCCCTTCGCCCCTGCGTTCAACCCAGCCGTTTCCGAGCAGTTTCGATATTAGTTTCGAGCTGTTCGGCAAACTCGCCGCACGCTGCCAATTAGTGTCACGCAAATACTGCAGAAACTGCCGTTCACGATGCGTGATTGCAGACTGCTCTTTAGTCTCAAACTCGACGCCGATCCGGTTCTTTTTGATCCAAACAATCCTACAGGTCCGAACGATCCGATCCTGCTCGGTCATCAATTGGAAGCAATTCGGGACAAACGAGGCGTCGGGAACATCCAGGGCCGCGCCGTCATCGGACATATTTGCAATTCGACACCGCGTGCTCGAGCCCGATGCCGAAATGTAGGCCATTTCGTCAACGTCGGTCCGCAGTGACCTTCTGCGCTCGTCGATCATCGAGGTCATTCAGCAGAACGATACGCCAAGGCGCGTTCCTTTTCGCCATATGACGGTGCAGGAATAGATTTTCTTTTTTCGAACAACGATCAAAGTGAACTGATCGGGGACCAAACTTTGGGGAACTGCGTCCAACGCAGCGCCAATTTCCGAAAGATTGCGGATAACGCAGGGGACGGACAAGTCTCCGAACCTCATCAAGCCGCTATCGAGGACTTTGCGGCGCGGCGCGTTGCGTGCTTCGGTATCCGCTATTGCGATGGTTGGCATCGGCTCACCTGTGAAAACTAATCGTTAACGGTGGGCCCAATCCGTAAAGCGTCCGTAAAGCGGGCTGGAAACTTACAGACGCGCTTAAAGTTTGGCTAACGCGCCGGCCAGCCTAATTCGGGTTTTGAAGAAGACGAGCCAGATGTCAAATATACCGTTCGGCAGATATGATGCGCGAGCAAAACTTAAAATCTGTAATTGACAGAAGCTTTGACGATTTGCAGCGTGGGCGAAATTCGCGCTGATACGAAATCGTTGGCGTTGGTTCCGTCAATAGTGGGATTGCCAGCACGTCGTGATGCAGCCGCTTCTTGGCCACCTCGAGCGTCCGCTGGCTGACTCACTTCATTCCACGACCAGGCGCGCCGGATTGTAGCCTTTGATCAATCCATTCGCCGACAGTGATTTTGCTGCAATCGACGTGTTCGCTCGTGCTCACGGCGTCCAGCAAGCTTCGGAACTTTGCGCGGGCCTCGGTCTTCGTACCGTCGGCAATTCTCGGAGGAGCCCGCGCAGATAATCTGGCAAGTACAAGCTGTGCTGCTCTCAATCGCTATTTTGAGGTACCTCTTTCGCCGCTTGATGTCCGTAGTCTTACGGTCTCTCAATCTAGGAAAGAGCTTTGACTTCTAACCGGATGAATCATAACCAATTTTGCGACGCCATCGATTCATAGTTAAATCAATCTATGTCGCGTTGCATATGGACGGTAATTAGAATTTGCGGCAAGTTGCACTCATTGAGTTAAGGGACGGCCTCGCGAATAGCAGCACGAAGGAATGAGGTCTGCGATTTTGTCTCTGATCAAATCAAGAGACGCGACAAAAAAATTTCGAACATGCGCGGTCTTCTGGGACTCGACATGAATAGGGCAGGGATTATGGCGTTCGGAGTAATTTCACAATAGTTCCAGATTCTCTCCAGTGTCAGCGCGTTTGCGTTGATCGCGCCGAAAATCGGCGGTGTCTTGTGAGATACCTTTCGAGCGATCGCACCTGCTCTGCGTTAGCAGAGGAGTGAGCCGTGGGTCGCGTTGCGTTTACTAAAAAGGCAGAGCCGGTCGACGGGTCCGAGATCGAATCGCGTGGCCGCGTATTTTTTACACCGAAGTCGGAGCCGGTAAAGGTAGAGCCTGGGATCGATTGGTCAGAGATCGAATCTCGCCTCCGCGAAATTGCAGTAATAGTTCGAGGTAATTCGGTCGATCAGTCGGAGCCTATCGTGCGTGATCCGCCGGTGACTACGCCGAGCGACGCCGCCGTTACGCTGTCGCCGTATCAAGACGCTTTTTCAGAATTCCAGGCGGCTGAAACATCCGCTTCTATGCCGTCTCAACCAGCCGGAGCGCTCAACCGCGTCCGGGCAAATTGCAACTAACAATCGATTTCACGAATTTCGAGGACAAATATAAAATGGCTACTCAGACAACTGGCGGCGGCAGCACCACTTCATTCTCGAATACGCCCCAAGCCAAAGATGACCTGTATAGCTGGACCGAAAACGCGCTCGCGCTATCGAGTTATTACAATGTCGCGACCCGCATCGTCACCTTCGACGTGATGAGTAATGACCTTGGGGGAAATGCAAAAACACTTTTTTCAGTCGACGACGGTAACGGCAACGCGCTCGCCCCCGATGCACAGCTGTTAGTCGCGGACCCGCTTACCGGTGGCATCTCGGCGTGGGAAAAAACGGCGTTAAACAACTGGGTTCGAATCAACAACGGAAAAGTCGAATACAAGCTCGACAATGGCGGGGCAGCTGCGGCGGGCAGGGATCTCAACACGCTCTCCGCAACGGATCAGATTAACGACGTGTTCGTTTACGCCATCCGCCTCGGCAACGGCACGCTTAGCCAAGCGCGCGTTTTGATCAACATCCAAGGCGAAAATGATGGCGCAACCATCACAGGGACGTACACAGGCACCGTTGTTGAGGCCGGAGGGACGAGCAACAGTACTCCGGGCACGCCGACCGTAACAGGCACCCTCACCGTTACCGATGTGGATGCAGGCGAAAATCATTTTCAAAATCCCTCAGCGGCCGCGCTGACCGGTACATATGGAAACTTCACGTTCAATTCGACAACGGGAGCCTGGAGTTTCACGCTTGATAACGCCAAGCCTGCGACGGAGGCTCTCGCCGCCGGGCAAATTGTTCATCAGACCCTTACGGTAATATCTGCAGACGGCACGACTAGCCGTACGATCGACGTCACCATCACTGGCAGCAATGATGCGCCAGTGATCACCGTGCAGGATCTGATTGGTGCAGTAACCGAGCAGGTCACCCCAGCCGGCAATCTCACCGACAGCGGCACCATCTCGTTCAGCGATGTCGACCTCACCGACGTGCATCTGGTGTCCCTGACCGGCACCCCGGTCGGCACCACTCTGGGCTCGCTTAGCGCGGTCAAGAATTCCGACACTACCGGAACCGGCACTGGCGGCCAGCTGACCTGGACCTACACGGTTGCGGATTCAGCGGTCGAGTATCTCGCCGCCGGCCAGACCAAGGTCGAGAGCTTCACCATCACGCTCAATGACCAGAACGGCGGCGTGATCACTAAGCAGATCGACGTCACCATCACCGGCACCAATGACGGGCCCAATATTATCCTCGTAACGACAGATACTGCATCAACTAGCCTGGTCGAGACTAACGCAGGTCTAAGCGGCAGCGGAACCTTGAGTGTGACCGATGCCGACGTCTCCGACACGGTTAGCTCTCTGGTTACGACAGTTGTGACCTCGGGCACAACGACGGGGCTTGGGCTGACCAATGGACAATTGTTGACGATGTTAGGCGTGACGCCGGCGGATCTCGCAGCTGATCCGACCGATACGCACAACCTTACTTGGAATTTCAACTCCGGTACGCAGGCGTTCGACTATCTAGCGGTGGGTGAACAACTGGTGCTGACTTACACTGTGAAAAGCACAGACAGTAGTACTTCGCCGCTTTCCGATACGCAGACGGTGACGGTCACCATCACCGGCTCCAACGATGCGCCCGTGGTTTCCGCCGCGGTCGTGGCCACGGTCGACGAGGATGACGCCAA